>NZ_JBIUBX010000024.1:0-165531 GCF_044548445.1 Streptomyces sp. NPDC052016
CCGCCGCCATCTGGCACAACGACCAGACCGGACAACCGACCCCCCGCTCACTGACCGCCTACGATCACTGACCCCTTGGAATAGATCATCTAGGGCCCGCCCGCCCTGGCCTCTGGCGACCGTTCCCGGCCAGGAGCGGAGCGGTGCCCTCCTGTCGCGGAAGACGATTCGTGTGGCGACAGACCTCTTGCCAGGCCACGGGGAGTCACCCTATCTTCCCGGGAAGAAAGCGCTTTCCCCGGGGCTGGGACCGTTCCGGGAAAGGCGGACGTCGCGGCGTTCGACGCGACGTGCGCACGAGCCGCCGGTGATCCGGCATGCCGACGAGGCGGACGCCCACCCGACAGCGTTCCGCCGGAGCCGGGGAGTCGACGCACCGCACCGCGGCGGCCTCCCGCTCGCGAAGAGAACAGCACGCGCACCGCAACACACCGCGACCTGCCGGCCTGCCCGGCGGCTGCCACGAACCGCCGACACCACCGTCGGCGGAGCCGTGGCGACTCCAGGCGTTCCGACGTCATGACGAATCAGGAGAAGCGAGATGAGACGACCAGTTGCCTTACGGCTTTCCGCCGCGTCGGCCGTGATGGCTGTCGCGGCCGCGGTCGGCGTGGCGCTGTCGATGCCCTCCGCGTCGGCGGCGACCGGCGGCGTGACCGGCTACGCGACCCAGAACGGTGGGACCACCGGCGGCGCCGGCGGGCAGACCGTGCGGGCCACCACGGGAACCGCGATCCACGCGGCGCTGTGCGGACGGGCCAGCAGCAGCACCCCGATCACCATCGAGGTCGAGGGGACCATCAACCACGGCAACACCGGCAAGGTGTCGGGCGGCAGTTGCAACACCGCCGCCGGAGTGATCGAACTCAAGCAGATCAGCAACGTGACCATCGTCGGCGTCGGCAGCGGAGCCGTCTTCGACCAGCTGGGCATCCACATCCGCGAGGCCAGCAACATCATCATCCAGAACGTGACGGTCCGGAACGTCAAGAAGTCGGGCTCGCCCACGTCCAACGGCGGCGACGCCATAGGCATGGAGAGCGACGTCCGCAACGTCTGGGTCGATCACGTGACCCTGGAGGCTTCGGGCGGGGAGGCGGAAGGATTCGACGGCCTCTTCGACATGAAGGACAACACCCAGTACGTGACGCTGTCGTACAGCATCCTGCGCAACTCCGGACGGGGCGGTCTCGTCGGGTCCAGTGAGAGCGACCTCTCCAACGGCTTCATCACCTACCATCACAACCGCTACGAGAACATCGACTCCCGGGCACCCCTGCTGCGCGGCGGAATCGCCCACATGTACAACAACCACTACGTGAGCCTCAACGAGTCGGGCATCAACTCCCGTGCCGGAGCCCGCGCCAAGGTGGACAACAACTACTTCGAGGACTCCAAGGACGTCCTGGGCACCTTCTACACCGACGCGGCCGGCTACTGGCAGGTGAGCGGCAACGTCTTCGACAACGTGACCTGGTCCAGCCCCGGCAGCGAGAACAACCCCGCCGGCCCCGATCCGCAGTCCAACACCACCGTCTCCGTCCCGTACTCCTACGTGCTCGACGACGCCCGTTGCGTACCGGACGTGGTGAGCCGGACCGCGGGCGCCGGCAAGGGCCTGCAGGTGTCGAACGGCAACTGCACGGCACAGACCCCGACATCGACCCCGAGCACCACCCCCACGTCGGCGTCGCCCACTCCCTCCTCGAGTCCGACCCAGCCCAGCGGAACCAACCTCAGCCTGGTGTCCGGAGCCGGGGCCGACGGATCCGGCAAGGCCAGTGGTACGAGCTACGGCAGTGTGCGGGACGGTGACATGAGCACCTACTGGTCGCCGGTCGGCTCGACCGGTTCCGTCTCGATCAAGTGGGGCTCCGCGACCGCCGTGTCCCGGATCGCGATCCGGGAGGCGTCCGGGGCGGTGGGCAGCATTGGCTCCTGGAGGATCCTCAACGCCGACAACGGCGCCGTCCTGGCCTCCGGAAGCGGGGCCGGAACCATCACCTTCCCGCGCACCTCCCTGAGCAAGATCACCTTCGAGATCACCAGCTCGACCGGCACTCCGAAGGTCGCCGAGTACGAGACCTACGACCAGTGACGGTCCGATCCGCAGGGTGAGCGGCATGCCATGCGCGGCCGGCGGCCCCGACCACGAGGGCCGCCGGTAGCATCGGTCGGACGGCCGACCCGGCCCCACGGGCGGGTGGTGAACCCGGCCCCTGGACCGCCGTGCCCTCCGCCCACTCTGCCGGGAGTCCGTACTGCCCATGAACATCGCCGGTGCCCCATCACGCCGGACCAGGGCGGCGCTGCTGGCGTCGGCCGCCGCCGTCTCGCTGCTCACCACGGCCTGCTCGGGTTCCACGGCCCCCGAACGCCTTCCGGCCCCGTCGAAGGTGACGCTTCCCCCCGCACCCGCGGACTTCGACTACCAACTCGGCGGTTCCTACACCCCGCCCGCCGGAACCTCCATCGTCGTCCGTGACCACACGGCGTCCCCCGCACCCGGCACCTACGGCATCTGCTACGTCAACGCCTTCCAGGCCCAGCCGGACGCGGAAGGGGAGTGGGACGACGACCTGCTGCTGCGCGACGCGGACGACGAGGTGGTCGTGGACGAGGACTGGGACGAGGCACTGCTGGACATCCGCACCGACTCCAAGCGCCGACGCGTCGCCGCGAAGGTGAACACCTGGATCGACACGTGTGCGGCCAAGGGTTTCCAGGCCGTCGAGCCGGACAACTACGACAGCTACACCCGCGCCCCCGCGGGCCTGTTGACCGCCGCCGACGCCAAGGCCTTCCTGACCCTCCTGGCGGACCACGCCCATGACAGGGGCCTGGCCATCGCGCAGAAGAACACCCCCGACCTGGCCCCCGACCGCGAGGAGGTGGGCCTCGACTTCGCCGTCGTGGAGGAGTGCGGCATGTACGACGAGTGCGACACGTATACGGCCGCCTTCGGCCCGCACGTCGTCGACATCGAGTACGACCGGCGCGGGCTGACCAAGGCCTGCGCCGGCTGGGACGGAAGGATCAGCATCGTCCTGCGCGACCTGGACGTGGTTCCCGCCGGCGATGCGGGTCACGTGCGGGAGACCTGCGACAGCGTGTGACCCCTTGTCAAGCGGCCCGCGGCCGGCGGCCTCCCGCCTCCGGTCAGACCGGGGCAGCCGCCGGGGCGTGCTCTTCCCCGGGAACGGACGGGCCGGCGATTCCGCCGCGAGCGGCCAGCGCCTTCTCCAGCCGGCGGATGTGGTAGTACTGCACGCGCGTCGTGCGCTGCAGGGCCATGACCGCGGCGAGGAACTGGTCCATCTCGGCGGCCCGGGTGAGGATGTCGTCGGGCACGTGCTCGTCCCGCAGACAGGCGTCCGCGTCCTGGGCGAGCACGGCGTGTGCCCAGCCACGCGTGATCGGCTTGAACGAGTCCGGGTGGTTGGCCACGATGCGGGCCCGGATGGCCAGGTCGTTCTCGGCGGCTTCCAGGTGCAGTCCGGTGTCCTTGTTGCGCGCCCCGAAGAGCGGCTCGTGGATGTGGTGGGCGTCGTAGCCGTGTTCCACGCAGCCGATCCAGAAGTCCCAGTCCTCCCCGGCCCGCATGGTCTCGTCGTACCCGCCCACGGTCTGCCACGCCTCGCGGCGGTACAGCGAGCAGTAGAACATGATGAGGCGCTGGAGCAGCAGTTCTCTGCTGTAGGCGGGGAGGGGCATCGCCTGCGGGGGCAGATCGTCGTCGGTGAAGGTGAACACGTCCGTCGAGGCGATGGCGATGCCCGGGTCGCCGTCGAGGACAGCGACGGTCTTCTCCAGCATCGTCGGCGCGATCACGTCGTCCGCGTCCAGCGGAAGGACGTAACGGCCGGCGCAGGCCTCGATGCCCGTGTTGCGTGCGGCGGAGACCCCGGCGTTGTCCTGTCGGAGCAGCCTGATGGACCGGTCGGGGTGGCGCGCGATCAGGTCCTCGGTCACCTCGACGGTGTTGTCGGTGCTGCCGTCGTCGACGATGACGAGTTCCCAGTCGTGGAACGTCTGGGCGAGGACGCTGGACACCGCCTCGGGCAGATAACGGGCGTAGTTGTGGCAGGGGATGACCACCGAGACCAGCGGGTCGGATCTGTGAGGCATGCGCCGCCCTTCGCTTCGCAACGGAACGGGGTGGGAGGAGGGTTCTGGGTGCGTCCGGCGGGATTCCGCGACGTCGGGCGCCGACGCCCCCCCCGGCCCTGCTGGAGGACCACGCCGTCGCGGACCGATCGGATCAGGTGCTAGACCAGGCGCAGTTGACGCCCGGGGCCGTGCTCATGGTGGTCGTCGTGGTCGTGGTTGCCCTGCCCCTGATGGTGCCCGTAGTCACAGATGGTGATGTTGCCCACCGGCGCACAGCAGTGGTGGTAGTCGGTGATGGTGACGTTGCCGATGGGCGTGCAGCAGTGCCCGTAGTCGGTGATGGTGACGTTGCCGATGGGGGTGCAGCAGTACCCGTAGTCGGTGATGGTGACGTTGCCGATGGGCGTGCAGCAGTGCCCGTAGTCGGTCACGGTGACGTTGCCTATGGGCGTGCAGGGGTGCCCGTCGCTCGGGGTGAGGGTGACGTCGCCGCCTATCGACTGTCCCTGGTGTCCGTAGGGTGCGGACGCCGTCGGCGTCTCCGAACCGAGGGAGGCCGCGTAGGCCGCCTCCGCGGTGTTGAGCAGTCCGGCGGTTGCCAGCGCGGCGGGGAGGGCCAGGGACGACATGACACGGGCTTTCACGGTGGGGCCTTTCTTTCGGTGACGGGGACCGCCCTCCGCGGCCGGTGAACGCCGAGGCGGGGGCAGCAGCCCCACCGTAGATTCATGTCGCTGACGGTGGCCAAATGATTACGCCATGTGGTGACCTCGGCCTCCGCTCCCGCCCCGGCCCCTACGGTCAGGACGACGACACGGCCCCGACCCTCCCCGGCTCCGTCGTGTGGTGGGGGTGGAGCACCTCCAGGTCGGGCAGCGCCCAGCAGGCCGTTCCCATGTCCCGGGCCATCGCGGCCAGCCCTTCGGTCTCGATGAGGTGCTGGTACGGGAAGGAGGGGAAGACCAGGCCGTCCCGGTGGAGGTCGGCGCGCACCAGCAGTGCGGTGCCGCCGACGGAGTCGACACGGATGAGGCCCTGCCCGCGCAGCTCGTCGAGGTACGTGCGGCCGAACCCCTTGGGCGGTTGCAGAATGCCGTCGCGCAGCCACCGCGACCAGTTCAGCGTGCCGGCGCCGGGGTGCAGGACGAAGGTGTTGAGGTCATAGGTGGGCCCACCGGGCGTCGTGGCGCAGTGCGGGACGACGATGTCCTTGCGCGCTCCGAGCAGGCGCTGCACGAGGTCGGCCGGGTAGGCGGTGACGTCCACGTCGAGCCACAGCACCCACTCCTCGTCGACGAGGGCCCGGGAGAGCAGATGGTTCCGCACCTTGGCCAGCACCGATCGGCGCCGACGCTGGATGCCGGGCTCCCAGCGGGGCCCCGCCGGCTGGAGTCCGAAGTCGCGGTGCACGAGGGTGACCCGCCGGTACTCCGCCTCGAGACCGGGCAGGACCTGCCGGAGCAGGTCGGGTGTGCCGTCCTGGCTGTCGCCCTCCAGAAGTCCCAGTGAGATCGCCCCGCGCGGGTAGTCGAGGGCGGAGAGGTTCTCCAGATAACCCGGCAGGAACGCCGCCGCGTCCTTGAGAGGAGTGAGCACCAGCACCGGGGGCCGCTCGCTCGCCGGTCCCGGAACCGGCTCGAGGCCCGTCCGGGGTCTGCGCTCGGAGGCGCGGGCGGCGGAACCCCGCTCGGCGTGGGCGATGTCCTCCGGCCCGACCGGCAGCCGGGTCGCCATGGCGAGCAACCGCTCGGCGTACGCGCCGGGTTCGGACCAGACCTCGGTCGCCACCTCGAAGTGCTCCGCGAAATGACCCTCGTCGAACGTGTTGCCGCCGTGACACACGTATGTGTACAGCTCGGGTGCGTCGACCGACACGACCCGGCAGGTGCGGGCCACCTCTTCCGCCACCGGGGTGTCCTCGCCCCGGCGCAGTGCCGGGTACTCCGGGAGCCGGTCCTTGGCGCACACCATCGACCCCTCCCACAGGCGTGCGCAGGAGTACGCGAGCCGGTGGCGGGCCGGCCACCACAGCCGTTCACGGGCCAGGAAGCAGGCGTCGGCGCCGAGCGCGAGAATCGCCGCCATCTGCGTCTCGACGCGCTCCGGGTCGTACAGGTCGTCGTCGTCCCACTGGCACACGTAGGACCCGGTGGCCCGCGCCACCGCCTCGTTGCGCAGCTCGCCCAACGGCCGCCCCTCGGCAGGGAGCCGGTGATGGCGGATCCTCGGATCGCCCAGCTCACGAAGGTGCCGCTCTACGGCGTCGTCCGTGCCGTCCTCCACGACGACCAGTTCCAGGTTCGGGTAGGTCTGCGCGCGGAAACACGTGATCGCGCGGCGGGCCGTCGACGAGCGGTCCTTCGTCACCATCAGGCACGACACCGTCGGCGCGGGCGCGCCCGACGCCCAGCGGCGCCGTTGCGCGTCCAGGTTGAGCAGGCCGTCGGCGAGCGGGTGCAGCTCCTGGCTCGCCCAGAACGGGTAGCGTTTGCCGGCCGACGTCCGCGGAGCCGCGGGGACGTCGCGCACCCAGCTGCCGGACCAGTGGTGCACGGCGTACGCATGGTCGTAGTCGACTTCCTGAGGACCGAACAACTCGGTCGCGTACGGGCTCACCTCCGGGTACAGGACCTCCGGACCGAGGACCGTGATCGTGGCGGGGTCCGGGGCGCTGTCGATCGCCCTGGTGAGGAAGAAGGGGCCTGTGACGTCCAGAGCGCCGGGCATCTTGTGGGCGCCGACCAGCTGTCGGTGCACATGGGCCCAGAAGGGGTGGCCCGGCCGTGACGCGATGAACGCGTTGCCGACGATACGGCTGAGTCCGCGTCGGCGGGCCAGCAGCAGCCCTGTGTGCGCCTGGGGCTCGCATCCCAGGACGAGTTCCCGGCCGTCGAGGATTTCGTCGACCGGACGCAGGCACTCGAAGTCCAGATCGACGTAAAGCCCGCCGAAATGGTCCAGCAGGAAATAGCGGATCGCGTCGGCCCGCATGATGGAGTCCGGGTAGCCGTCGTAGACCGGCAGGAACCACGGATAGTGCTCTTGGAGGAATGCGCGATTGTCCGCGTCGGTCCACAGGCGGTATCCCCAGCCCGGGTGATGCCGGCGCCATGAGTCGGCCCAGTCCTTCCAGTGGGCGGGTACGTCGGCGTCTTTCCAGGTCTGGTGGATCAGGGCCGGAATCTTCTGCTGCGTCCGCATTCGCCCAGTATGTCGATCCGTTCGACGGCGGGGATTTCCGGAAGGAGTCATCGATGGAACATTCACCCGGGCAGCCCCGGTACGAGTTCTGGCGGTGCCTGCAACCTCACAGCGTCAGCCCCGCGCGTGTGCGGCAACGGCCGTGAGGTGCCGCGGGCCTGCCCGGAACCCTTCGTCAGGCAGGCCGGGGCTGCTTACCGAGCGTCCTGTTCCTGACCCGTTGCTTCCTGGCCCGTTGCTTCCGGGTCCCTGACCTCCTGGCCCGCGGTCGCGGCGGGTGCGTCGGCCGTCGTGTAGAAGACGGACGTGCCCTGCTTGGTGCGCTGGGCGTGGTTCTTGGCGACCAGTCCCTCAAGAGTGGTGCGCACGACGGTCGTCTTGACGCCGCGCTCGGGATGCTGCTGCCCCAGTGACTGGGCGATCTCGGCCGCGGAGCGCGGTTCGCTCTGCTCGGCCAGGTGCGCGCGCACCAGGGAGACGAGCGAGGACTGGGCCGGCTCGGCGGCTGCCTTGCGGGTCGGCTTCTTCTTGCCGGCGGGCTTGGGGGTCGCCGGGCTGGACTCCTTGGACTTCGTCCGCCGCGAGGTGGGTTGTGCGGCCGCGGCCTTCTTCCGGTTCCGCGGAGCGGGCAGCGTTGCCACGGGTTCGGCCGCGGTGGACGGGGGCGAGAGCTCGACACCGAGGGCCTGCTGGACGTTCAGCAGCACGGAACGGTCCTGCTCCAGTGACGCCAACTGCCCCTGCAAAGCCGCGATTTCACCGGCGATACGCTCCTGCTCCTTGAGGTTGCGCTCCAGGTCACCGGCCACCTGCGCCGCGTACTGGGTGGTTACCCCGCTTGTCTGGGTCGTGGTCTCGGACATGACTTTCACGCTCCTTCATGAGACCCCACGGGGTTGTGGGGTCGGGAACCCGTGACGTAGCGGGAAGCGGTGTGCAGTCTCGAACCCTGCTGCGAACGACAGCCGTTGCCGCTGTGCCGCTGTGTCGTAGTGATACCACGGATCTGAGGTGAGTTGTTCTCTTCTGCAAGGCCCGCGAAGCCGCAGTCGGCGCGCTCGCCGCCGTATGCCGGGACTGCGGCGTCGGCCTCTGCACCGCGCCGGCAGCGGCTGTTGAGGATGCTTGCCGGACACGCCGCCCCGGGCCACCACCTGATCCCTGCACCAGCCGCAGGTGTCATCACGTCATCGTCGTAAGGTCCGATCAGCCTGCGTCCGGCCACTGCCGACGAGGCGACGCGTCGGCCTGGCGTCGTGCCCGGCGGGCGTTGTCGGCGCGGAGGGCGTCCAGCCACCGCCACAGCGCCAACTCCTCGCGTGTGAGCCCCGGGCAGGTGATCCGATGCGGGATCCGGCACTCAGCGCCCGGCCGGGGTTCGTCCTCGCCGGCGTTCCATGCCGTGTTGCCGGAGTCGACGTACCAGCGGTGCCACGTCGGCACCCTGTGTGCGGGCACGGAGAGGCCGGGCTCGAGGAGGACATGGGCACCGTAGTAGGTGGCGTGCCGGTCCGCGGTGAGGCCGCAGTGCGGGCAGATCGGCGGCGCCGGCGGCTCCGGGCCGGTGGCGCCTTCGGCAACGGCCTGTGCGCGGTCGGTGTGCTGCCACGGCTGCGGCGTGTGGGCCGGCGGCTGTCGGTCACTGTCCGGGCCGGGCAGCGGGATGATGCTCGACTCCTCTGACTCCCCCATGGTGCGAGGGTGCGGGCGGTGCCCGGCGGCTGGACAGGGCGCGATCCGGGCGCAACGGAAGCAGAGGGGTCGCGCACGCGAGCAGGGGAGCGGTTCGCGCCCTGCGGCAGGGAAGTCGCCGTACGGCGGGGCCCTGAACGCGAAGTAGGGTGATCGCGTCGCGAACTGAACATCGGAAAGCACGGGGGTGCACATGCGGAGGCGCAGCGGGCTGGTCGGCATGGCCGGGGCCGGAGTACTCGCGCTGGTCGTGACGGCGTGCGGGGCGGAAGGTGCGGGGTCGGGCGGCAGCGGCGCGGGCACGGGTTCCGGCAAGGGAAACGGCACATCCGCGGCGCCGGAGGCACTGCCGGTCGAGACGACCGTCCGGCCGGCGGCGTGGACCAGCCAGAGCACGACACACCAGCTGAAGATCGCCCCCAAGCGGCTCGCGCGCGGTACGGCCGCCGACCTCGACAACGTCCGCCTGGACGAGGACCTCGAGGGCATGGTCCCCTACTACCTCACCGTCGGCTACACCAACACCGGTTCGGTCGCGCTGAAGCGGCCCGGTCCCGAGGCCGGCTTCACCGTCACCCTCGCCGACGGCACACCGGGCAAGGCCGTCTCCCTGTGGAACATGAACCCCCTGGCCACCGCCTCCGGGCCGGGCCTGCCGGACCACTGCGACGAGGGCGGGCCCGCCTCCGTCGCCGCGGGCGGCACGGCCACCGTGTGCCGACTGGTGCTGATGCCCGAGGGACGCACGCCCGCCACGGTCGCCTACACCGACGAGGCCGGGGACACCCTGCTGTGGAAGGTCGGTGACGGAAAGGGCGATGCCACAGGCCTGCTGGCCGCGGGAACGACCGCCAACTCGTCGTGGAAGGACGTCACCACCAAGGGCGACGCCGTACCGATCCGCGTCACCCCGAAGCAGGTGCGGGCCGGGGCCCTCGCCGACCTCGGCGACTACGACCTGAGCACCGACCGGAAGAATCTGGTGCCCTGGTACGTGACCATGGAATACCGCAACGACGGCACGCAGAAGCTCCTCCCGGCCATGGACGACGGCGTGGGCCTGCGCAGCGCCGCGGGGCGCGATGTGCAGCCGCTGTCCTTGCTCGACTGGTCTCTCTCCGCCGGTGAGGGGGAGGGCATCGACCAGTGCCGCGGCAGCGTCCCCAACACCCGCTTGCAGCCCGGCTCGACGCTGACCCTGTGCACGATCCACCTGCTGCCCGAGGGCGACCGTCCGGCAGCGGTGTCCTTCACGAGTGAAGAGGCGCGGGTGAAGTCGCTGTCCTGGCGGGCGGGTTAGCCCGCGCGGACCGGGTGTGCGGGGCGGGCCGGCGGCGACTCCCCGCCCGAGCTGTCCGCGTGGCAGCTCAGGCCCTGCATCGGTGCGGGTGTGGGTCCAGGCGTGGGTTCAGCGGTAGTTGAGCTCCGCGAGCTCGGTGGCGAGCTTCCTGGGCATGCCGGTGTGGCTCAGCAGGGGGAGTGCCAGGTTGCGGGCTCCGCGGACCAGAGGATGGCGGGCGGTGGCCACGCGGGTCATCCGGTCGGTGAAGGCGACCACCCGCTGGGCGACGGGTCGGGGCTGCGCCTCGTAGCCGTCGAGTGCCCCGGCGGCCAGGGCCCGCCCGAGGGCGTAGCCGTCCTGGATGCCGGTGTTCATCCCCTGGCCGCCTGCGGGGCTGTGGACGTGTGCGGCATCGCCGGCCAGCAGCAGGCGGCCCGCCCGGTAGTGGTCGGCGACCCGGTGGTGCACCCGGAACCGTGAGGACCAGGCGCACTCGGTGACCTTGGCCTGGCCCGGGGCGCGCGCGTCGAGGATCTGCTGGACGAAGGCGAGATCGGGAGCGGCGGGCGCGTCGTCCACGGTGGCGACGACTCGGTAGTGGCCGCCGGGAAGCGGGGCGACGACGGTGAGGCCCGCCGTACCGAAGGTCAGCGAGACCTCGCCGGGGCCGGGAGTCCACTCCATCGCGACGTCCGCGAGCACGAAGGACTCGCCGTAGGCACCGCCGCTGAAGCCGATGCCCGCCGCTTCCCGCACGGTGCTGTGCATCCCGTCGGCGCCGACGGCGTACCCGGCGCGCAGCGTTTCACCGGTGCTCATCGTGAGAGTCACGCCGTCCTCGTCCTGCACGGCGGAGGCGACCTCGTAGGCGCGGTGGACATCGCCGCCGAGCGCCCGCAGCCGGGCCAGGAGCACGCTCTCGGTCTCGTACTGGGGGACCATCAACGTGTACGGGTGAGGCGTGGGCAACGTGTCGAACGGCACGGTGAGCAGTCGGCGCGAGCCGTCGCGGACGGCGAACCGGGTGATCTTGACACCGCGCGCGATCAGTTCGGCGGAGGCGCCCAGCTCGTCCAGGACCTCCAGGGTGCGGGCGTGCACGACGGCGGCGCGCGAGGTGTTGGCGCCCTCCGCCAGCCGGTCCAGGAGGATGAAGTCGATCCCGGACGAGGCGAGCGTGACGGCGAGCGCGAGACCGGTCGGGCCGCCGCCGACGATGGCGACCTCGGTGCGGGCGGGCAGGGCGCTGGCGTTCATGGCGGAGCCTTCCTTTCTCGGCGGGAAGCAGGTCGACTCTTGCGACGGAAGCAGGCCAACACCTGTTTGCCAACAAATGTTGGCCAACACCCGTTGACAGGATGCCCGGATCGGAACTGGAAAGTCAACAGGTGTTGGCCTACAGTCGTTGGCATGAGCTCGGAATCGGAGATCACCCCCACGGACAGGCGTTCCGACCGGACCAAGGCCGCGATCCTGCGCGCCGCGCGTGAACGCTTCGCCGCCCAGGGCTACGAACGCACCACCATCCGCGCCGTGGCCTCGGACGCAGGCATCGACGCGTCGATGGTCATGCGCTACTTCGGCAACAAGGAGCAGCTCTTCGACGCCGCCCTGGCCATCGACCTGCGACTGCCCGACCTCACCACCGTTCCCGCCGAGGAACTGGCACGGACGCTGGTACGGCACTTCCTCGCACGCTGGGAGGGCGACCCCGCCGACGACGCGCTGCTGGTCCTCCTGCGCTCGGCGGTCACCAACGAACGCGCCGCCGCGCGGATGCACGAGATCTTCGCGGCGCAGGTGGCCCCGGCGCTGGCCGCCGCCCTGGGTCCCGAGCTCGCCGCACGCCGGGCCGGCCTGGTCTCCGCCCAGCTCCTGGGCCTCGGGCTCACCCGCTACCTGCTGCGTCTCCCGGCCGTGACCGCCCTGCCGACGGAGGAGATCGAAGACGCCCTGGCCCCGGCCGTGGAGGCCGTTCTCGCTGCCGAGTAGGGCGAGGCCTCTCCACGGGCGCCGGGCCGACTCTGTCCGGGACAAGGTGATCGTGCCTGGTGGGGGAGGGGAAGAGTGTCCCGGACAGGCGGGAGGGTGCCGAACCGTCGCCTCCGCTCCTACCGTTCCCTGGCCATGGACACCACACGGAGAGCGTTACTCAAGGGCATGGCCGCGGCCCCCCTCCTGGCCACGGCGGGCGGGCTGCTGACGCCCGCCGGCGCCCACGCGGCGCCGGAGACCGAGTTCGTCCTGCAGCGGGTCGACCGCGTGGGACCGCCCCTGCTCAGCAGCTGGCCCGACGCGATCGACAGCCTCTCGCGCAGGCTGCGCGACGTGGAGCTGGCCAGGCACGTGCTCGCAGGGGCGAGGAGCAGGGGCGTACGGGTCACCGACTGGCACGGAGCGAGACCGAGCAACCTGGACTACGGCTTCGCGTGGGACCCGGCGACCCAGGACGGTACGACGGCGGCGTGGTACCCGCAGGGCATGACGACCAGCTACGACGCCTACGGCGGCAGGCTGCCGGCCAGCGATGAGAAGGTCGCCGCCGTGTCCTGGTACGCCAAGGGCAACCAGGCCCACAAGGGTGCCCGGATCACCTTCGTCGACGTCACCGACGACCCTCGGCGGCCGAAGTACCGGCACGTCTTGCTCGTCGAGCCGGTCAAGGCGCAGGGCAGGCGGGCCGACTTCGAGCCGGTGAAGTTCCACGCCGGAGGCATCGCCTGGTACGGCAAGTGGCTCTACGTCGCCAACACGCGCTACGGCCTCAGCGTCTTCGACACCACCAGGATGTTCCAGGTCTCCGCGGGCGACTGGTGCGGCTACAACTCCGCGAGGAGGACCTACGCCGCCTTCAACCACCGGTACGTGCTGCCGATGCACCACATCTACGACAACGCCGGGGACCGGCTGACGTTCTCGCAGGTGGCTCTGGACCGGTCGCCGGGGTTCGTCCCGTCGCTCGTGGTCAGCGAGTACCGGGGCGCCGACCCGAACGGCAGGGCGGTGCGCTGGAACCTCGACGGGGCGGGAGAGATCGCCGACGTCCGGACCAAGCTGCACTGGACCCTGCAGAGGGCCCGGGTCCAGGGAGCGGTCACCGTCGGAAACACCACGGCCTACTACTCGGCCAACCGCGGAGAGGAAGGCGGCCCCCGCCGGCAGGGCGATCTGTGGCGCCAGGCACCGCTCGGCCACCCGATGGGCGACACACCGGCCGCCCGGCTGTCGCTGGGTCCGGAGGATCTCAGCTACGACGTGCACTCCGGCGGCTCCCTGTGGTCGCTCGGCGAGCACGTCAGGCGCCGGAGCGTCTACCGGGTGACCGTCTGACCGATCGCGGGAAGGACGCCGGCTTCGTCGCCGCCCGCGGGACGCTGCTCCCGGTTCCTCACCGGCCCGGCCCCGGTGAGGAACCGGCAGCCGCTCTTCGGTCCCCGTCCGACCGGGCCGTTTCGGCGTGCCGGCCGACGCAGCGCCCGTCCCACCAGCGGGCAGCCACCCGGCTCACCGCACCGGCGTCGCGCCGCGATGCTCAGACGACCGGCTCGCCGATGCCCAGCAGGTTTCCCTCGCTGTCACGGAACCAGGCGGCGCGTTCCCCGCGCGCGCCCTTGCTCGGGTAGTTCCCGTCGATCTCGGCGATCCCGTCCCTCGTCCGGAACCCGGGCACGTCCACCTCTTCGAACACCACACCGCGCCGCCTCAGTTCCGACACGGCCGTCTCGACGTCCTCGACCTCCCACCCCATCTGGGTGAAGGTGCCGGACGAGGCTCCCGTCGACGTGTAGACGGCGAACTCCGTGCCCCCGCACCGGTACAGCAGCCCACCGGGCCGTTCGTCGACGGGCTCCAGACCGAGCTGCTCCGCGTAGAAACGCCGCGCCCGCTCCAGGTCCTGCGCCGGAAGTCTGGTCGCCACGCGTCCCCGGGCCAGCATGTTCCTCTCCTGCGCGCTCATGCCCCCACTGTGCCGCGCGCCGGGCGGAAGGGACGCCGTACGGGCGCGTGTCACGGCGTGGGATACGCACTCGGCCCACCGGCGTCCCGCTCTCGGGAGAATCCGTGGATCCGCCGGGATCCCTGGGTAGTCACTCCGTCGAAAGTTGATCTGGGGGAGGGGCATGGCAGTCTGGGATGCGATCGCTGCCACAAGTGGTGTGGTCAGTGCGGTAGTTGTCACAGTGGCCTGCGGTTACGCGGCAGCGCAGGTGCGAGAGGCCCGGCAGGCCCGAGCGTTGCAGACGCTCATGGCTCTGCACCAGGAGTACCAGGCGCCGGCCCTGCGCCGACTACGGCGACGCATCCTCAACGGGGAGATCGCCGACGGGGAGGTGCTGCCGGCGGATGACAGAGAGTGCCTTGACGACCTGCTGCAGAAGCTGGAACTCGTGTCCTTCCTCGTCAGCCGCCGCCTGGTGCAACTCGACGACGTGGTGGAGCTGTTTCCGAGCGTCCCGACGATCGTCGCCAAGGTCCAGTCGCACATCGACCGGCGCCGCCTCACGCAGGCCCAGTACGCACGGCACGCGGTGGCGCTGGCGGCCCGCTACCCATGACGCGTACACCGCGGGAGGCGGAGGGCTGCGGGCTCGTCACCGGCGCTGAACGGATCCGGATGCCGTAGGCGGGGCCGCAGGGCCTCCGACGGTGGCGGCTGCCACCGCTGGCCCGCGACGCCCGCTACGCCCGATCGGTGTCTCCGGCCGTGCCTTCAGGGGAATCGGGGGCCGACCGGGGGGTGTGTCGGGCGGCGGGTGGTACGAGCATGGCAATGTCCACCCAGCCCGATCCGCCCCCGTCGTCGCTCGGACGCACGAGCGGTGGGGAGACGCGTGTGCCGGGCATGCTGCGGACCGCCGCGGCATACGCCTGGCGGATCCTCGTCGTCGGCGTGGTCGTCCAGGCGGCCTTCGCCGTGCTGGGGCAGTTCCACCGCATCGCCGTCGCCGTCTTCCTCGGCCTGGTCGTCACCGCTGTGCTCCGGCCCGTGGCCGGTCTCCTGGCACGGGTCATGCCCAGGTCGCTCGCCGTCGTCGTCGCGTTCGTCGCCGGCATCGTCGTCGTGCTCGGCGGGCTGGCCCTGGTGGGCGAGACCGTCGCCGAACAGCGCACCGGGCTGGAGCGGGAGTTCGTGTCGGGGGTCGACCGGATCGAGCGTCAGCTGGAGGAGCCCCCGTTCCGGCTCGACCCGGGAGCGCTGGACGACATCCAGTCCCGCATCGGCCGGCTCCTGTCGAGCCACCGTTCCACCGTCATCAGTACGGCCCTCAGCGGCGCCGGCCGGCTCCTCGAAGTACTGACCGTGCTCGCCCTCGCGCTGTTCTGCTCGGTCTTCTTCACCCACTCCGGCGACCGGCAGTGGCGCTGGTTCTGCGAGCAGCTGCCCGCGGCGGCGCGCGACCGGGTCACCGTGGGGGGCGGGGCCGCCTGGCGGACCTTCACCGGCTACACGCACGGCATCCTGCTGGTGGCCGCGACCAACGCGGTCCTCGTGGGCATCGCCCTGATCCTGCTCGGCGTGCCGCTCGCCGTGCCGCTGGCGCTCCTGGAGTTCTTCGCCGCCTTCATCCCGTTGATCGGCTCGCCGATCGCCCTCGCGGTCGCAGCCGTCGTCGCGCTGGCGTCCAAGGGAGCGCTGACCGCCGCGGTCGTCGTGCTGCTGATCGTGGTCATCGGGCAGATCGAGGGGCATCTCCTGCACCCGATCGTGATGAGCTGGGCCGTCCGGCTGCATCCGGTGGTGGTCGCCCTGTCGGTCGTCGGCGGAGCGGTCGCGGCCGGGGTGGTCGGTGCGGTGGTGGCCGTGCCCTTGGTGGCCGTGATGTGGGCCGTGCACCAGGCGCTGCGGCGCCGTTCGGGTGACGCGGCAGAGACCTGAGCCGCCCGCTCACCGCGGACGACGGGCGGACAGCGGCGTCCTTGTCCGGCCGGCGGTGACGGCGTCCCTTTCCCGCAGGCGGTGCGGGGCGGGCGTCGGTGGCGGCCTCCCCGTGACGGTTCTAGCTTCGGATCATGGATGCGACGAGTGGCGGGCCGGCTGCGGGGGCGGCCGGCCTGTCGGCCCGGCTGGTCGCCCTGGCGTGGCTGACTCAGTTCCTCGTAGGGACGGACCTGTTCGTGGTGGCGCCCTTGCTTCCGGCCGTCGCCGCGTCGTTCGGCGTCTCCGCTGCCAGTACCGGCCTGCTCGTCACGGCCTTCTCCGTCGCCTACGTGGTGGCGTCACCGTTCGCCGGCCGGCTCTCCGACCGTCGGGACCGTGCGACGGTGCTGGTGTGGGCCCTGGTGCTGTTCTCGGTGGCCAATGCCGCCACCGCGCTGGCGCCGGACTTCCTCTCGCTGCTGCTGGCCCGTGTGGTGGCGGGTGTCGCGGCCGCCGCCACCGGGCCCACCGTGTACGCGCTGGTCAGTTCCCGTGCCCGCCCGCAGGCACGGGCCCAGGTGCTGGCCGTGGTGGGGTCGGGCCTGCTGACCGCCCTGTGGGTGGGTGCTCCGGCGGGGGCCCTCTTGGGCCGGCACGTGGGCTGGCAGGCCGCCTTCGTCATCCTCGCCGCGGGCACGTTGCTGCTGGCCCTGCCGCATGCGCGCGTCTGGCGGTCCGGGCCGCGGGCCGCGAAGCACGTGCCGAAGGCGCCGGTGCGTGGCGGTCGCACGGGAGCCGGCGCCGTGGTGTCCGCGGTGGCGGTCACCGGCCTGTGGGCCTTCTCCGTCTACAGCCTGTACACCTTCCTCAGCGTGGCGCTGCACGCCGACGGCAGGGCGACCGCCGTGGCGTGGCTGCTCGTGGTGTACGGGGTCGGGGCCGTCGCCGGCGGCCAGGTGGGCGGCAGGTTCGCCGACCGGGCGGGCGCGGTACGGGTCACCAGGACGGCACTGGCCCTGACGGCCGCACTGGAGGCCACGGTGGCGCTGGTCTACCCGGTCACCTGGGCCCTGGCCTGTGCCCTGGGGCTCTTCGCGTTCGCCGGATACGCGTTCTTCCCCGCCCAGCAGCGACATCTGGCCGACATGTTCCCCGAGCGGGCGACCGCGATGCTGTCGTGGAACAACAGCGCGCTGTTCGTCGGACTGTCCCTGGCGGGCGCCGTCGGAGGCCGGATCGTGCACGCCCTCGGCTATCCGGAGCTGCTGTACATCGGGGCCGCCGCGGCCGTGCCGGCGTGCCTGATGGCCCGCGGACGGCCGGTTCGCCGGCACGGACAGGAGGCCCGGGCATGACCGGTACGCACTCCCAGGACGGGGAGCAGGCCGGCGGCGGCCGGTACGGGAAGGACCTGTTCGAACCGGAGCATCCGCACGAGGCCGAGCGGATCGACGCCGCTGCCCTGGTGTACGACCCGGTCACGACACGCCGCCTCAAGGCGCTGGGCGCGGGCCCGGGCCGGCGCTGCCTGGAGGTCGGCGCCGGGACCGGAACGGTGGCGCGCTGGCTGCTGGAGGAGGCGGGTGTCGACGAAGTGGTCGCCCTGGACAGGGACACCGGGCCGCTGGCCGGCCTCGCGGGTCCGCGGCTGCGGGTGGTCGAAGCCGACCTCACCGACGAGAGCCTGCGACCGGGCGGCTTCGACCTGGTCCACGCCCGCTTCGTCCTGATGCACCTGCCCGAACGGCGCCGGCTGATCTCACGGCTCGCCGGCTGGCTGAACCCCGGCGGCTGGCTGGTGCTCGGCGATGCCGTGGAGCTGCCCGACGTCCTCGACACCTCCTCCGCCTACCGGCGGACCATGGACGCCATGTGGCAGGCGCTGAGGGCGACGATCGGCACCGACACCTCCTCCGTGCCGGCGTACCCGCACTTCCTGCGGGAGGAGGGCCTGCGGAGCGTCGCCGCGGACCTGTTCTGCCCGCCACTGGTCGCGGGCGGTCCCCTGGCCCGTTTCTGGTCGGAGACCTGGAGCCGGATGCGGCCCGCGCTGGAGGCGACCGGCCGGGTCGACGCCGGCGTCGTCGAGGAGGCCTTGGCGTACCTGGCCTCGCCGCGCCTCGCCGAGCTCGGGCCGGGCATGGCGATGACCTGGGGGCAGCGGCGCTGAGGCCACGCGAAGTGCGGGCCGTTCGAGTGCTGCAATGGCTTGCGGGCGAGCCGGGCGCGGGCCGCCCGGCCGCCCGCCCGATCGGTCGAGGCGCTGCTGCCCGGCCCCGGCCGCACCGCGCCGCCGGGGGACGGGTCGGCCGGGCCGCCGTGAAGGGGCGTCGCCGGGACCGAGGGCTGCGGCCTCGCCGACTGCCCGGACTCCCACGGCCCCCACTCCCCGGCCGACTGCCCGGACTCCCACGGCCCCACTCCCCGGAAGACGACGTCCCGTGCCGAGCACCGGCAGGCGACCGGGCAGCCGAGACCGGGCCCGACCGGGCGCAAATCCTTCACTGCTCTGCGCGACCCGGGCGCTCCCGGCGCGGGATCCCTCGTCCACGGTGATTGTGTGACCGTGCGACCACGGGCCAGGGCCGGGGCGACCGTGCCGCCAGGGGAGGACGGAGTCATCGTGAGTTCCACCGTCTTCGGTTCGGGACTCGCCCGCCACGCCCTGGCCGCCGACTACGAGCAGGGCGCCCGGTGCCACGTGCGGCCCGCGTCGGCGACGGGCACGCGTCCGGCCCTGTGAACCGGCGCCGGCTCACCGCCGGTCGAGAGCCGCGTCGAGGGTGATGGCCGCGTCGATGAGGGCGAGATGAGTGAACGCCTGCGGGAAGTTGCCCAGTTGCCGGCCCGTGGGGTCGATCTCCTCCGAGTACAGGCCCAGATGGTTGGCGTACCCCATCATCTTCTCGAACACCAGCCTGGCCCTGTCGAGACGACCCGCGCGTGCCAGGGCGTCGACGTACATGAACGTGCACAGCGAGAAGGTCCCCTCCGAGCCGCGCAGGCCGTCCGGCGAAGCCTCGGGGTCGTACCGGTAGACCAGGCTGTCGCTGACCAGTTCCTGCTCCATGGCGTCCAGGGTCGTCGTCCACATCGGATCCTGGGGCGTGAGGAAGCCGACCGTCGCCATGCGCAGCAGCGAGGAGTCCAGCACGTCACTGCCGTAGTGCTGGACGAAGGACTGACGCCCCTCGCTCCACCCCTTGGTCATGATCTGGCCGTAGATGCCGTCCCGCGCGCGGTGCCAGCGCACGGTCGAGGCCGGCCGGCCGTTCGCCTCGGCGAGCCGCAGGGCACGGTCGAACGCCACCCAGGACATCACCCGGCCGTAGGTGAAGTGCTTGCGGCCGCCGCGTGTCTCCCACAGGCCCTCTCCGGCCCGGTCCCAGTGGTCCACCAGCCAGTCGAGGTTCGTCAGGAGCGAGGCCCATCCGTGGTGCCCCACCTGGATCCCGTGCTGGTGCGCGAAGTAGATGCTGTCCAGTGCCTCGCCGTAGATGTCCAACTGGAGCTGTGTGGCGGCGCCGTTGCCGATGCGGACCGGCGCGGAACGCGCATAGCCCTCCCAGTGGTCGAGAACCTGCTCGTCCAGGTCGGAGGAGCCGTCGACCTTGTACATGATGTTGAGCGGACCGTTGTCGCCGTCGCTGCCCGCCTGCTCCTTGACCCGGCTGCTCAGCCATTCGATGAACGCCTGGGCCTCCTCGGTGAAGCCCAGCCCCAGCAGGGCGTACACGGAGAAGGACGCGTCGCGGATCCAGGTGAAGCGGTAGTCCCAGTTGCGCTCGCCGCCCAGTTGTTCGGGAAGCGCCGCCGTCGGGGCGGCCACCAGGGCACCGCTGGGCGCGTACGTCATGAGTTTCAGGGTGATCGCGGAGCGTTCCACCGTCTCCCGCCACCGGCCCGAGTACTGGGACTGCCCCAGCCAGGAGCGCCAGAACGCGCGGCTGCGGTCGAGGAGTTGCTCGTACTCGGCGAGTCGGATCTGCCGGGGCGGGCCCTCGGCCTCCGATTCGAGGACCAGCCCGCGCTGCTCGCCCGCCTGGAGCGTCAGCGTGAAGTGCAGGTCGTCCTGCCGGTCCATGAGGACGTTCAGCAGCCGTTCGTCCTCCGGCTCGCGTATGCCGTGGACAGTGAGTCGCGTGCCGTCGTCCGCCTCGAACACCGCCCCGTGCTCGGAGAGGTGCAGTCGATGGGACCGACGTCCGTAGTCGAAGCGCGGGGCTATCTCGATGTCGAAGGTCATGCTTCCGCGCACACAGCGGACCATCCGCACCAGTTGGTGCCTGCCCGTGACCGTCCTGCCCGTCACGGGCATGAAGTCGAGCACCTCTCCTGCGCCCGCCTCGGTCATGAACCGGGTGACCAGGATTGCCGTGTCCGGCAGGTACAACTGCTTGGTCGCATAGGTCGCGCTCATCGGGCGGACCGTGCAGTGCCCGCCCTTGTCCTTGTCGAGCAGGGCGCCGAACACGCTGGGTGAGTCGAAGCGCGGCAGGCACAGCCAGTCGACGGTTCCGTCCGTCGTCACCAGTGCCGCGGTCTGCAGATCGCCGAGGAGGCCGTGATTCTCGATGAGCGGGTAGTCCTCCATGGAGGCACCCCTTTCTCCGCTCTCCGCCGTCCGCCCGAAAGCACCCATTCAGCGTAAGTCGGTGATCTGTGTTCGGCGCGTCGGCCCGGCCGGTGCCCCGGTGCCCCGGTGCCCCGGTGCCCCGGTACCCCGGTGGCGCTGTGCGCGCCCTCAGAGGCCCGGCTCGGCCACGGCCCGCAGCACCGCGGCCAGCACCTGCGCCGTACCGTCGGACGCGTCGATCGTGACGCCCGGTTCGTCGGCGCGCAGCGGTTCCAGAGTCGCGTACTGGGAATCGAGCAGCTCCGGCGGCATGAAGTGGCCCTTTCTGCGGGCGATCCGTTCCGCGGCCACCTCACGGTCGAGCATCAGGAAGACGAACCAGACGTCGGCTCCCGTGCGCCGGAACTGATCGCGGTACGCGCGCTTGAGTGCGGAACACGCCACGACACCCCCGCGTCCGTCGTCCGCTGTCGACCGGATCCACTCCGTGACAGCCGCGAGCCAGGGGCGACGATCGTCGTCGTCGAGCGGGTGCCCGGACGCCATCTTGGCCCGGTTGGAGGCGGGATGGAGGTCGTCCCCCTCCAGGAACGGCAGACCGAGCTGTCGTGCCAGTCGTGTCCCGACCGTGGACTTCCCGGACGCGGACGGGCCCATCACGACCACCACCCGCGCATCGCGGACTTCGCCGGCCAAGCGGCCTCCCTGAGTCTCGGGCCGAGTCTCGTGCCGCTGTCCCGGGGGGACTGCGGGCCGGGCGGACTCGGGTGTTGCGGAATCGCCGGACGGTCAGCACACCCGTGTGGGGCCCGGTTGGCGGATGTCGCGGCCCTCCTCCGAGGGCCCGTGGCGCAGTTCAGCATCATCCACTGACCACTGACCACTGACCACTGACCACTGACCACTGACCACTGACCACTGACCACGGATCACGGATCACCGTCCACTGACCGCGGCCGACCGGGTGACAGCTCGTTCCCTCGAGGTCGGCCGGCGCCCGCTTCCGAGCGTGCGAACGGACGCGGAAAGCCCCACAGTCGTGGCAGCACCGCGGGGATGGGCCCGCACATTCTCCGGTGTCGGCGTGGACGGGACCGGGCACGTCGACCGGTCAGTTCGTAGATGCTCTTCCCCGTCAGCCAGAGACCGATCACCAGGCTGCCGACCACGATCGCCTGCTCTTCGTGCTTCTCCATTCCATCCACGTGCGCATGTCCAGCAGCCGGCGCTGGGCCTGAGCGCGGGCGCAGACCATGTACAGCTCGGCGGCGAGCAGAGTCGCCGTGGCGAGCACGCAGAAGGCGAAGAGCACCAGCCACGTTCGAGAAGTGGGTCGGCTTCCACGACCGTCAGGGCGCCCGCGGCCACGAGCCCCCACGGCTGAAGCGGTACGGCCAGTCCTGCCGCCGTGCCGAGGGAGCCGCGATCCATGCGGTCGCCGACGGAAAGGGACGGGCGGCTGATGCCGCCCGAGAACGCCGGCAAGGGCCGAGGCCGACCGCAGGGGAGTCCCGGCGGGACGAGGCGCCGCCGTCCCTGCGCGCGCCGCCGGACGCGCGCCGTGACACGCCCGTCCCGGTGGCGCGGCCGCGCCCGTGACCTGGCGGCCTGGGCCAGGACCCTCCACACCCGTCTCGAGACCCGGCTCCCGGTGGTCACGCGGCTCGTGGAACGCATGGTGTCGGTGAGCATCTTCGATTCCGCCACCCGCCTCGCGGCCCAGTGCTTCCTGACCGCGGTGCCGTTGCTCTTCGTCATCGGCGCGTACGCTCCGACGGCGGTGTAGGAGCAGTTCGTCTCCTCCGTGAGTGCCGTCTTCGGCCTGACCGGGGACACCAAGGCCGAGTTGGAGCAGGCCTTCCAGCCCCCGAACGACGATCTCCAACAGGCCACCGGCGTGGTCGGCGGACTGATGGTGCTGCTCTCGGCGACCGCCGTGAGCCGCGCGATGCAGCGGCTGTGCAGACGGGCCTGGGCGATACCCCGAGCCGGGACGCGTATCGCTCCCTGGCGGTGGCTGGCCTGGATCGTCCTCTGGCTCGCGCTGCTGTTCGTCCAGGGGCCGCTGCGCGACGGGTTCGGCCTGGGGGTGTGGCTGGGCGTACCGATCGTCCTGCTGACCCAGACGGTTCTGTGGTGGTGGACGCAGCACCTCCTGCTGGGCGGACTCGTCCTCTGGCCTCCCCTCCTGCCGGGTGCCGTCATCACGGCGGTCGCGGTCACCGGCCTGTCGGTGACCGCGCACTTCTACATGCCCCGGGCCCTCGACCGGGCGCTGGACGAATACGGCTCCGCGGGCCCGGTCTTCGTCCTGCTCTCCTGGCTGATCGTCGTGTGCGTGGCCATCGCCGTCGGCATCAGCACGGGTGCCGTCCTCTCCGGGGAACGCTTCCTGGCGGGCCGCCTCGGCAGCCGGGCACCTCAGAACCGCACCGGATAGCTGAGGAGCAGCCGCGACGGGTCTCGTCCTGGTACGCGCGGTCCACCGCCGCGTCCAGCTCGGCGAGCTGGGCGACCACGGCCGGGCGCAGATCGGTCGGCACGGTGGCCCGCAGTCCCGTCAGCACACCTGTAGGAGTCGGCGCCTCACTCGCGGATCTCGGTGACGGCCAGGGCGAGGTACTCGTCCCGCCCACGCCCGGGGACGAGCGCCCGAAGGGTGCCCGTGGCGTCCAGGCCGTACCGGTACGACAGGTCGGCCGCGGCGGCGACCTGGAGGTGCTGCTCGAGGTAGTTCGACACCTGGACGGCGGTGGTCGGGTCGTTGACCGCCGGAGAGAGCGCTTTGATGGCGATATCGACCAGGACCCTGATGGCGAAGGCAGGGTCCTGGTCGATCGTGCGTTCCTGCCCCCGGGCGACGAGCTCCCGTTCGGCACGGGCCGGCGTAACCGAGTCGCCGAACGCTTCGGCCGGTACGGCGCCCTCGGTCACGGAGTCGCCCACCGCGTGGCGGAGCACGAGGAGGCGGTCGTGAGCGCGCGCCAGGGAGCGCAGTCCCTCGACATGGACCGCCCGGATGGCTCCGGCCCGGTCCGCCCGTACGCGCAGGGCGGCCGCCTGCCGCTGTGTCCCGGTCTGTCTGATCACGGAGCTGCCGGTTCCGGCGCGGCGTCAGCCGTGGTGTGTCTCCCCGCCAGGGGAAGGCTGCGCCGGCCCCGCGGCACGTCCGGGTGTCGTGGTGGGTCACCGGCCGCGCAGACGACGTGGACCCGACCCGATCGGGCACAGGATGTCGGGTCCGGCAGAGTGTGCGCTGCCTAGCGTGGTGATCGCACAAGAGGAAGGGGACCGGGCGTGCTGGAGCGGCTCAACCAGACCATGGAGGACATCGAGGACCACCTGGACCAGTCCATCGATGTGGCGAGGCTGGCGCGCACCGCGGCCACCTCGGAGTACCACCTGCGGCGGATGTTCTCCGCCTTGGCGGGCATGCCGTTGTCGGAGTACGTCCGGCGCAGGCGGCTGACCGTCGCCGGCGCCGAGGTGCTCGCGGGGAACGAGTCACTGCTGGAGATCGCGGTGCGCTACGGCTACGGCTCGGGTGAGGCGTTCGCTCGGGCGTTCCGCGCGATGCACGGTGTCGGGCCGGGCGAGGCCCGGCGCACGGGCGCCGCCCTCGTCTCCCAGCCCCGGCTGTCCTTCCGTCTCACCGTCGAAGGGAGCAGCAGCATGCGTTATCGCGTAGTGGACCGGCCCGCGTTCACCGTCGCCGGCCTCAAGGCACGGGTGCCCTTGGTGCACGCGGGGCCGAACCAGGCCATCATCGACTTCGTCCGCGGTATCGAACCGCGGACCCTCGAGAGTCTGGAGAAACTGTCCGACCAGGAACCCCAGGGCATCGTCTCGGTCTGCGACGATCTGGACCCGAGCCGCGCCGAGGGCACCGAACTCGACTACTACCACGGGGTGATCACGTCCACGGCTGCGCCGGAGGACGTGGCTGTCCTCCCCGTCCCGGCCGGCACCTGGGCGGTCTTCACCACTTCCGGGCCGGCGCCGGAGGCCATCCAGTACCTGTGGCGGGACGTCTTCACCCAGTGGTTCCCGTCGAATCCGTACCGCAGCCGCCCCGGCCCGGAGATACTCCAGACCCGTCTGTCGCCCGACGGGACCGAAGCCGATGCCGAGCTGTGGCTTCCGGTGGAGCGCGAGCAGGACTGAACGGGACGCCGGGCCGACAGGCGGCGGACCGTGTGAGCGCTTCGGCCGGCCGGAGGGCCGGCTGGAGCGCCCAGTCGGGCGCCGGAGGTGGCGGCGGCAGCAGCGAGTCGCCAAGGCGCTGCTCGGCAGCCGGCCGCCGGCCGGCGACCTGCGCCTCTCGCCGAAGTGGCTCTACGACCGGGCCGGCAGCCGGCTCTTCGAGGAGATCACTCAGACTTCCGGAGAGGCGCCGGTCGGTGAGCGTGCGGCCGCGGGTGGGGACCTAGGCCGGGAAAACCCGACCTGGCCGTTCTCCGTCCGCCCCGCGATGCCGGAGTACTGCCGCTGGACCCCGCCCGAGCGGCGGAGCCGGCCCGCGTCGTACCGCGTGTTACGGCCCGTAGCACTGCGGGACGCCGGGCAGCCAGTTGTCCGGGTGCGAGATGTAGTAGCTCGCCATCCACCCGTCGAAGCCCCGGGTCCGGTTCTCCACGAAGACCCAGTACGGGTTGCCGCCGACCGTCTCACCCCGCGTCTGGCACGTCACTTCGAGCTGGTCGCCCGGCTGCGCCCTGCCGATCACCTGCGGGCAGTTGCCGGGCGAGGGGAACTCGGGGCATCGGAAGCCCGGGGCCGAGTCCTTGCGGACGTTCACATCCGTCGCCCAGGTGGTGAACACCGGGGCCGCGGACCGATGTTCGGCAGTCGCCTGGGCGGGCGCAGCGCCCACCGTCATGGCGAGCGCGCACAGCACCGCCGCCGCGCCGCCCAGTCGGGCGCCGCGCCTCGCTGACGTGTTCAACATGTCGTCCCCTTCGGACCGTTCGGACGCGTGCCCGTGTCGGGCTCGTGGTCGGTCAGATGCGTTGCCCGCACCACCGGGGGGACGTACGCGCACGCCGCGCCGTATGAGGACGGGGTGAAGAGACATGTGCTGCCGGGACGGTCATACGCCGAGGCGCCAGTTCCGTCTGGGAGGCGGAAACGGATGCCACCGGGCCGCGAGCGACGAGCCCGGTTCCGGCCTGACGAGGAGTCCACCATGTTCAAGCGCAGTGCCCGTCTCACCGCCGCCGGTCTCGCGGTCGGTACCGCCTTCACCCTGTTCGGCGGGGCCGGTGCCTCCCAGGCAGCCCCCAGCACCTCCCAGCCGGCTCCCAGCACCGTCCGGTCCTCCCCGATCCTGCAACCGAACAGCAACATCAGGACCGGACCGGGTACGTCGTACAGGATCCTCAACACCAGCGGGCCGGAGGGGGCCCCCGGAGTGGTGAAGTGCTACGGGCGCGGTGAGCGCGTCACGGCCGGCGGTTACACCACGGACGTCTGGTACCGGGTCACTGTCCACCTCCCCGGGCATACGTACTACTTCGTGTGGGCCTGGGGCGGCAACGTCAACGTCGGAGCCGACCCCGCCCCCGGCATCGAGGTCTGCCCCTCCTGACCTCATCCCGTCACGCACTTCGCCCTCAGTGCCGTGTCCAACGGTCCCGGGGGCGAAGTGCCTTAGGCGCAGCGGTTGTTCAGCGGTTCGGCAGACCTGAGTCGCGCGCGTCGTCGCCACCGCCGACGAGGAAGATCTCGCCGCGATGCACGGGCCTCCTCCGTGGTGACGCGCCGTGCCGGACGGGGAGAGGGGGCGAGACCGGCCTAGGCTTCCGTTCGCTTCTCCAGACGGCTGCCGCGGGGCAGGGTGACGGACATGATGTCGCTGGGGGCGTCCAGTGCGATGCGGTGCCAGCGCCCGCGCGGCACGATGACCGCGTTCCCGGCCGCCAGCCCGATCTGCTCCTCCTCCTGCCCCGGCTGTTCGGGGCGGAGGCAGAGGCGTATCGAGCCGTTGAGGCAGGACACGACCTCGTCCGCCTCGGGGTGGACCTCCCAGTGGTCGGCGTGGACGTCGGCGTCGGTCTCGCAGTGGAAGGTCATCACCTGCCAGCCGTCCCCCTCGTGGTCGAACACCGGCTGTTTGGCGTGCACTTCGCCGCCTTGGCGGAGGTGGAGGAAGGACGCGAAGAGGTCGATCGCAGTGACGGTCATGGGGTGATGTCCTTCCGGTGGTGGTCTGTCATCGGGCGGATTGGGGCATGAGGCGGCCGTGGGGCCTGGTCGGCCACGGCTGCCTCACTCGGCCAGGGCACGGCGCAGCGCGGCGCCGAGTTCGGTGATCTGCCGCTGCGACACCGCGGCGGACAGGATCGCCTGCGACCCGTGGAACGTGCCGGGCCACTGGTGCAGGTCGACCGAGACGCCCGCCTGGAGCAGGCGCACGGCGTAGGCGATGTCCTCGTCGCGGTTCGGGTCGAACTCCGCTGTGGCGATGTAGGCGGGTGGCAGGCCGGACAGGTCGGTGGCGCGGGCCGGGGCGGCGTAGGGCGTAGCGGGTGCGGAACCCAGGTAGTGCCGCCACGCCGCCGTGACGTGGTCGCGGTTCGACCAGGGTGTGTCGGTGAAGTGCCGCGCCGACCAGGTCTCCTGCCGGTCGTCGAGCGAGGGCTCGTTGAGCACCTGGAAGCGGATCGACGGTCCCCGCTCGTCACGCGCCCGCAGGGCCAGCGCGGCCGCGAGGTTCGCGCCGGCGCTGTGACCCGCCACCGCGATCCGCTGCGGGTCGATGCCGAGTTCGGCCGCGTGCTCGGCCGTCCAGCCCAGTACGGCGTAGGCGTCGTCCAAGGCGGCCGGGAACCGGTGTTCGGGGGCCAGGCGGTAGCCCACGGAGACCACGGCCGCGCCGGAGGCCGCCGCGACCCGGGCGGCCCAGGCGTGCTCGGTGTCCAGGTCGCCGACGACCCATCCGCCCCCGTGCATCCAGACGACGGCGCCGCCGTGCCCCTGGCGCGGTCGGTAGACCCGCACCGGTACGTCCGGATCTGCGGGCACCGTGCGGTCCTCGATCTCCGTGTCCGTGGTGGCCGGCGCAGCCCGGGAGGTGGCCAAATCGGCGTAACCCTTGCGCGCGGTGACCGGGTCGGAGAGGTCGAGGCGGGGCAACAACGGTACGAACGCTTCGAGTTCGGGATCCATGCCGACCATCCTCGCCGCCCCGCCGCCGGAGGTCGTCCGCCGTCCGTCGGGCAACCCACCCCGATCGCGCACCGATCGGCGCACCACTCGGCGCCTATCCTTGTGCCATGGAGGCCCTGGTCGAACGACTGTCTCACCTGGATTCCCACGTCGAGGGCACGATCCGCGTCGTGATGTTCTACGACACGTTGATGCGCCGGCGGGTGGACCTCCCGGCGCTCGCCCGGGCCTCGGCGGGTCTGGCCGAGTGCGTGGCCGGGATACGGCTCCACGGCACGGAGCGGGTGATCCGCTTCTCGCCCGACGGCAGGGAGACGTCCGTCCCGCCGGCACCCGCGTCCAGCACCGTGCCGATCACTCTCGACGAGGAGGAGATCGGCACGGTCTGGCTGGAACGCCCCGGCCCGCCCGGCCCGCTCGACGAGGTGCTCCTGGACCGGCTCGCCATCGCCGCCGCATCCGTCGTCGAGCGGTACGGCCCCGCCCGCACCACCATGGCCGACCCCGCCCTCGTCGAACTGGTGGTCAGCGCCGACTGCGACGAGGCGGCCAGAGCCCGGGCGTTACGGCTCCTGGGTTTCGCCGCCGACCTGCCTCTCCGCGTCGTCGCCGTACGCTCGGAGCTGCCGCTCGACCAGCTCGGCGGCCTGCTCAGCCCGGCCCGCCCGGTGAAGGCGGCATCGCTCGCCGACGTGGGCGTCATCCTGGCCATCACCGTCGATCCCGCCCGGTTCCCGGCAGGGGTGCGCGCGGGCATCGGCGCGGCCGCCCACCCCGCCCGGGCCTGGCGGGAAGCCCGCACCGCCCTCCGCTTCACCACCCCGCGCCGGCCGGTCGTCCACTACGACGCTCTGGGGGCGCTGGCACTGCTCGCCCAGGTGCCCCGGGAGGCCGCGCGGGAGAACGCCGACGTGACCGCGATCGCCCGCATCGCCGGCTGCCAGGCGGACCTGGAGACCCTGGACGCCTACTGCGCCACCGGCTCCCTGCGCCGGGCCGCCGACCTCCTCCACCTGCACCACAGCAGCGTGTCCCGGCGGCTCGACCACATCGGCTCGACCCTGGGCATCGACCTCACCGATCCCACCGGACTGATACGGGCCAGGCTCGCCCTCACCACGTGGCGGCTGCTCGAGGACTGAGAGGAACAGCCTCCGGCAGCCCGGCCGACACCCGCCCCTTGCCCGGGTGACCCGCCCCACCTCCCGTGTCGATTCTTCGAAGCCCAGGGCTCATGCCCGGAATTCTTACGATGGCGCGTGGACAGAAGGCGTGAAACTACGGTTGTCCGGCCCGCCGGTTCGTCATCAGAGTGGGACGACCGGCGCTCGAGCAATGCTCGAGCGACCGGTGGGATCCCTAGTCACGGCACGACTTTCCCACCGACCCGGTCGGAAAAGTGTGGAATGACCCGCAGGTGGAGTCGCGTTCCGTCGCCTCCGCCGCCGAGCACTGCCGGAGGATCACGTGCGTCCCATGGGTGAGCGGTACACCGTGGCCGTCGTCGGAGCGGGGGCGGCCGGCACGCTGACCGCCCTCCACCTCTGCGAGACGGCCGCGCGCCGTCGGACCCCCCTCGACCTCGTCCTGATCGACCCGGCCCCGGAGGCGGGCCGGGGCACCGCCTATGCCACACGTGATCCCCGGCACCGCCTCAACGTGCCCGCGGGCGGCATGAGTTGCTACCCCGACGATCCCGGTCACTTCACCCGCTGGCTGTGCCGGCACGGCGAACCCACCGTCACCGCGGCCGACTTCGCCACCCGCTACCGCTACGGCGCCTACCTCGCCGACACCCTCGCCCAGGCCATCGTCCGCGCCCGCGGGGTGGTGTCCGTACGACGGCTGCGCACCCGGGCCGAGCACTGCACCGGCGCCCCGGACGGCCGGGTGATGCTCCGACTCGCCGACGGGACGGGCCTCTGCGCCGACGGAGCGGTCCTGGCGACCGGACCCGCCGGCCCGAACGCCGCCTGGGCGCCAGAGGAACTGCGCACCGCGCCCGGCTTCATCGCCGCACCCTGGGCGAGCGGCGCGCTGGACGGACCGCTGGCCGACGACGGCGACGTCCTCCTCGTCGGCACGGGCCTGACCGCCGTCGACCTCGCCCTCTCCCTCGAGCGCCCCGGCCGCACGGTGCACGCCCTGTCCCGCGGCGGCCTGCTGCCCCAGCCGCACGCCCTCACCCCGGCCGGCCCCGTGCCCCCGCCGGAAGGGCTGTACGACACCTCCCTCGACCGGCTGCGCCGCACCGTCTACCGCCACGTCGCCCGCTCCGTACGCCTGCACGGCGACTGGCGTCCCGCCCTGGACAGTCTGCGCCCCCACACCGCGCACCTGTGGCGCAGCCTCACCCCCGAGGAGCGCGCCCGGTTCCTCGCCCGCGAGGGCGCGCTGTGGAACACCCACCGCCACCGCATGGCGCCCGCCACCGCCGAGTCCGTCGTGCGCGCCCGCACGGCACGACGGCTGACCGTCCACGTCGGCACGGTCACCGGAGCCGTGGTCCGCGACGACGGCTCGCTGCTCGTCGCCCTCTCCGACGAGCAGGAGCTCCCCGTGGGCTGGGTCATCGACTGCACGGGTCCGGGACGGCGGCCCGACGACTCCCTGTGGCGTTCGCTGTTCACGGTCGGCGCGGCGGTGCCCGGCCCGCTCGGCATGGGCGTCGCCACCCTCGACGGACGTCTGCTCGACGCCGAGGGGCGCACCGGCCTCCCGCTGTACACGCTGGGCGCTCCGCGCCGCGGCGAACTGTGGGAGACCACCGCGATCCCCGAGATCCGGGTCCAGGCGGCCGCCCTCGCCCAGGAGTTGCTCGCGCCGCTCGCCCCCGGGCCCCGCACCACGCGCCGCCCGCTCGACGGACACGGCCTCGCCCTGTCCACCCACGCCGAGGCGGCCGCCGCCTACCGCACCGGCCTCGACCGGATTCTGAAGGTCCGCTCGGGGGCCGAGGACGCCCTCGCCCGCGCGATCGCCCTCGACCCCGGCTTCGCCCTCGGGCACGCGGCCCTCGCGCTGCTCGGCCACGAGTGCGGTGCCGCGGTCGACGTACCACGCGCTCTGGCGGAGGCACAGCGCTGCGCCCGGGAACGGGCCGACGAGCGCGAGCGCTCCTTCGTCGACGTCGTCACCCGCCGCGTCCGCGGCGAGAACGGCGACAGCGCCCTCGTACGGCACCTCGACGTCCACCCCGCCGACGCGCTCGCGCTCGCCGCGGCCGTGCCGACCATCGCCTTCTCCGGGGTCGACGACCTGGACGACGACTACGCCCTGCGGCTGGTCGAGCGCACCTCACCGGCCTACGACGGCCACTGGTTCCACACCTCCCTGCTGGCCTTCCTCCGCCAGGAGCAGGGGCGCCTGCACGAGGCCGGCGAACTCGCCCACCGAGCCCTGGCCGCCGAGCCCGGATCCGGTCACGCCGTACACGCCCTCGCCCACGTCCACTACGAGACGGGCGCCCACCGGGCGGGCCGGGACTGGCTGGAGCGGTGGGTCGCCGGGCGGGGCCGGGGCGCGGTGCACCGGGCACACTTCTCCTGGCACATCGCCCTGCACGAACTGGCCCTGGACGACCTGGCCGCGGTACGCAAGCGGTGGTTCACCCAGCTCGCCCCCGGCCGGGTGACCGGCGTACGGGCCCTGGTCGACTCTGGGTCGCTGCTGTGGCGGGCCCGGCTCAGCGACAGCTGGCAGGGCGACCTGCCCGCCGCGGACGTCCTGGAACAGGTGGAAGCCGACGTCCTGGAACGGCCCACGACCGCCTTCACCGCCCTGCACTGCGCCGTCGCCCTCACCGCGGCCGGCGACGTGGCCGCGCTGCGCCGGCTGCGCGACCACGCCGCCGGCGCCGACGAGGTCCAGCGCGAGGTCATCGCACCCCTGTGCGAGGCGTTCGCCGCGCTCGTCGAGGAACGCTTCCGCGAGGCGGCCCGCGGCCTCGACGCCCTCCTGCCCGTGCTGCGCCGGGTGGGCGGCAGCGCGGCCCAGCGGGAGGTCGTCGAGGAGACCCTGCTGTACGCCCTGACGGCGGACGGGCGGTGCGACGCCGCGCGGCGCCTGCTGGACGCCCGCCTGGAACGCACGCACGCCCCCAGGGACCGCCGGATGAGGGCGGGGCTGCCCGGCTGAGCCGCCATCCCGCCCTCCGGGTCCGGCGCGACGGGGGAAGGCGACGACGGGGGAGAGCGACGACGGAGGAAGGCGACGACGGAGGAAGGCGACGACGGGGGAAAGCGACGACGGGGGGAAAGGACCGAACGACGACGACCCGCAGGCCGAGACCGCCGCTGATGCCCACCGCCACCCGCCTCCGTGGACGGACCTCGGAGGCGACCGCGTACTTCCGCGCCTGAGTACGCGTACTCACGTCGACTGCGTCGCCAGGCTCTCACGCGGCCGGTCCGCGTTCCCCACGATGGGGTGCGACCGCGTCGAGAGAGGTGCTGATGAGCCGTCAACTGCAACTGCGTGCCGCTACTCCGGAGGACTTCGAGTGGATCCACGCCTTGCGCCACCGGGTGTACGCACAGGAGCTGGGCCAGCACCCGCCGGATCCCTCCGGGCGGTTGCGCGACGGACTGGACGGCGACAACGTCTACCTGGTCGCCGCGCGGGGAGCGGACCGCGTGGGCTTCGTCAGCCTGACCCCGCCCTGGTCGGGGCGGTACGCACTGGACAAGTACCTGACACGCGACGAGCTGCCGCTGCTCGCCGAGAACGATCTGTTCGAAGTGCGCATCCTCACCGTGGAACCGCGCTGGCGGACCACCGCGGCGGCACCGCTGCTGATGTACGCGGCGCTGCGCTGGATCGCCGCCCGGGGCGGTCGCCGGGTGGTCGCGATGGGGCGCACCGAGCTGCTCACCATGTACCTGGCCGTCGGCCTGCGCCCGGTCGGCCGTACCGTCCGCAGCGGCGCGGTGACGTTCGAGGTGCTGACCGGCAGCGTGAGTGAGCTGACGAAGCTCACGACGGGCCGTCACCGCGCCACGCTGGAGCGACTGGAATCCGCGGTGGACTGGCGGCTGGACGCCGCGTTCGCACCCCGGCCGGACGGCTGCGAGCACGGCGGCGCCTCGTTCACCGCCATCGGCACGGACTTCCGGAACCTCCACCGGCGCCACCAGGTGGTCGCCGCCGACGTGCTGGACGCCTGGTTCCCGCCGGCCCCCGGAGTGCGGGCGGTGCTCGCGGAGGATCCGGGCTGGACCGCCCGGACCTCGCCGCCGTCCGGAGCCGAGGGCCTGCTGGCGGAGGTCGCCACGGCGCGGGGGCTGCCGGCGGAGACGCTCGCGGCAGGCGCCGGTTCGTCCGACCTGATCTTCAGGGCGTTCGGCCACTGGCTGACCCCGGACAGCACAGTGCTCGTGACCGACCCGGTCTACGGCGAGTACAACCACGTCACGGAGAGGGTGATCGGTTGCCGGGTGGACCGGTTCCGGCTGCGCCGCGAGGACGGCTGGCGCATCGACCCGGCCCGGCTGTCCGCCGCCGTCAGCTCCGGTCGGTACGACCTCGTGGTGGTGGTCAACCCGAACAACCCGACCGGACGCCACGCGCCGGCCGCGGAACTGCGCTCGGTGATCACCGCCGCGCCGGCCCGCACCCGCTGGTGGATCGACGAGGCGTACCTGGGCTATGCGGGACTGCACGAGTCGCTCGCCGGTCTCGCCGCGACGGACCCGCGGGTCGTGGTCTGCGCCTCGCTGTCCAAGATGTACGCGCTGTCCGGCATGCGGGCCGCGTACCTGGTGGCCGAGCCGGCCACCGCGGCGCAGCTACGCCGACGGACACCGCCGTGGCCGGTCAGCCTCCCGGCGCAGTTGGCCGCGGTGGCGGCCCTGCGCGACCCGGCGTACTACAGCGACCACTGGCAGCGCACGCACGCGCTGCGACGGCGGCTGGCCGCGGATCTGGCCGCGCTGGACGAGACCCTGGTGGTCGAGGAGGCCGTGGCCAACTTCCTCACGGTGACCCTGCCGTCCGGCGGGCCGAGCGCCGCACAACTGGTCCAGGAGTGCCGCCGCCAGGACGTGTACCTGCGCGACCTGTCGCCGCTGTCGTCGCAGTACCAGGGACGCACCGTGCGCATCGCGGTCAAGGACACCGCCGAGAACGCGCGGATCGTGGCGGCGTGCCGGGCCGCCCTGGACGTGCTGCGTCCGGGTGCGGCCCCGCCCGCTCCGGCGCACGGGGGCGTTCCCGCCGCCGGATGCGCCCGATGACGACCGTCGCCTCCTTGGCGCCCTGTCTCGGTGGGGCGCTGCTGCTCGGCGGCATCGCGGCGGCGGCGTCCCGCCGCCGCGAGCTGCTGATGCGGTGGTGCGCCTGGGCGGTCGGGGTGCCGCTGGTCACCGGTGCGTTCTGGTGGGGCCGCCCGGGCGCCGCGGCCCTCGCCGTCACGGTCGGAGTGGTGGCGGTGCTGGAGTTCGGCGGCCTGATGCAGTTGCCGTGGGCGGACCGGGGGGTGCTGGCCGCGGCCGTGGTGGGCGTGGTGCTGGCCGCCTGGCTGGCGCCCGGAGAGGTGCTCCGGGTGGTTGCCGTCGGAGCGCTCGCGGTGGCTGCCGTGCCGCTGCTGTCCGGCGACGCCGAACACGGACTGCGCCGGCTCGGCGCAGGCCTGCTCGGGCTGGCCTGGCTGAGCGTTCTGGCCGCGTTGGTGCCGCTCGGGGCGAGCGCGCTGGTGGTGTTCGTGGCGGTCTCGGTCGCCGACATCGTGGCGTACTTCGCCGGTCAGGGCCTGGGCGGGCCGCGGCTGTCACCCCTGTCGCCGGCCAAACGGTGGAGCGGAACCGTGGCCGGGGCCGCGGCCGGCCTCGGCGTGCTCGCCGTGCTGTCGGCACCGAGCTGGCCGATGGCGATGGCCGTGGCGGTGGGCGGACCGGTCGGCGACCTTCTCGAATCCATGATCAAGAGAGGCGCCGGGGCCAAGGACTCCGGCCGCTGGCTGGCGGGCTCCGGCGGCCTGCTGGACCGCATCGATTCGCTGCTCATCGCGCTGGCGGTCCTGCTGGTGCTGCGTTGACGACCGTCAGCCATGGACACGGTGATCCGGGACGACGCCGGTCGAGGGAGGCCCGCTGCCCGTCCGGGACCGACGCGTTCCCGGTTCGCTGCGCCCCGCCACGGGAGAGGCACGCCGGTCGCCGGCCGGTCGTCCGTCGTGCCCGGCCGCGGGTCAGGCCGGCGAGCACCGTGCCGGTGCGCGGAGGCCTCAGCCCACCGCCTTCTTGATGAGCGCAGCGATGCGCGCCTCGTCCTCGGCGGTCAGCTTCGTCAGGGCGTAGGTGGTCGGCCACATGGTGCCCTCGTCGAGGGCCGCCTGGTCGCTGAAGCCCAGCGTGGCGTACCGCGTCTTGAACTTCTGCGCGCTCTGGAAGAAGCACACGACCTTGCCGTTCCTGGCATACGCGGGCATCCCGTACCAGAGCTTCGGCGAGAGGTCCGGCGCGCTGGACTTGACGATGTCGTGGAGCCGCTCGGCGAGGACCCGGTCCGCTTCCGGCATCTCGGCGATCTTCGCGAGCACGTCGCTCTCGGCGTCGGCCTTGGCTGCGCGCGGGCGGCGCGCGGCCTTCAGCTCCTTCGCGCGCTCCTTCATCGCACCGCGTTCCTCGTCCGTGAATCCGTCGTGCTTCTCCTCGGCCGCGCCGGTGTTCTTGGCGGACGTCTGAGTGGTCTTCATGGCAGGTCCCCTTCCCGAGGCTTGATCGGACGCATCTCATGCTAGGGATCCGCCACGACGGCGGCTTCTTCAAAACTGATCGGTTGTCGCCGGGCCGGGAGCGGCGACGAGGCGGGGCCGACCACCGATCACGCGACGCCTCCACGTCGGCGCACCCGGGGGGCGCCGCCGGCGGCTGTGCGCCGGACGCCCGCCGCTCGAACCTCGTACGAGCGCGGAGGGCGCGGAGAGCGACAGCGGGGGAGGAGGCGTACCGCGCGAGCCACTCAGTGCCGGGCGCGCACCGACAGCCGAACGGCCAGCCGGGTGCTCACCCCCACACCCCGTCGGGCTCCGGCGGAGGCGTCAGTCGCGGTACTGTCCGCCCTCCATCGACTCGACCAGGCGCGCCAGCGCCTTGAGGACCCACTCCCGGTCGTCCCCGAGCCCGGCCAGCAGGGCCACCTCCGCGGCCAGTTGACGGGGGAAGAGGTCGTCGACGGCCCGGGCGCCGGCCTCCGTGATGGTGATCAGGGCGGCGCGGCGGTCGGCGGGGTTCGGGGTGCGGGCGATGAAGCCGCGCTTCTCCAGCTTGGCGAGCGTCTTGCTGACGCCTGCCCGGGACAGGCCCAGGTTCGCGGCGAGGCGACGGGCGATGACCGGATCGGTGGCGTGGCGGAGCGGAATGAGCATGTCTACCTCGGGTGCGGTGAGCGGAGCACCCTCGTAGAGCGGTTCGACGGCGCGGTCGAGCAGGCCCGTGGCGCGCTTGAGGAGGGCGACCAGCTCCATCGGGGAGGTGTCCAGGCCGGGGTTGCTCCGGGTCCACTGGGCGCGGACGTCGGCGGGGGAGGAGGGCATACGGCCATCCTACTAACTGTAAACCGGTGAACTATCGGTTACCGTTATGGTCATGATATCGCCGTCCCCCTCCTGCCCCGCGGCCCCGCTTCGCACCGGTGAGGCCCCGCCGACCGCCCGTGTCTCTCCTCCCCGGCGCACCGCCGTCGCCCTGGTCGCCGTTCTGGGAGCCCTGACCGCGGTCGCTCCGCTCGCGACCGACATGTACGTCCCGGGCTTCCCCGCCATGGGAGAGGCGCTCGGGACGAGCACGTCGGCGGTGCAGCTGACCATGACCGCCTTCCTGGCCGGCCTGGTCGTCGGCCAGCTGGTGATCGGGCCGTTGAGCGACGGCCTCGGGCGGCGCCGACTGCTCCTGACCGGCTCGGCCGGATTCGTTCTCTTCTCCCTCGCCTGCGCCGTCGCGCCGAACGTCGCCGTGCTCACCGGCGCGCGCTTCCTGCAGGGTGTGGCCGGGGCGGCCGGCATGGTGCTGGCCCGCGCCGTCCTCACCGACCGCTTCCACGGCGCCGACCTGCCTCGCTACTTCGCCGTGCTCTCCCAGGTGACGGGCGTGGCCCCGATCGCCGCGCCGGTCCTCGGCGGGGTCGTCCTCAGCGTCTCCGGCTGGCGCGCGGTGTTCGCCGTACTGGCCGTGCTGGGCGGACTGCTGGTGTTCGCCGTGGTACGCGCCGTGCCGGAGTCCCTGCCGCCGGAGCGTCGCCACGGCGGCGGTTTCACGAGCACCTTCCGCGCCATGGGCTCGCTGCTGGGCCGCCGCGCCTTCATGGGATACGTCCTGGTCGTCGCCCTCGTGTCGGCGGCGCTGTTCGCCTACATCAGCGGCTCCAGTTTCGTCTTCGAGAGCCTCCACGGGGTGTCGGCGACGATGTACTCCCTCATCTTCGCCACCAACGCGGTCGGCATGCTGCTCGCCGGAGCCGTCTTCTCCCGCCTGGCCGGAAGGCGGAGGCTCAACACGCTTCTCACGGCCGGTGTCGGGGTCTGCCTGCTGGGCGCGCTGGCCCAGGTGGTGCTGGTGGTGACGGTCGGGGAGACCCTTGCCGGCACCTGGATCAGTCTGTTCGTGACGGCCGCGGGCATCGGCCTGGTCTTTCCGGCGGGGATGAGCGTCGGACAGGCGGTGGGCCGGTCGGCCCCGGGTGCGGCCTCGGCCCTCCTGGGCGGACTGCAGTTCCTCTTCGGGGCACTGACCTCGCCGCTGGTCGGTCTCTTCGGGGAGGACAGCTCCCTGCCGATGGCCCTGATCATGCTCGTCGCCGTGACGGCGGCGGCGGTCGCCCTGTTCGCACTCGCGCGGCCCTGGCAGGGGAACGGCGAACCGGAGGTGACCACTCGGCGCCCCGCGTTCCGCGGCGGGCGTGACGCGGACGCCGGCTGACGGCGCATCCCGCATACCCGTCCGCCCCGGCCGGCGGCGCCCGAACCACGCGGCCGACGTCCTGACGTGCCCGCCCGCGGCGATGTGCGCGCCGTCCCGGCCGCCGCACCGACACCCGCGTACGCGTCAGCCGCGGCTGCCCGGGGGGTGCCGGCCCCTCGCCGGCGACCCCCGGGCGGCGGAGCGCAGGGGCGCGAAGGTCAGCCTGCCGAGGCGGCAAGGACGGCGAGGACGGCGAGGACGGGGAAGACGGCCAGGACGGCGAGGACGCGCGTATCGATCTCCGGGGGATCACCTGCTCCCCATCGACGACCGCACCCCTGCTACAGCCCGCCCCCCTCCGGAGTCACAGTGCGTGCGATCCGGTCGGCGTGGGTGCGGACGGCGTCGGAGAGGTCCGTCGCCCCACCGGAGATCACCCACTGCAGCTGGAGGCCGTCGCTGACGGCGATGCACTCTAGGGCGACCGCGTGGCAGTCGGTGTCCTCGCGCAGTGAACCGTTGTCCCGCGCCCTGCGCAGCTGTCCCGCGAGCTGTTCGACTGCGACCTCTCCTGGCCGACCACGGCCACCTCGACCTCGCCTGCGCCCTGCTGCGGCAGCCCACCGCGCACTCCTGGCTCGCCACGATCGACAGGGGCGCGACGACCATCTGGGAAGACTGGCACGGCGTCGACGAACAGGGCCGCCCCACCATGTCGTACCACCACTACAGCAAGGGCGCGGTGATCTCCTTCCTGCACCAGTACGCCGTCGGCATACGGCTGCCGAGGACACCGGACGCGACGAGCGCCGGTCACCGGCGCTTCGTCATCGCCCCCGGCCGGGCGGCGGCCTCACCTCGGTCGCGGCCCGCCACGACTCGCCGCGCGGCACCATCGAGAGCCGGTGGGAGCGCCACGACGGCGGATACACGCTGCATGTGCGGGTCCCGCCCGGTACCGAGGCGCAGGTCCACCTTCCCGGAGCCGAGGAGCCGGTACGCGCGCTGCCCGGCACCCACGTGTACACGTGGGCCGAGGATGACCGGGCGTTCGGAGGGGACGTGGGGACGGCCCGGCCCGCGCCGGGCGTCAGAACAGAGCTTTTGTGAAAGGGGTGACCGGACGTTCCGATCGTTCGCCGTCCACGGTGATGTCGACCGCCTCGTTGTAGAAGGCGAGCATCCCCCGGACGGCGGCCACGGCGGGCAGCGGGTCGGGGTAACTCCACACCACGTCGGACGGGACGTCCGCCCGGCCGCGCCAGGACCAGTACTCGGCGGTGCCCTTGTAGGGGCAGCCGGTGCGGTGATCCGTGGGGACCAGCAGGTCCAGGCGGACGTCCTCGCGGGGGATGTAGTAGCGGGTGGGCAGGCCGGTCTCGAAGAGGAGGACCGGGCGACGGGTGTCGGCGACGACCGTGCCGTCGATCTCCACCCGGACGTGCCGGCTGCTGGGCAGGGCGTCGACGCGCTTGTGCGGGTCGCGGGGGTGGACGAAGATCTCCTCCTCTTCCTCGTACCAGTGGTCGAGACCCTTGCCGGTTCGCTGGAACCACTCGAAGGCGATGTGGCCGGCCAGTTCGTCGGCGGGGAACGACCAGGCCGCGTTCTCCCTCAGCTCGCCGTCCACTTCCAGGTCGTAGAAGACCTGGGAGCCGGTGTGTGCGCCGGCCGGCGGGTTCTTCGCCGGGCGGAGCAGGTCCTCGCGCACCTCCTCGCGCGGGAAGGCGTACAACGGCACGGGCACTCCCGGCTCCCACACCAGCACAGGGTGACGGCTGTCGACGACGGTGACGTCGCCCGTGCGGCCGCGGACCCAGCGCGGGCTCGGCTCCCACAGGAGGCCTTCGGGGGTGGTCCGCACGGACTCGGCGGTGTTGAGTTCGGTCATGTCGGGTTCTCCTTCCGCCCGACCACCGTGCCCAGGCGTGATCAGGGGCGTCGGCAGGTGATCTCGTCGCGCGGGGTGTAGTGCGTGCGGAACGGTTCCCGCCTCACTTCCCTGCCGTCGTCGAGGAAGACGCGCTCCACGGTGACGTCGAAGCCCTCCAGCGGGGTCTGCGGCACGCACTCCTTGTCAGTGTTCACCTTGTGCGCGGGTTGCACCACGTGGGTGCGCGGTCCGGTGACCGACTCGACCTCGTCGTACTTCCGGGTGCCGAGGAAGCTGACGGTCAGCGAGGTGTCCGTGGACTCGGCCTGAATGTAGAGGGCCTTGCCGGAGTCGTTGGTGAACCTGAGGTCGAGGCTGCCCCAGGCGACCGTCGCCTCACGGCCTTCCGGGTAGCGCTCGATGTAGAAGGAGTGGGCGCCGTGCTCCACGGGGCGGACTCCGGCGAAGAACATCGCGTTGAAGACCGTGGTGGCCACGGCGGAGACACCGCCGCCGGGCGCCTTCGTGAACTGGTCGTCGTAGATCATGACGCCGTCCACGAAGCCGTTGGCCTCGGTGCGCGCGCCGACGGTCCGGTTGAAGCTCCAGGTCTCGTTCGGCATGACGACGGAGCCGTTGATGAGTTCGACGGCCCGGCCGATGTTCTTCGTGCGGTACGGCGCCGGTTCGAAGTTGACCGTGAAGGAGGACATCTTCTCCGTCAGCCCGAGCCGCGCGGCGTTGTCGCGGGTCACCTCCGGCTGGATCCGGCGCGCGGCCACCTCGCCGGTACGGGCGGCGCCGGACCGGGTGAGCAGGGGCAGCACGGCCTTGCCCAGTGCCTTGTCGGTGACCTCCGTGCCGACCCTGCCGTCAGCGGCCACCACGACCTTGTCGCCGTTGAGCCGCAGCCTGGCGTTCTCGGGCCTGGCGGGTATGCCGGCCAGGGGGCGCGCCACCGCGGGCGCGGCGCGCAAGCCCTTGACGTCCAGTTCCGGTATCAGCCGTCCCGCCTTGTCCGGCCGCAGCGTCAGGTGTTCGCCCAGGGTGGCCTGGTCTATCGTGATCCGCTTGCCGGCCACGGTCAGCGTGACGGGCGCCGACATGGCGGGCCGCGCGAACTCGCGCACCGACCGCCGCACCTCTTCCGCGGTGACCTTCGGCTTGGTCTCGCGCGCGGGCAGGGGCGTGACCGACCTGGCTTCGCCGCGCAGGAAGGCGGCACGCAGGGTGTCGACCGCCGCGTCCACGTCCAGCGCGTACCCGCTGCGCGGGGCGACGTCCTCGACGCGCCCGCCTTCGAAGGTGACGGCTCCCTCACGGACGGTCTGGCCGAGCGCCGTCGCGGCCTTCCCGAGAGCGGCACGGGCCTGCTCCCGGTCGACGCGTACCGTCGGCTCGATGTCCCCGCCCGTGCGGAAGAACCCGCCGATCACGCTGAACGGATCGGCCCCGGTGACCGCCGCCCGGTCGACGGTCCGCCGGACGTCGAAGCCGAGACCGGCCTGCCGCGGATCGACCGTTCCCGTGCGGTCGCCCACCTTCACCGCCAGCGGCCGCGCGGCGGCCGCGCCCAGGTGCTGCTCCAGCTCGCGGGTGGCCTCCGCACGGCTCAGCCCCCCGATGTCCACACCCCGCACGATCGTACCCGCGTGGATCTCACCGCCCGTGAGCAGCAGCCCGGCGAGATAGACACCACCTATGCCGACGGTCAGCGCACCGCCCGCCAGGGCGAGGGGCGGAACGGAAGGTATTCGGGGGCGCATGGATCTCCGGGACGATCGACAGGACAGTGCACCCGGTGATGCGGCACCGAGTGCGGGACAAGCCCATAAAACTATCCACAATCGGTCGGCAAACGCGTATGTCCGAAAACACGTATGTTCCACGTCACTGAGTGCCGTGCGCCTGTCGCCGTCGCGCGAACCGAGGCATGCCGGTCGGCCTCGGCCCGGAATACCGGCCATCGGAGAGGGTGCGCTCGCCGGCGCCCCTCCACCGGGCAGGGCGGTGAGCGTCCCTATCTCACGGCGGTAAGTGTGGCGTAGACCACGACGTTGCCCTGGTACCCGGTGGACTCGGCGTAACCGCCGCCGCAGGTGATCACTCGCAGTTCGGGCTGGTCGGAGCTGCCGTACACCTTCTCGCTCGGGAAGTGATCCTTGTCGTAGACCTCGACGGCGTCGACGGTGAACACGGCCGTGCGCCGGTCCACCCTGTCGATCTCGATCGTGTTGCCCCTGGCCAGGGCGCCGAGGCCGTAGAAGACGCCGGGGGCGCCGGTGCGCAGGTCCACGTGTCCGGCGGTGATGGCCGTCCCGACGGAGCCGGGCGCCGTGCCCTCGGCGTACCAGCCGGCGAGGTTGGGGTCGTCGGCGGGCGGGGGCCGTAGCGCCCCCGATGCGTCGAGGCCCAGCGCCGTCAGCGGGGCGTGCACGCCGATGGCGGGAATCCGGAGCCGGAGCGGCTCCGCGGGCGGCAGCGGCTCGACGGCCGAGTGTGCTTCCGGCGCAGTGCGGCCGGGCGTGGGGACCGCCGTGGCGGAGAAGGCCTGGCCCACCGAGGGCTGCGGTGGCTCCACGCCGTTCATCGCGCCGGTCACCAGCACGGCGCCGGCCACCAGCGTCCAGGTCAGCAGTTTGACCGACGGGGTGAAGGGGGGCGGGGAGGAGCTGCTGTCGGGCCCGGGTGCCATCGCGATCGTGCCTCGTGCTTGCAGTGGCGTGGGATGCGTGCCTTTCGGCCCCCGGCGCGAGGTGGGCGCCGGGGGCCGGCGCGGCGGACGTGGGTGGTCAGGTGCGGTCTCGCTGCGCGCGCTGACGCAGTCTCACCATCCACCCGGCGGCAGCCGCGGCGATCAGAGCGCCGCCGAGGGCGAGCTGCGGAGTGGTGTCCTTGCTGTCTCCGAAGCCCGCCTCGACGGCGCCGTCGGGCCGGGCGGCGGTGAGCTCGTAGGTGTCCGTGACCCGGGTCCGCGGCGGGCACTTGACGGTGACGGTGTCGGTGCCGGGCGAGGCCCCTTCCGGCACCGTGAACCGGCCGGTGAGCACACCCTTGCTCTCGCCCTCGAAGAGGTGGAAGGACCCCGCCACCTCCGACTCGCCCTTCCCGTACGTGACGTCCGCGCCGCAGGCCTCGGTGCTGACGGTGACGGTGGAACCGGGGGAACCGTTCCCCGAGCGGATGTCGAGACCTGACTCATCGGCGGCGGCAGCGGCCGGAATCTGCAGGAACAGGGCACCGACGACCAGGCCGATGCCAACGCCAACACGTGTGTTTCGCAAGACAAGCCTCCGGTGAAGCAGCGTACGGGGTCTGTGCGGCGCCTCTTTTGTACGCCACTGACGAGGCAATCGGCCCGCAGTCACCGCCGCAATACGACGGTTGGGCACATGCGTCACCCGGGTAGGCGCACTGATCACCGCGAGGGGAGCGAACGCGCAGGTCGCTGGAGCGCGAACCAAGACGGTTGACGATTCGTCAGAGTCGGCGAACAGGCTAACGAGCGCGCCCGATCGGTGGTGGCACGCCCGGAGCGGCGCACCTGCCCTGACCGGGCGCCCGCCGCGAGGCGCCGTCGCCGCGACGGGGGCGTGGCGGCCCGGCCGGTGCCCGCGTACAGGAACGCTGCGACGGCGTGTCCGGCCCGGTGCGGCATGAGGTTCGGCCGCCGCCGCGCGGACTCCACTGCTCCAACCGGGTGCAGCAATCACGCGAGTGGCGGCGTGCCGCTCCTTCCCATGGCCCCCTCGCATGCCGCGACGGCCAGGATGTCGGCTGACGCACGCGATCGCACGGGTGCGCCACGAGTATGGGGAGAAGCACGCTTTGAGCATCGTCGACGAACCGCAGGGTGCCGCGGAAGCAGGAACCCACTACGAGGACGAGCTGCCGATCCGGCGCCAGCGCCGCGGGGAGATCGTCATCAAGTGGCTGACCACCACGGACCACAAGACGATCGGCACGCTGTACCTGACGACGTCCTTCGCGTTCTTCCTCATCGGAGGCGCGTTGGCGCTCGTCATGCGCGCCGAGCTGGGCCGTCCCGGCCTGCAGCTGATCTCCAACGAGCAGTACAACCAGGCGTTCACGATGCACGGCACGATCATGCTGCTGATGTTCGCGACGCCGCTGTTCGCCGGCTTCACGAACTGGATCATGCCGCTCCAGATCGGCGCGCCCGACGTGGCCTTCCCGCGGCTGAACATGTTCGCCTACTGGCTGTACCTGTTCGGCTCGCTCATCGCCGTCAGCGGCTTCCTCACCCCGAACGGGGCGGCCGACTTCGGCTGGTTCGCCTACACCCCGCTCTCGGACGCCACCCGTACTCCCGGCCTCGGCGGTGACCTGTGGGTCATGGGCCTGGCGTTCTCCGGCTTCGGCACCATCCTCGGAGCGGTCAACTTCATCACCACGATCATCTGCATGCGCGCACCGGGCATGACGATGTTCCGCATGCCGATCTTCACCTGGAACGTCCTGCTGACCAGCGTCCTGGTCCTGCTGGCCTTCCCGGTCCTGGCGGCCGCGCTGTTCGCCCTGGAGGCGGACCGCAAGTTCGGCGCCCACGTCTACGACGCGGCCAACGGCGGTCCGCTGCTGTGGCAGCACCTCTTCTGGTTCTTCGGGCACCCGGAGGTGTACATCATCGCCCTGCCGTTCTTCGGGATCATCACCGAAGTCATCCCCGTCTTCTCCCGCAAGCCCATCTTCGGCTACATGGGCCTGGTCGCGGCGACGATCTCGATCGCGGGTCTCTCCCTGACCGTGTGGGCGCACCACATGTATGTCACCGGCGGTGTCCTGCTGCCGTTCTTCTCCTTCATGACGTTCCTCATCGCCGTCCCGACCGGCGTGAAGTTCTTCAACTGGATCGGCACCATGTGGAAGGGATCAGTCTCCTTCGAGACGCCGATGCTGTGGGCCGCGGGATTCCTCGTGACGTTCCTCTTCGGTGGCCTGACCGGTGTCATCCTGGCCTCGCCGCCGATGGACTTCCACGTGTCCGACTCGTACTTCGTGGTGGCGCACTTCCACTACGTCGTCTTCGGCACCGTCGTCTTCGCGATGTTCTCCGGCTTCCACTTCTGGTGGCCGAAGTGGACCGGCAAGATGCTCGACGAGCGCCTCGGCAAGATCACCTTCTGGACGCTGTTCGTCGGCTTCCACGGCACCTTCCTGGTCCAGCACTGGCTGGGCGCCGAGGGCATGCCGCGCCGCTACGTGGACTACCTGGCCGCCGACGGCTTCACCGCCCTCAACGTGGTCTCGACGATCGCCTCCTTCCTGCTGGGCCTGTCGATGCTCCCGTTCCTGTACAACGTGTGGTGGACGGCCAAGTACGGCAAGCCGGTCGGCGTCGACGACCCGTGGGGCTACGGCCGCTCCATGGAGTGGGCGACCTCCTGCCCGCCGCCGCGGCACAACTTCATCACCCTGCCGCGGATCCGCAGCGAATCCCCGGCGTTCGACCTGCACCACCCCGACGTGGCGATGGCCGAGGCCGCAGCGCACGGCGTCCGCTAGCGAGTGACAGGGGATGCTGATGAGTGATCCGTCGCACCGAGAAGCCACGAACGTCGACCTCGGCAACGAGGTGGAGGGGTACCTGCTGTGGCAGGCCAAGATCATGGAGGCGGAGAGACGCGCGCGTGAGTTCGTCGCACCCATGGAATGGACCACCACCGCCCAGCGCGAAGAGATCGAACAGCGCTATGTGGCGGACAGCCTCACCCGGGCTCGCGGCGACCTGGAGAAGGTGGCGGCCCGTTGTGTGTCCCTGCGCGGTGAGTACGAGCGCCGCTACCGGACACTGCGGCTGCGCTGCGTGGCCTGGACACTGGCCACGAACGCCGGTTTCGTCGCCGTCGCCGCATCCTTCGTCCTCCTGTGGCGATGAGGGCCGGCGTCACGCCGGGTGGCCGGGGCTGATGTCGAGCGCGTCGTCGAGCCGTAGCGGGGAGCCGTCGGCCCGGCCGCCCCACTGCACGGGCGCGAGGACGAAGCCGACGTGGTCGCCCGCGTCGACGCGCTGTTCGACGGTGCCGACGAACCAGGCCGCCGCGTCCTCCAGCACGACCGAGCCGCCGTGCCCCCGCGTCCACCGCACCTGCGCGAACTTGTCGACCCGGTCGCCGGTCTGCCCGCCGAACAGGGCCGCCAGCCCGTGCTGGTCACGGTCCAGCAGATGGACGGTCAGGCAGGTCGCGGCTTGGGCCACCCGGTAGGTGTGGTTGGCCTTGGAGAGCCACACCGCGAACCGCACGGGCCGGATGGAGCACTGCGAGGAGAACCCGACCAGACACCCCGACCGTTCGGCGCCCGCCACGGCGGTGACCACGCACATCTCGGGATTCAGCCGGTCCATGAACGCGTCGACGTCGGTCACGTCCCTCACTCTCCCACCGCACCGCACCGGATCCCCGCTCGAGTGCCCCTCTTTCCCACGGCCTCACCAGTGCAGCAGGCCGCGAGGCCGTCCGACGCCAGCCCGGCAACGGAGGTGGAGCGGTTCGTGGAAGTGATGCACGGCGGTCCATGACCGCGGCGCCCAGGAGGGTGCACACGAGCATGGACCGCCGTGGTTCGACGTGCTTCGTACCCCGTCCCGTCAGCCGTTGCCCATGGCCTTGCGGACGGCGTCCTTGGTCCGGTCCATGAGAGCGGCGACCGGGCCGAGGGCCACGTTGGCCGCGCCGGACTCGACTCCGGGGTGGGGACGGGTGGGGGCGATGGCCTCGGCGGCCTTGACCGCCTTCGCCATGGAGGCGAGGTCGGTGACGTCGGTGCTGCGGCGGATGTGGGTGAACTCGTAGCGTTCCTCGGCGCGGGCGTGCTCCTGCACGTCCGTGCGCAGGGCCCGCAGCCGCGGCAGGAACTCTGGGTCGTCGGTGTCCATCTCGTCCAGGGCGGCGAGGGTCTCCTTGGCCGCCCGTTCCTCGGCGAGGCGGTCCTCGACGACCTGCTCACCGCCCGGCAGCGCCCGCCGGGCGAAGGGGTGGACGACCTCCTCCTCGGCCGTCTCGTGCACGGCGAGCAGCCGGACCAGGCGGTGGAAGGCGTCGCGGCGTTCCTCGCCCTCGCTCTGCTCGACCTCGTCGAAGAGGTTGCGGATGTCGCCGTGCTGACGCATCAGCAGCGCGACGACGTCGATGTCCGCCGCCCGGTCGTCCCCGGCCTGGGGAGTGTGCAGTTCCGACATGACGTGCCGCCTCACTTCTCGCGCATCGCGGGGTCGGGGTGCTCGCCCTCGGACTGCACCCGGTACTCGCGGCCGAACATGTCGTCGTGCTCGGCGATGACCCGCTCGCTCGGCGGCTGCTCGCCGCCGTGGATCTGCTCCTGCATCTTCTCGAACCGCTCGTGGGCCTCGCGCACGTATCCCGCGCCCAGCGTGGTCAAGTCCATCTGCGTGTCCAGCAGCTCGCGCACGTACTGCTTGTTCGGCTCGAAGGTGAGCACGTTCGGCAGCTCCGGCGCCAGGACCTCCTGCGGCTCGCGGCCATCGTGACGGCGCATCAGGTCGCACGCGCTGTGCAGGTGCTCCAGCTCCATGTTCAGGTGCAGCTCCCAGATCGCCTTGACCTTCGGGTCGCTCTCCTGCTCCATGAAGGAGTAGTACAGGTAACACTCGTTGTACTCGTGGTTGACCAGCTGCTCCCACCACGTCTCACCCGGGTCGACGAGCGACTCGTAGTGGGTGACGTGCTCCTCCTCGATGAGCCCGATCTCCTGGTAGAGCTGACGGGCGATCGGCTCCATGTAGGTGGGACCGGTGTTCATGTAGAAGTTCATCGTCTGCTGCTCCGCCGACATGATCGTCAGCGCGTGCAGCTTGGACAGCGGGTTCGTCTCGTCCTTGGCGTACGGATCGCGGACGTTGTCGGCCGGGTCGCGGTGGTGGAACTTCGTGGGCCGGCCCGGCATGACCTCGGTGAGGTTGTCGACGATCGACTCCGCCTTGCGGTGCTCGATCATCTCGTACAGGTTCGCGTACCGGTACAGATGGTCGAAGTCCTCCAGCACACCGAACTGGTACGCCTGCTTCAGGTACGGGTCGGGCTCCATCCGCGCCACCCACGCCGTCAGGTCCACCGCCACCTGCTCATAGGCGATCGTCGTCTCCAGCACGGAAGACACCCCGGGCAGCAGCCAGTTCACGACCTTCTGCTGCTGCGCCTCGATGTAGCGGGTCCGCGCGAGCTGCCGCTTCACCTCCGGGTCCATGGTGTTGCGGGCGAGCTGGTGGCTGAAGAAGATCGCCTCGACCTCGATGCCGTTCATCGTGATGATCCGGCACCGGGTGTACGGGTCGCAGCGGTCGGGGTCGATGGGCTGCACGTTCAGCTCACGCCAGCTGCGCAGCTGGCGGTCCAGCGGGATGCCCCGCTGCTCCAGTGGGTTGAAGGTCATGGGGGGCTTCTCCTCGGTGCAGGGGGCAGCTCGTGGGCCGACGGGTTCCCCGCCGCGGCCTACGCGCACAGATCTCGCATCGAGTCTGTCCACCATCGGCGCGTTCCGGCCACCGCTGGTGGCTGGAGGCGGCATGGTTCCCCCTGCCGGGTCAGCCGAGATGACATTCCGACCGACATATGACATGACCGGATCGGTGCACAGGGGGCCGACCGCCGACGAGCGGGAGACCCGATGGGCTCACCGATCGCCGACGTGAGTGATGCCGGGAAGGCCACGGGTACCGGTAGCGGCATGGCCGAAGTGGTGCAGGCGGGACTCTGGGGGTCACTGGCGGGCTCCGCGCTGCTCGTCGGTGCCGCGCTCGGCTACGGGCTGCGCGTGCCGCAGAAGGCGATCGCCACGGTGATGGCCTTCGGCGCCGGGGTGCTGCTGTCGGCGGTCTCCTTCGAACTGGTCGGTGAGGCGTACGACCAGGCCGGGCTGGCCCCTGCGGCGATCGGCACGCTCGTCGGCGCGCTCGCCTACACCGCGGGCAACGTCTGGCTGGCCGGCCGCGGCGCCCGGCACCGCAAGCGCTCCGGCCACCAGCCGGCGCAGTCCCAGCCGTCGGAGGTCCAGCAGGGCGGATCCGGGATGGCGCTGGCGCTCGGAGCCCTGCTGGACGGCATCCCGGAGTCGGCGGTCATCGGGGTCAGCCTGCTCGACGGCGGGACGGTCAGCCTGGTGACCGTGGCAGCGGTGTTCATCAGCAACGTCCCCGAGGGGCTGTCCAGTTCGGCGGGGATGAAACGGGCCGGGCGCGGCAAGGCGTACGTCTTCGGGGTGTGGACGTCGATCGCGGCGGCGAGCACCGTCTCCGCCGTCCTCGGCTACACCGTCATCGGGGCGTTCTCCCCGGCCGTGATCGCGGCGGTCACGGCGGTGGCCGCCGGTGCGATCCTCGCCATGATCGCCGACACGATGATCCCCGAGGCCTTCCACGACGCCCAGCTGACCATCGGCCTGATCACCGTCTGCGGTTTCCTGGTCTCCTTCGCCCTCTCCCACACCTGACAGCGGTCCGGCCCGCCGACCGCCGCCGCGTCAGGTGGCCGACCGCTCGTCGCCCGGTCTGCGCAGCACCGTGAGGAGATCGTCCCGCCCGGCCACCGCCTCCAGCGCCAGCGTGCGGTACCCCGACCGGTCGAACAGCACGGTGATCCGGTCCCCGTCCTCGCTCAGCACCGTGCCCTCGCCCCACTGCTCGTGCCGGACCTCGGTTCCGACGGGAAAGGAGGCCGCCGCGGGGTGGGAGGGCCGCTCCTCGTGCCCGCCCACGGCGCCGTCCTCCTCACGGCTGTCGCAGGTGTCGCAGTTCTCGCACGGCGCCTCGTAGTCCTCACCGAAGTAGCCGAGCAGGAAGCGCCGTCGGCAGCCGGTCGTCTCGGCATAGGCTCGTGCCATCTCGACCCGTGACCGCTCGGTCCGGCGGTGCGCCTCGGCCGTCTCCACGGCCTGCTCCACCGCCCGGCCGGGCGACACCCCGGGAGCCGGACGCACTTCTCCCTCCTCCCCGGTGGCGGCCGCATCGGCCTCCTCCAGCAGATTCACCGCGGCGGTGACCCGGTTCCTGGACAGGCCCGTGTCCTGCCGCAGCTCCTCGATGCCGACGGGGTCCGTGCCGCGCTCGTGGACGGCGTCGACCACGTCGGACACGGTGTCGCGGCTCGGGGCCCGGCCGGCGAAATAGGTCTGCATCCCCGTGTCCTGCGGCCGCTGGTGCAGGACGGCGAGGGCCGGGCGTCCGTCCCTCCCACAGCGTCCGATCTCCTGGTAGTAGGCGTCCAGGGACCCCGGCAGCGACGCGTGCAGCACGAACCGTACGTCGTCCTTGTCGATGCCCATGCCGAACGCCGAGGTCGCCACCACGACATCCGCCGCGCCGGAGAGGAAGGCGTCGTGGATCCGGGCGCGTTCGGCGGCACGCAGTCCGGCGTGGTACGCCTCGGCCGCCAGTCCCAGGGAGGCCAGTTCGCGGGCGTAGTACTCGCTGTCCTTGCGGGTCGCGGCGTAGACGATCCCCGGCTTCGGCTCGGCGGCGGCCCGCTCGACGACGGCCCGACGCCGGTCGTCCTCGTCCTGGAAGCGGCGGACCTCCAGCCTGATGTTCGGCCGGTCGAAGCCGGTCACCATCAGCCGCGGCCGGCGCATGCCCAGCCGGTGCGCGATCTCCCTGCGCACCGGTGGAGCGGCGGTCGCGGTCAGCGCGAGCAGCGGTGGCCCGCCCACGCGGCGTACGGCCTGCTCCAGGCGCAGGTAGTCGGGTCGGAAGTCGTGCCCCCAGGAGGACACGCACTGCGCCTCGTCGACCACGAACAGGGCGGGTTCCACCTCGGCCAGCCGTTCCAGCACCTCGTCCTTGGCCAGCTGCTCCGGCGCCAGGTACACGAACCGGGCCTCTCCCCTGCGCACCGCATCCCACGCCGCCTCCGTCTGCGCGGCGCCGAGGTCGGAGTTGACCGCGACGGCCCCGGGGGCGCGGTCGCCGTCCGGCAGGCCGGCGATCTGGTCCCGCTGGAGGGCCAGCAGCGGCGACACGACCACGACCGGTCCGGACAGCATCATCCCGGGGACCTGGTAGACGGCGGACTTGCCGGACCCGGTCGGCATCACGACGAGGGTGTCCTCGCCCTCGAGGACCCACTCCATGGCGGTGAGCTGCTCGGGGAACAGGGCCTCCCAGCCGAACACGTCGGCGGCGATCTCGCGCAGGTGCTCGGCCCGGTCCCGCTCCGTCCGCGGCTCCTTGCCACCCATGGCCCGCTCCTCGTTCCTCGGTGCGGACGCTCGGGAGAGCCGCGTCCGCGGCGTGCACCCCTGGGTACCCGCCGGGCCGACGCGTACCCGTCGGCCGAGGCCGTCGGGGCACCCGTGGTACGGCGCAGGGTCGCGGCGAAGGCCGCCCGCCCGCACCCTGCCCGACGGGCGCCGATCCCGATCCCTGCCTGATGGGCCTCACCCCTTCCTGTTGGGGTGCGAACCCTGTCGGACGGGCGTCGACCCCTGGCCGAGGGTGCACGGCCGTTTGCCCGCCTGATCGTGCGCCGGAAGCCCTGTCCGTGATCGTCGCGGGGCCGGCCGCAGTCGGCCGCTGTGGGGGAAGGGAGCCTCGCCGCCCCCCGAGGCCCGGTGTGGGCGCCGTTCCGGGGCGAGCCCGGCTGTGCGCCGGATGTGTCCTCGGCCGAGGTCTCGGGTGACGCCTGCGCTGACGTCGGCCGGCTCCCGAGGCCGGGTGTGGGCGCCGTTCCGGGGCGGGCCCGGTCGTGTTCCGAAATGCGTCCTCGGCCGCGGTCTCGGGCGACGCCTGCCCTGACGTCGGCCGGCTCCCGAGGCCCGGTGTGGGCGCCGTTCCGGGGCGAGCCCGGCTGCGCGCCGGATGTGTCCTCGGCCGCGGTCTCGGGTGACGCGTGCGCTGACGTCGGCCGGCTCCCGAGGCCCGGTGTGGGCGCCGTTCCGGGGCGAGCCCGGCTGCGCGCCGGATGTGTCCTCGGCCGCGGTCTCGGGTGAGGCCCGCGCCGACGAGCCGTCAGCCGGCCAGGTGGCGCTCCAGCCAGTCCGCGGCGGCCCTGCGGAACAGGCGCCGGTTGTCCGCGCGCAGGAAGTCGTGACCCTCGTTGTGCAGCGTGAGCAGCTCGGCGGCATGACCGCGCTCGCGTGCCGCCCGGAGGAACTGCTCCGACTCCCGCGGCGGCACATTGGTGTCGTGTTCCCCGTGGACGGCGAGCACCGGCGCGCGCAGCGCGTCGATACGGCTCATCGGCGACAGCGAGTGCAGCAGCTCCCGGTCGCGCTGCGGATGGCCGTACTTGTGGGCCGCCGACTGCGCGATCCACGGTTCGGTGCCCTCGAAGAACGTCGCGAAGTCCGACATGCCGCAGACCGCGACCCCGGTGCGGAACAGATCCGGGTGCCAGACCAGCGAGGCGAACGTGAGATAGCCGCCGTACGAGCGGCCCATGACGGCCAGCCGTGCCGGATCGGCGGGGCCGGCCAGCACCGCCTGGGCCGCGCAGTCGGCCACGTCGTCGATCGCGGCGAACCGGCCCGTGCCCAGGTCCGCGTCCACGAAGGACCGGCCGTGGCCGGAGGATCCGCGCACGTCCGGGGCGAAGATGTCCAGTCCTCGCCCCAGGATCTCGTGGTAGAGCGGGTTGAACACCGGACGTTCCTGCTCCTCGGGCCCACCGTGCAGATGGATGACGCAGGGCGCCGGCTCCTCCGGTCCGCGCCCCGGCGCGCGGTAGTACCAGCCGTGCAGGCTCAGGCCGTCCCGTGCGGTCACGTGCAGCGGAACCGGCCGAACGGGAGGGCGGCCCGGGGGAACGGCGTCCTCGTCCCGGGACGACCAAGGGGTCCGCAGCAGGGACACACCCTGGGAGAGCCACCACACGCCGGGGCGGCGCTGTGATCCGGACAGGGCCAGCGCCAGCCGCCCCGAGCCCGCCGCCGTGACGCGGGTGACGACTTCGTGGGGGAGGGGCACGGGCCGTGGCGGCCCGACGACCGCGTCGGCCGTCCCGGGCGGGAACGTGTCGACGACTTCCACCTCGCTCGCACCCCGGACGTTCCAGGCCAGGACCGCGGCCCGGCCGCCCTGGGAGAATCCGAGCAGTTCCAGGTCGCTGCCCTCGCGTTCGGAGGCGACGGACCACCCGCGCGGTCGGCCTTCGGAGTCGAGCTCGGCGGCGAGCAGGACCGCGAACTCCCGGTAGGCGTTGCTGCGCAGCCAGAGGGTGTCGGCCCGGGGCGAGAACCGGCCGATCCACGGGTCACCGTCGGCGACCGGCATGACGCAGGTCGTGGTGAGGTCGGTCGTGCGGAGCACCACCGCCTCACGCCGTCCCCGGGGTCCCCGGCGCAGCAGCGCCAGTCCGCCGTCGCGGCTGATGTCGCACACCCGCAGCGTCGCCGCGTCCGTCTCGGTGGCGAGCAGAACCGGGGCCGCCACACCGTCGGGGTCGATCAGGTACGCGGACAACCCGTCGCCGGAGCCCGACGCCGGGGCGGTCCGGCCGTCCCGGGGGGCACCGGAGATCGTCGCGTCGGCGGTCACGGAGGCGAACGGCGTCCCGGCCCCCGTCCCGGTGAGCGGTGCCGCGCCGAGGAGGACGGCGTCACGGTCACGGCCGGACCAGCCGGCGGACACGCGGCCGACGTGGCCGCCGGGTTCGGTGGTGCCGGGTTCCGCCAGGGCTTCCTGGAGGGTCGGTACGGCCGTCGGGACGGCGACGGTGACCGCGACGGCCGATCCGTCGTGCGCCCAGCAGCCCAGGTAGGCCGAGCTGCCCGGCTCGACTCCGGCCAGGATGTGACGGTCGGTGCCGTCGGGACGTACGCACAGCACCCGCAAGTGCTCGCCGCCGCCCGGGGCCGTCGTGTAGGCGATCCAGCGGCCGTCGGGCGACCAGGCCACCTCGCGGACGGGGTCCGGTCCGGAGTCGAGCAGACGCACCTCGCCCCCGTCCACGGGCCCCGCCCACAGCTGGGGGACTCCGCCCCGGTCGCAGATGAAGGCCACCTGCGCTCCGGCGGGATCGGCCGAGGGATACCAGCACCCGTGGGCGGTGAGCCGGGTCGTGGGGTCGCGCGGACCGGAGGCGTCCGGCAGCGGGACCGGCGCGGGGGCGGCCAGGGCAGGGGTACGGTCGTCCGCGCCCGGCGGAGCCGCGCTCGTGTTCCGGGCCGGGTGGGCGGCGGCGGGCCGCTCGACGGGCGCCACGCCCGGGCCGAACGTGCCGTCCGCACCGCCCGGGCCGAACGTGCCGTCCGCACCGCCCGGGGCGTACGCGCCGTCCGGGCCGTACGTGCTCACCGTGCCGCCTTGCCCGGGCGTGTCCTCCGTGCCGCCCGGCCCGTACGTCTCCTCCGCGCCGTCCGCGGCGCGTCCGTCGGTCAGATTCCGTGTGTCTGAAGCCATATCTCCAGCAAAGCCACTTGCCACAGCGCGTTGGCCCCGCGCTTGGTGCGGTGTCGGTCGGGGGCGGCCAGGAGCTCGGCGATGTACGCGTCCTTGAAGAGCCCGCGTCCCTTCGCCTCGGGGGCGTTGAGCGCCTCGCGCACCCGTTCCAGGACGGGCCCGGCCATATGGGTGATCGCCGGGACCGGGAAGTAGCCCTTCGGACGGTCGACCACCGCCTCGGGCAGCAGTTTGCGGCCCGCCTCCTTCAGGATTCCCTTGCCTCCGTCGGCCAGTTTCAGGTGCGGCGGGCAGGCGGCCGCCAGCTCCACCAGCTCATGGTCCAGGAAGGGCACACGGGCTTCGAGGCCACAGTCCATGGTCATGTTGTCGACCCGTTTCACCGGATCGTCCACGAGCATGACGTGGGTGTCGAGCCGCAGAGCCGCGTCGAGAGCGGTCTCGGCCCCCGGCACCGCCATGTGCTCCCGCACGAAGCGGCCGGACACGTCGTCCCGCGGCAGCATGTGCGGCTGCAGCATCCTGGCGAGGTCGGCGTGCGGCCGGTCGAAGTACGTCTCGGCGTACCTGTCGGGTTCCTCCTCGCGGGCGACCGAGGCCAGGCGTGGGTACCAGCCGTAGCCGGCGAACACCTCGTCGGCGCCCTGCCCGCTCTGGACGACCTTCACCTCCTTCGCCACCTGCTCGGCCAGCAGGTGGAAGGCGACCACGTCGTGGCTGATCATCGGCTCGCTCATCGCCGCGACCGCACCGTCCAGCGCCGTCGACACCCGCTCGGAGGGGACCATCAGCTGGTGGTGGTCGGTGGCGAACTCCTTCGCCACCAGGTCGGAGTAGACGAACTCGTCTCCCTCGTCGCCGCCCTCCGACTCGAAGCCCACGCTGAAGGTCGCCAGGTCCCGCTGGCCCTCGTCGGCCAGCAGCGCCACGATCAGGCTGGAATCCAGACCGCCCGAGAGCAGGACGCCGACCGGCACGTCGGCCACCATCCGCCGGCGTACGGCGGTGCGCAGCGCATCGAGCACCGCGTCCCGCCACTCGCTCGGACTCATGTCCGCGTGTTCGGGGCGGCGCGTGTACGACGGCTGCCAGTAGCAGTGCTCGCGGTAGGTGCCGTCCGGTTCGACGACCCGCACGGTGGCCGGCGGGAGCTTGCGCACCCCGGTCAGCACGGTGCGCGGCGCCGCCACGGTCGCGTGCCAGCTGAGGTACTGGTGAACGGCCACCGGATCGAGCGAGGTGTCGACGTCGCCGCCCGCGAGCAGCGCCGGGAGCGTGGACGCGAACCGCAGGCGGCCTGGGGTCTGCGCCAGGTACAGCGGCTTGATGCCGAGCCGGTCGCGCCCCAGCACCAGACGGCCGGTCCGGTGCTCGACCAGGGCGAAGGCGAACATGCCGTAGAAGTGTTCGACGCACGCGGTGCCCCACTGGCGGTACGCCTTCAGGATGACCTCGGTGTCGGAGGTCGACTCGAAGTGGTGGCCGAGGCCCCGGAGCTCCTCGCGCAGCTCCTTGTAGTTGTAGACGCAGCCGTTGAACACGCCCGTGATCTCGTGCTGGGCATCGGTCATCGGTTGGGCGCCCTGCTCCGAAAGATCGATGATCTTCAGTCGTCGGTGCGCCAGGGCCACGGCACCCTGCGACCACAGCCCCTGGCCGTCGGGGCCCCGGTCGGCGAGCCGGTCACTCATCCGCCGTACGGCCGCCAGGTCGGGCCGGCCGCCGTCGAAGCGCATCTCCCCGCTCAGGCCGCACATCACGCACCACCTCCCCGGTGCGCGTCGGCGGCCCGCACCGTCGAGGTGGGCGCGGACCTGCCCGTCGGAGCCTGGGTGGAGCTGGCTGACATGGTCGGTACTTCTCCTTCGGGAACGAGGACGTCTTTCGAGGACGAGGTCGGGTCGGACAGCGGCGCGCCGAGGGGTCGGGAGCGGCGCCGGGGGCTGCCGACCGCGGGGTGCGTGGGGGTCGGGTCCCGCTCGGGGAGCGGGAACGCGGGGCGGGGACGTCCGGACGGACCGGCATGCATGGCGTGCGCCTCCGTCAGCGGCCGGGAATCCGGACCGGGCCGGTGCCGAAGGCGTCCTCCACGTTCAGCCCGCGGGGCGGGATCCGCCTGGTCGGAGCCGCAGCCGGAGCGGGAGCCGGACCAGCAGCCGGAGTCGGAGTGGCGGCCGGAGTCGGTGTCGGCGTCGGAGTCTTGGCCCGAGCCGGGCGGCAGCGCCTGGCGTCGTCGCCACGGGTCTCCGCGATGACCAGATCGGTACAGGCCAGCAGATCCTCTTCCTCGGCCGTGCGGCGCATGCGATGGGCGGCGCTGCCGTCCACGAGCGCCTTCTCGGCGAGCGCTTCGACGGTCTGCCAGTCTCCCGCGGCCTCGAGCGCCGGGCGCAACCGATCGAGCAGGCTTCGGACGACCTGTGCCGCGGGCGCCTCATGGTGGGTCACCGGATCGACCAGGGCTCCCTCAAGGCCGGAGCGGGCGGCCCGCCAGACCGCGGCCCGCAGCCACTCGTGCCGGCCCTCGCAGACGGGAGCGCGGGGGCTTTCCAGCCGTTGACGGGCTTCGGTCACGAGGGCGCGGTAAAGTCCGGCGATCAGCACGACCGTCTCCGCGCGCGGGCAGGCGTCGCAGATGCGCAGCTCGAGGGTCTTCTGGTGCGCGGAGGGGCGGATGTCGTAATAGATCATCCCCGCGTCGCTGATGACGCCGGAGCCGATGAGGTCGCGCACGGCCGCGTCGTACTCGGCGGCGTTCGCGAAACATCCGATCGGCCCCGCGGTCGGCCAGCGCTGCCACAGCATCGTCCGCCAGCTCGCATAGCCGGTGTCGGCGCCCAGCCAGAACGGGGAACTCGCGGACAGGGCGAGGAGTACGTGCAGCCACGGCGACACCTCGCACATGATCCGTACGGCCATGTCGCGGTCGGCGACGTCCACGTGGATGTGGAGTCCGCAGATGAGCTGCTCGTCGGCGACCATCCGGTACTCGTCCACCATGTGGCGGTAGCGGTCGCCGGCGGTGGGGTGGATGGCCGCCGTGTACGCCAGCGGCACCGTCCCGGCGGCCGCCACGGCCAGCCCGTGCGCGGAGGCGGCCACGTCCAGCCGCCGCCTGGTGCCGACCACGTCGGCGTACAGGCCGTCCAGCGACCCGTGCACGCCACTGTTCGTCTCCACGGTGGCCTGCTGCAACTCGGTCGTGAAGGTGTCTCTGGGGAGCCCCTGCAGCACCGTGTCGGCGCGGGGCACCAGCAGACCGGTCTCCATCTCGACGAGATGGAACTCCTCCTCCACTCCGATACGAACGGTCACGGCCACTCCTAGAGACGACGGACGGACACTTCGCCGCCCCGGTCCCGAGGGATTCCGCCGGAGTCGCACGGCGGCGAGCTTCCCACTCGGAGTTCCCACACGTCCCAGCGATAATCGCCGCCCGCTCCGCCGAGAGACCTACATCTCATCTGAGCGGGACCTGGCGGTCCTCGCTGACGCCACCGGCCGCACGCCCGGTCGACACGGAGGCGGCCGGTGCGCTCATCAGCCGGTCCTGTGCCGGGGCCCGTCTCCGGTGGCCGAGGCCGGCCCGGGTTCGACGATCGTTCCTGCGACGCCGTCGTAGACCAGGAGCCCGTCCTCCCGCAGCCGAGCACCGGCCGTGGGGGCGTGGGCGCCGATGCGACCGTCGTGCATCAGGTGGTGGACCGGTGTGCCGCGGGCGAGTACCGCGAAGTCGGCGATCAGGCGGCGGTGACAGCGCCACCAGACGGCCTCGCTGCACATCACCGCGGTGCGGGCGCGAGCGGCTTCCCGCAGCACACGGTCCATGGCGGTGACGAACTCGGGGGAGCGCGTGTGGGCGGCGTAGCCACGGAAGGAGGCGTTGCGCCACACGGTGTCCGGGCTGTCGGGAGGTGGTCGGCGGAATCCACCGAGCGCGGGCTCCCACCGGTAGACGATCCCACCGCGCGGCATCCACTCGGCGAGTCGCTGCCGGGACAGGTCGGGGTCGCGGCGGCTGCCGGGAGCGGTGCGCACGTCCACCACGGCCTCGATGCCCGCGTGGCGCAACAGAGCGGTGATCTGATCCCGGCCGGCGGTGCTGTGCCCGAAAGTGAGCAGAAGCGGATCCACGCTGTCGGAGTTTCCCGTTTCCGCGGGCACACGCGTGGCATCCGGTGCCGGTGGTCGTGGTGACCACCGGCAGGCACACCCGCCTCCGCGGGGCGGCGGCCGCGTCGCCCGGCGCATCGGGTTCCGCGTCGCGCCCGCGGAACGCCTCCCGCCGGACCCCGGCCCCGGTCGGCTACCGCGGCGTCAGCACACAGAACTCGTTGCCGTCGGGGTCGGCCATCGGCACCCGGCCGGCCTCGTCCCGGCCGGGGTCGAGGCGAGTCGCCCCGAGGGAGAGCAGACGGTCGACCTCCGCCCGCAGATCACCGTCGACGGGCGGCGCGAGGTCGAAGTGCAGCCGCTCCTTGCCCGTCCTCGGCATCAGGGGCGGGCCACCCCACGTGACCTTCGGGCCGCCGTGCGGCGAGCGGATCGCCGTCTCCTCGTTCTGGTCCCAGACCAACGGCCACCCCAGCGCTGCGCTCCAGAAGTAACCGACTTCCTGCGAACCGTCGCAGGCCAGCGCCCCGATGAAGCCGCAGTCGGCCAGGAAGCCGTTGCCGGGTTCGATGACGCAGAACTCGTTGCCCTCGGGATCGGCCAGCACCACATGACCTTCCTCCGGACGCTGGCCGACGTCGATGTGCCGTGCGCCGAGTGCCAGCGCCCTGGCCACCGTCCGCTGCTGGTCCTCCACAGAGGTGCTCGTCAGATCGAAGTGCATCCTGTTCTGGCCGACCTTGCGCTCCTGGGACGGAAGGAAACGCATGCGGAACCCGGTGTCGTCACCGGGCAGGAGCGTGATGCCGTCGCGCGGATCCTCGGTCGTCTCCCAGCCCAGGAGCCCGGACCAGAACCGCGCGAGACGCAGGGGCCGGCTCGCATCGAAGCAGAGGGCGAACAGTTGACAGGTCATCACCCTGCGCATCTCCGATCCGCTGACCGACCGTTGTCGACAGGGCGCCTCACAGACCCCCGAGCCGAAGCCTAGAGGTGATCCGGCGTCACCCGCACCCGGGTATTTTCGACGGGAGCCGGACCTTGGCCGGCCGCCATCGGCTCCAGGGCCTCTCCGTCGTACGCGGCCCGGGCACGCAGGAGTCGGCCTCAATCGGCGGGCAGGGCCTCCCGCATGGCCTGTGCGGTGGCGGCCGGGTCGTAGTCCTCGGGGACGCCTTCGACCATGATGATGTCGCCGGCGATGTGGCGTGAGCGCAGCGGCGCGATCTCCTGGTAGGCCGGTGAGTCCCACCAGGCCCGCGCCTCGGCGATCCCCGGGAAGCCGATCACCACGACGTGCCCGGGCCAACTGCCCTCCTTCACCTCGTGCTGCGTGACGTGCACGAGGAAACGGCCGCCGTACGGCTCGAAGGTGGCGCCGATGCGCTCGACGTACTCGGCGACCTCCGGGTGCGGGGCGGCCTCTTGCAGGTGAGCTATGACGTAGGCGGGCATGGCGTCCTCCGGTCGGTCGGGCTCCGTACGCGGATGATCGTGGCATCCGCAGGCGCCGGGGGTCGATGACCTGGCAGGTAATGGGCCCCCGGCCCGCGGGCGCGCGGTTCGCCCGCTCGGCGTCAGAACGTTCTGCGGCGCCGCAACCTGTGGGGTCGCCCGTCCGGGTCGACGAGAAGGCGATGCAGTGGTGTGCAGAGCGCCTTGGTCGCGCGCGGAAGGCTCGGCGGACGGTAGGTGCGCAGGCGCCCGGGCGGCCTGGGGCCGTGGCGGCCGCCGTCGTGCCACGAGTCCAGTGCGGCGGCGCTCGCCGCGAAGGCGTCGAAAGCGCTCCGGGGGTCACAGAGCGGGTCGGGCGCGTGCGGAGTCAGGGGTGCCCCCCGGTCCAGGTGCTCGCGCGCGAGCTCCAGGCGCAGGTTCCTGGCGTAGCCGCGCGCGCCGTCCCCGAGACCGCCGGGGTCACGCGGGTCCCGCGGGTCCCTGCTCTCGTCCACGACGGCACAGCTGAGTTCGGAGTCGTGGGTCCAGGAGCGGAGGTTGATGTTGTCGGATCCGACCGAGGCCCACACGTCGTCGATCACGCAGACCTTGGCGTGCACGTACACCGGTGTCCCCTCGTGGTTCTCCAGCCCGTACACCGCGACCCTCCCGCCGGCGGCGCGCCGCAGCCTGTCCAGGGCCGTGATCCGGCCGATGAGGTTCATCGGCAGTGTGATCCGGCCGTCCTGCTCCGGGACGGAGGGGATCACCGCGATCAGACGCAGTCCGGGGTGGGCGGCCAGTGCCTCGGCGAAGAACTCCACCACGTGCGGGGACCACAGGTACTGGTCCTCCAGGTAGATCAGCGCCCGGGCCCGCCGCAGCGCCTTGCGGTAGCCGCGCGCGATGCTGCGCTCGCCGTCGGGGGCGAAGTCGTAGCCGCGGAGCAGCCGGTTGGGGTAGGTGCGCAGGACCTGGACGGTACAGGTACCGCACGGCTCGGGGTCCGGTGCCTGGTGCGGCAGCGGGTCCGCCTCCGTGTCCTCGCGATGGGCGAGCTCCCGCAGGCGGACGACCGGGCTGCGGGTGAGCGGCGCCGGGTCCTCCCAGCGCTCGCGGAAGCAGGTCTCGATGTCGCCGACGGCCGGTCCGCGTATCGCGAGCTGCACGTCGTGCCACGGCGGATGCGGTCCGTACGCGGCGGCGATGGGCTGCGACTGGGGGTCGCCACGGTGGCTCGCGTCGTCGTGGCGGTTGTGACACAGGTCGATGCCGCCGACGAAGGCCAGGTCGAGCTCGGGGCGGCCGGGGTGCCGGAGCACGACGAACTTCTGGTGGTGGGAGCCGCCCGGGCGCACCCGCATGTCGAGCAGACACTCGCCGCCCGCCGCTTCCACCTCCTCACCGAGGTGACGGTTCTCGGTCTCGCTGAACTGCAACCGGTCGAGGTGGGAGCGCCAGACCAGCCCTTTCACGATCACGCCGCGCTCGGCCGCCTCGCAGAGGACGGTGCCGATCTCGCTGCCGGGACCGACGAGCCGCTCGTCGGGGTCGCCCCGCCAGTCGCTGAAGAGGAGCAGGTCTCCGGCGCGCTGCGCCCCGACCGCGCTGAGGAGTTCCCGGTAGTACGTCGCGCCGTCGATCAGGGGCCGCACCAGGTTCCCGTGCGACCACGCCGCCCCGTCCGGTCGGCGGCTGTCCAGCCGTGTCGCGACGTTGCCCCGTTCGCCGGAGGTGAGCAGCCAGTCGGTGAGTTCCACGGCCCGGCTCCTCCCGCCGACACGGACACCGCTCCCACCCTCCGCCTGTCGCACGTCACGCACGGCGAGCCGCCGCCCCGACGTCACGGGATCGAGCCGGGAACACGGAGGTCCCCGAATCGATCACGAGACAGCGCCTGCTCCGGGCACTGATCAGGCGTCGACGGCCGCACGTGAGGCGGAGGAGCCGGACCGGACAGATGGACCGGGTCATGGCAGACCTCCGTGACGGCCCCGAGCAGCACCAGCCTACGAGCGCCCCGAACGCCCCGCATGCGTACGGCCGGCGCAGGCCGCACCCTGGCCTCATGACCTCCGCGCAGCCCGTCGTCGTCTACCCGCCCGCCGCGGACGGCGGGCGCCGGGTGCGCGTCGGCGGCCAGTTCCTGGGGATGGCGTACGGGCTCCTGGACGTCGCCGATTTCCTGCGCCTCGCCGGCATGGAGGACGCCGACGAGGCGTCTGTGGAGGCGTCCGAGCTCATCGAGTGGCGGGGCGGTGGGCCCCGGGTGTGGAAGCCCTAGACGCGGCGAGTCTCCGCCGCGCGCAGGCGGCGGTGGGGGCCACCGGCGACGCCCCTCGATCACGATGCTCGAGCGGGCGTCCACACGCGTCACTCGACCACCTCGGTGTTCCGGCCGGCCTCGATCACCCGGCGGCAGGGGAGCGAGATGAGCAGGGCGAGCGCGACGAGGAGTGCGCTCGCCCAGAGAGGACCGAGGGTCCCGACCGAGGTGCCGAGGGTGGTCGCGGCGATGAGGGGTCCGACGGCTGCGCCGACGTTGAGTGCTGCGGTCGCGTAGGAGCCGGCCATGGTGGGGGCGCCCGCCGCCTCGTACAGGACCCGCGTGATCAGCGTGCTGCCGAGCGCGAACGACAGCGCGCCCTGGAAGAACACGAGGACGAACAGAGCGACCGGCTCCTCGGCCCCCACGGCCAGGGCCGGCCAGCCGAGGAGCAGCAGCGGGCCGGCGGTGGTGAGGACCAGGCCCGGCCGCTGGTCGGACAGCCGTCCGGCGACGGTGACGCCGACGAGGGAGCCGGCGCCGAAGAGCACCAGGACGACCGGGATCCACAGCTCGCCCAACCCCGCGGCGCCGGTCACGATGGGGGCGAGAAAGGTGAAGCCCGCGAACGTCGCGGCGTTCACCAGCGCTCCGAGCAGCATCACCAGCAGCAGTCGCGGCCTGGTGAGCTGCGCGAGCTCCGCCCGCAGGGCCGGCCCGGCAGGCTCCGTCCGCACCGCTGGCAAGGCCGGCCCGGCAGCAGGGTCCTCCTGCCCGGGGCGCGCTGGGATTCCCTTGAGGATGCCGACGGCCGCGGGCAGGCTGAGGGCGGCGACGGCCCAGAAAGTGGCTCGCCAGCCGAGCAGTGCGCCGAGCGCCGCTCCCCCCGGGACACCGGCGATCGTCGCCACCGTGGTGCCCGACAGCAGCACCGCGAGCGCACGTCCCTTCCTGTCGGCGGAGACCAGGGAGGCGGCGGTCGTCAGGGCCACGGCGAGGAATCCCGCGTTCGCGAGCGCCGCGACCACCCGCGTCGCGAACAGGACCGGGAAACTCGACGTGGTGGCGCCCGCGGCGTGGGCTGCCGAGAACACGAGGACGAACCCGAGCAGGCTGGACCGGCCGGGCCAGTGGCGGGCGAGCCCCGCCATGAGCGGGGCGCCGGCGATCATCCCGATCGCGAAGGCCGAGGTGAGCAGGCCTGCTGTCCCGACGGTGACGTCGAGGTCCGAGGCGATGTCCGGCAGGAGGCCGGCGAGCATGAACTCCGAGGTGCCCATGGCGAAGACCGCCAGGGCGAGCAGGTACAGCGGGAGAGGCATCGAGTGGCTCCGAGGTGAGGAGAAGCACGAGGAGGTCATCTCGTCACCGCGGTCAGCACCCAAGGGCGCACGCGTCCGGCCGCAGGCGCGGCGGGACGGCAGGACTACGAACTCAGTGGTTCAGGGGGCTGACGGCGTGACCGAAAGCCCCCACCTTGGCTGACTCGGGGCTCGACATGTCCCGCACGCTACCCGACCGGATCCCCCCGCAGCAGCCGGGTTTCCCTCGGAACCTCGACGCTTTCGCCGGGGCGAAGGCGCCGGACGTCGGCACCCGCCCGCTCGGCCTCCCTGGCCAGGACGTCGTCCAGCACCTTCAGCCCCCACTCGTTGAGGAGCCCGTCATGAACGGCGTAGGCGCGGTGCGGTGCCATCCGGCGCAGGTAGCCGATCATGTCGGGCACCGTCAGCCAGGGGGCTTGGCCGGGAAGCAGGAGCGTGGGGGCGTCGACCACCGTCAGCGCGTCACCGGGGTGGAGGACCTCCCCGTCGACGAGGAACCCCACGTTGTCGACCGGGGGGACGTCCGGGTGGCTGAAGTGGTGCTTGTCGCCGACCACGGAGACCTCGAAGCCGGCGACGGAGAAGTGGTCGCCGCCGCGGACCACGTGCACCCGGTCGCCGAACTCGCTCAGGTGCCGGGCGGCCCCGGCGCAGGTGTAGACGGCCGACCGGGACCCGCGCAGGCGTTCCGGATCAAAGTGGTCGAAGTGTTCGTGCGTGATCAGGACGGCCTCGGCTCCCGTCAGCGCATCGGGCTCGGGAGTCATCCTGCCCGGGTCGATGACGATGGCCGCGCCGCTCTTCTCCAGCCGTACGCACGCGTGACCGAACTTGGTGATCCTCATGGCCCTCACCCTGCCGACCGCCCGGAGAGGCGGCACCGGCGTTCGCGGGCAGCCGAAGAAGTGAGCGTCGGCGAGGTCGTGCGCGGGAACCGAGCGCCCGGGCTGTGCCGTCCGTCTCCCGCGAGGGCAGGGCGAGGGCAGGGCGAGGCAAGGCGAGGGCACGGGCCTCGTGGAACCTGCAGGCGCACCGACCCGGAACGGGCCACGGCCTTCGGGACTCCGCACGGATGCGCCCGCCAGCCGGGCGTAGGCTTCACTCGGCACGGACACGGTGGGGGGCGGAGCACATGAGGGCTGAACGAGCACGGAGTTGGGGGTCGACCCTCGACGCGGTCGTGGTGTACGCGCAGGGCGCCCTGTGCCGCCGCCTGGCCCGGGGCAGCGTGCCGCCGGACGGCCGGGTGCGGGTGACGGGACTGCCTCGCTCGCTGGACCACGGCTCGCTGCGGGCCCGGGTCGTGGACGGCTCGGGGGTGCGCGTCACCGAGGCCCGGGTGGAGATCGAGGCCGAACCGATCGGCCCCGGCACGCCCGACGAGTTGCAGCGCGAGGTCGAACGGCTGCACGACGAGTGCGCGGCGGCGCGCGGACGCCGGGACCGGCATCTGAGCCGGATCGAGGAGATCAGGGCCCTGCACCCGGTCCCGCCGCCCCGCAAACGCGACGACCCGCACCGCTCCACTCCGGTCGACGCGTGGCTGGAGCTCGCCGACTTCGTCGACGAGCGGCTGACGGGACTGCACACCCGCCTGGTCGAGCTGGAGGAGGCACTGCGGCAGGTCGAGCACGAGCTCGCCGTCGCCGAGGACAGGCTCGCCCGCGCCTCCACCGACACCCCGCCGGCGCACGTGCGGACCACGGTCTGCGCGGTCCTGTCTCTCGACGGTACCGGCGACGTGGAGGTGGAGCTGGAGTACGGGGTGCCGGGCGCCGTCTGGGTCCCGACCTACCGTCTCACTCACCGTCAGGGCGACGACAGCGGCCGCCTGGTGCTGCGCGCCTCGGTCGCCCAGCGCACCGGCGAGGACTGGAGCGGCGTACGCATCGCCCTGGCCACCGCCGACCTGCGGCGCCGCACCGACCTGCCGAAGCTCCGGTCGATGCGGATCGGACGCCGTCAGCCCGCCCCCACGCCCTCCGGCTGGCGCGAGCCACCGGTGGGCCTGGCCGACCTGTTCACCGGGTACGACGCGGCGGGCCCTCGCCCCGCCACGACCACCCCGTCCGCGGCCGCGGGACCCGGAGCCGCGCCCGTGGCCGGTGGCGGCTTCCCGCCCGGGCCTGTTCCGCCCCCGCCGCCGCTGCCGCAGGCCTACGGCGGCCCCCCTGCGCTCCCGGTGCCCGGCGGCACGGCCGGCGCCTCCCCGGAGGTCTTCGGCGGCGCACGGCCCGATGTCGCGCAGCCGGTGATGGCGCGACCGGGCCGGGCCCGTACCGGAGGCAGGCCCCTCCCGGCGGCCCCCGCCGGCATGGCACCCGCGGCCCCCGCCGCGATGGCCCCCGCGGCGCCTGGCCGTGCCGCGCCACCGCCCCAACCCCCGGCACCGGCCCCGGTGGCCGGTCCGCCGCAGCCGAGCGGCGCCGAGCTCGACTACGCCGCCCTCGTCCTGTCCGGCCCCGACGAGCAGGGCGGTCGCAGGGGCCGGCTGTTTCCCGACTCCCCCTCCGACCTGGTGGCGGCCGAGTACCGCCGCCGCGCCGAGGCGGTGGCCGCGCTGCCCCTGCCCGGCCACGCCGTGCGGCCCCGCGAGTCGGCGGGCTCCTTCGACCACCGCTTCGACGCCACCGCCCGCGCCGACATTCCCTCGGACGGCACCTGGCACACCGTCACCGTGACCGAGATCGCGGTCGGTCTGCGCACCGAGTACCTGTGCGTGCCGTCCGTGGAGCAGACCGTGTACGCGACGCTGGTGCTCACCAACGCCACCGACCAGGCGCTGCTGGCCGGCCCGGTGGAGGTCACCGTCGACGACGACTTCCTGCTGACCGCCGCGCTGCCCACCCTGGCCCCCGGCGGTGTCCGCCGGGTGGGGCTCGGGCCGGCCGAGAGCATCCGGGTGACCCGCCGCACGAACCTGCACGAGTCGACCTCGGGCCTGCGCAACAACATCACCGTGCTCGACCACCGCGTCCACGTGGAGCTGGCCAACCGGCTCGCGAGGCCCGTCACCGTCGAGGTCCGCGAGCGGGTGCCGGTCACCTCCGAACCGGACGTCCGGATCGAGGAACGGGCCGACTGGACGGCACCCGAGGACGGCGCCGGGCCCGAGCACCACGCCCCGGGCACCCGCGTCTGGCGGGTGGACCTGCCCGCCGGCGGCACCGCCGCCCTCGACGGCGGCTACGAGATCCGCATCCCGGCCGGCAAGGCCCTGGTCGGCGGCAACCGCAGGAGCTGACGCACATGTCCACGGCCCCCAAGCCGATCGCCCTCCCCGTCACCGCCGTCACCTGCCTGGAGGACCGCGCCCACATCGAGCGCGCCGTCGAGCTCGACCTGGAGGCGGGAATCCAGCGGCTGCGTCTCGGTCCGGTCAGCGCGCTCGCCGTCGACCGCACTCTCCACGCCGAGCTGACCGCCGCACACCCCGCGACCGTGCTCGACGTGCGGATGGTCCGCGGCTGGACCCCGCGCGGGCCGCTGCCGACCACCGATGACCCGGCCCTGCGCCACCGCGTGCACAGCCTCGAGGAGGAGCGGCTCGCCCTGGGGCAGCTGCGCGACCGGCTCCGTGCCCGTCTCGACCTGCTCGGCCGCCTCGCCGCCGATCTGCTCCGTGAGATCGGCGAGGGCGCCGGCTCCGGACAGACCGAAGGGCCCCGCTGGGCCCGCGAACTGGACCGGGTGGACGGCGCACGCGAGGCGTACGGCGAGCAGCTCCGCACCGCTGAGGCCCGGCTGACCGCCCTCGCCGCCGAACTGGCGCAGGCCCAGCACGCCTTGGACGTCAGCGACGAGCAGCCCGCCGAGCTGGTCGGCCACATCGAGCTGACCGTGGAGGCCGCGGCCGCCGGACCGGCCCGGCTGCGCCTGAGCCACCTCACCCCGTGCGCCCTGTGGCGGCCCGCCTACCGGGCCGTGCTCGACGGGGACTCCCTGACGCTGGAGACCGACGCGATGGTCTGGCAGCGCACCGGCGAGGACTGGTCGGACGTACGGCTGACGCTGTCGACGGCCCGGTCGGCGCTGGCCACCGATCCGCCACGGCTCGGAGAGGACCGGCTGACGCTCAAGGAGCGCACCGCCGCGGAGCGCCGCACGGTCGACGTCGAGGTGCGCGAGGAGGAGATCGGGGACCTCGGCCCCGCCCCGGTGCTCGGCCTTCCGGGCGTGGACGACGGCGGCGAGGCGCGGGTGCTGAACGCCCCCGCCCCGGTCTCCGTGCCCTCGGACGGCCGCGCCCACCGGGTGCCGCTCTCCGCCTTCACCACGGCCGCGAGCAGCGAGTACGCCTGCTCACCCGAGGTGTCCCCGCTGGTCACCCAGGTGGTGCGGTTCGACAACCTGTCCGGCCACGCGCTGCTCGCCGGGCCCGTGGACCTGGTGCGCGGCAGCGGGTTCAGCGGCCGCGGCACGCTGGACTTCACGGCTCCCGGCACCTCCGTCGAGCTCGCCTTCGGCAGCCGCGACGACTACCGGGTGGTCCGGCATGCCGAGGAGTCCCGCGACACCGCCGGACTGACGCAGCGGACCGTCGTCACCCGCACCGTCCGCCTGTACCTGTCCCGCTTCTCCGCTCCAGGGGAGACCACGGACCAGGTGGTCGTCCTCCGGGAGCGGATCCCGGTCTCCGAGGTCTCGGCGGTGGAGGTCCGTCTGCGCAGGGACGCCTGCTCCCCGGCGCCCGACGGGCTCGACGCGGAGGGCATCGCCCGCTGGGACCTCACCCTCCCGCCCGGCGGCCGCCGCACGGTCACCCTGGTCTACGAACTGTCGGCGAGCGCGAAGGTCGCCGGTCTCTGAGGGCGAGAGCCGGCCGACATCCTGCTCGCCGCCCCAGGCGGCGGACTTCGGCGAGGGGACGCGCCACCGTGCAACCGTCCCCGGGGGAGGGGCCCGGGCACCCGCAACCGGGCCCCGAGCCGGTCGGTGGCGCCGTGCACCAGTCGCTGACGCCGTTCGGTGGAACCGTCCGGGCTCCTAGTCGCCGGCCGGCTGCCGGGGTGACGACGTGCAGCCGGCTCACCGTGCTCATGAAGGACACCAGCATCACCAGGCGGTGAGCTGCTCCGCGTCATGGTGGTCGGCGGCGTACGCCCACACCTCGCCGGCGCCGTGCCGACCGCGTCCGCCGCCCGTATGTCGTCCTCCGCCGGGACGGCGCGGCACGCTCGGCCTCGGTGGAGACCGTGACCTCGCGCCACGCCGCGATCAGGTGCAGCCGCACCGCGGTCCCGCCCGCGGCGGCCTCCTTGGTGCGCATGTCGCCGCAGACGGCGCAGCCGTTGATCCGGCACACGCGCAGCGCCCTACGTGTACGCGGGCAGGTCGGTGAGGCCGAGGCGCGGATCAGTGGCGCGGTGCGCTATGCCAAGCCACCGTTGCTCATCAGCAGCTGGCCGTTGATCCACTCGCCTTCCCTGGAGCACAGGAAGTCCACGAGGTGCGCGGTGTCCTGCGGGGTGCCCAGGCGGCCGAGCGGAGTGCTGCGGACGCAGTGCTCCCGGATCTCCTCGGACATCCAGCCGGTGTCTATCGGCCCGGGGTTGATCGCGTTGGCGGTCACGCCGAGGTGGGCGAGTTCGCGGGCGGCGGCCAGGGTGATGCGGTCCAGGGCTCCCTTGCTCGCTCCGTAGGGCAGGTTGCCGACCGTGTGATCGCTGGTGAGGCTGATGATGCGTCCGGTTCCCGGAACTCCGGCGAAGCGACGCCCGAACTCGCGGATGAGCAGCCAGGTGGCGCGCGCGTTGACGGCGAAGTGCCGGTCGAAACTCTCGACGGTGGTGTCGAGCAGACCGGAGTCGACGGACTCGCAGTGGCACATCACCAGCGCGGTGACCGTGCCCAGTTGTCGTTCGACCTCGTCGAAGACGCGTGCCGGGGCGTCCGGGTCGGCGAGATCCGCCTCGACCGCCGCGGTGGAGGCACCGTGTTCGGCCAGAGCCCGGCTGATCGCCTCGGTCGCGCCCGGTTCCCTGCCCCAGGCCATACGGTCGTCGTAGGGGGTCCAGTAGGTGAAGGCGATGTCCCAGCCCGACGCCGCCAGCCCGCGAGCGATGCCGGCGCCGATGCCGACGGTCCGGCCCACGCCGGTGACGAGGGCGAGCGGGCGGTCAGCGGAAGGGACCCGTTCCTGGGCGTGCTGGTCTTGATCGGCGCTTGTCGTCACGGTCAGGGATCGTCCGCCGACCGGCGCCGGAACGTCAATCGCATTTTTCGGCGACCTGGCCTGCGGCACCGGCCCGGTGCGTCGCGTACCTCGGGACGCCCCGGTGCCCGGCGCCGTCGGTGGACGAACGGACGGCCCGGCGCCTCGTACCCTGTTCCCGTGCCGTCCTCCCGCCTGCATCGCGTCGCCGTCCTGGTGCTCGAGGGTGCCAAGCCGCTCGACGTCGGAATCCCCGCGCAGGTGTTCACGACCCGCGCGAGCATGCCGTACGAGGTGCGGGTGTGCGGCGCGGCGCCCGGTCTCGTGACGGGCGGCGACGGCCTGTCGTACCACGTGTCGCACGGCCTCGACGCGCTGGCGTGGGCCGACATCGTCTTCATCCCGGGCTACCGGTTCCCGGACCGCGACGACCCGCCGCAGGCCGTCGTCGACGCGCTGCTCGCCGCCCACGGCCGAGGCGCGCGGCTCGCCGCCATCTCGACGGGCGCCTTCGCGCTCGCCGCCACGGGCCTGCTCGACGGCAGGCGCGCGACGACGCACTGGCACTACGCGCGGGCGCTCACGGCGAAGCATCCGCTCGTCCGGGTCGACGAGAACGTTCTCTTCGTCGACGAGGGCAGCGTGCTGACGTCGGCCGGCGCGGCCTCGGGCATCGACCTGTGCCTGCACATCCTGCGGAGCGATCTCGGCGTGGCGGCGTCGAACCACGCTGCCCGGCGCCTGGTCGCGGCCCCGTACCGCAGCGGCGGTCAGGCCCAGTACGTGCCGCGCAGCGTGCCCGAGCCGCTCGGCGAGCGGTTCGCCGCCACCCGTGAGTGGGCGCTGCACCGGCTCGGCGAGCCCCTCACCCTCCAGGTGCTGGCCCGGCACGCGGCGGTCTCGCCGCGCACGTTGTCGAGGCGCTTCGTCGAGGACACGGGGTACACGCCGATGCAGTGGGTGATGCGCGCCCGCATCGACATGGCCCGTGAGCTGCTCGAGCGTTCCGAGCGGAGCGTCGAGCGGATCGCCGTCGAGGTCGGTCTCGGCACGGGTGCGAACCTGCGGCTGCACTTCCAGCGGATCCTCGGCACCACCCCGAGCGAGTACCGGCGCACATTCGCCCGGGGCGAGTAGCCGGCCGCGCCGGGCCGCCTGGCGAGATCCTTTCGAACCGTGGCGCTCTCGCCGAGGTCACGGGCGACCGCGGCGCGCGACGCTGGTGGCGAACCGAAGGGACAGCATTCATGACTCGCATCGCCATCAACGGATTCGGCCGCATCGGACGCAACGTGCTGCGCGCGCTCCTGGAACGCGACAGCGACCTGGAGATCGTCGCCGTCAACGACCTCACGGAGCCCGCCACCCTCGCGCGGCTGCTCGCGTACGACACGACGGCCGGCCGCCTCGGCCGCCCGGTGACCGTCGACGGTGACGCCCTCGTCGTCGACGGCCGTCGCATCAAGGTGCTCGCCGAGCGGGAACCGGAGAAGCTGCCGTGGGCCGAGCTCGGCGTGGACATCGTGCTCGAGGCGACGGGCCGCTTCACCTCCGCCAAGGCCGCCCGCGCGCACCTCGACGCGGGCGCGAAGAAGGTGCTCGTCGGTGCGCCGTCGGACGGCGCCGACGTCACGCTCGCGTACGGTGTCAACACCGCCGCCTACGACCCCGCCGTGCACACGATCGTCTCGAACGCCTCGTGCACGACCAACGCGCTGGCGCCACTGGCGGCGGTCCTGGACCAGCTCGCCGGCATCGAGCACGGCTTCATGACGACGGTGCACGCCTACACGCAGGAGCAGAACCTGCAGGACGGTCCGCACCGCGACGCCCGCCGCGCCCGCGCCGCCGCCGTCAACATCGTGCCGACCACGACGGGCGCCGCCAAGGCGATCGGTCTCGTGCTGCCGAACCTCGACGGCAAGCTGTCGGGTGACTCGATCCGGGTGCCGGTGCCCGTGGGCTCGATCGTCGAACTCAACACCACCGTGGCCCGCGACGTGACGCGCGAGGACGTGCTGGCCGCGTACCGCGCCGCGGCGGAGGGGCCGCTCGCCGGCATCCTCGAGTACTCGGACGACCCGCTCGTCTCGTCCGACATCACGGGCAATCCGGCCTCGTCGATCTTCGACTCGGCCCTCACCCGTGTCGACGGCCGCCACGTCAAGGTGGTCGCCTGGTACGACAACGAGTGGGGCTTCTCGAACCGGGTGATCGACACGCTCGAACTCCTCGCCACGAGCTGACCTGTCGCCGGGCCGGCCCGGCCGGTGCGCCGCGACAGCCGGGCGTCACCTCGGTCGCCGGGCCGTCCGGGGACGGCGGTGTGTCCGGACGGGTCGCAGAGCCGCCCGGCGCCGAGCACGCACGTCACGTCATCCGGTCGGCGACGTGGTGCAAGTAGTGGGCCAGCGTGGGGTGTTTCGCCGACGTGAGGGTGCGGTCGTCCCATGAGCCGACGCGACCGTCGGCGTCCACGAAGTGTCCGGACGCGTGCACGGTCCGGTCGGTGCGGGAGGTGACCGGTATCCAGGCGGGGTCCCACGCGCGTCCCCACTTGTCCATGAAGAGCCCGTGGTTGAGGGGCACGGTGAACATGTGGTGGATCTGCTGGACGTCGTCCAGGTTGATGAAGGCGTGACCGTCCATGAAGTCCCGTCGCAGGCCGCGGGCGTGCACGCCGTAGGCACCCTCGTGGATCCCCCAGAGCGTCCGCAGGGCCGGCGGCACCCGTGTGTCCACCTCCTCCTCGAGCGCGCGGAGAGCCGCCTGGGGAGCCGGGGGGCGCAGCGGCGGGTACGCGGCCGGATGCCGTGAGATCGCCTGCTGGATACGGCTCCACGCCTGCCGCACGGCCTGTTCGTCCGTCATCACGTGTCCCCCTGGCTCTCGCGGTGCGTGCGGTGGAAAGGCTGCCACCCGTCCAGATCGTCGTGGAGGGGGTGGTCGGGGTCGTCCCAGACGAGGAGCCCGTTCCAGAGGCCGGGGACGTCCTGGCCGGGCCGCCGTCCGGACGTCTCGTACAAGGCCGCCTCCTGCTTCTCGAGGTAGTCGGCCAGGGTGGTGCCGTGCGACACCGTCGGCAGCTCCGCCTCCGCCCAGTGCCCGACGAAGCCTGTCTTCGCGTCGTGGAACATGCCGGAGTACGGGTCGGTGGGGTCGTTGCAGGCGAACGGTACCCACGACCGCTCCCACCCGCGTTCCTCCGCGTCCTCCAGCGGATGGCAGAAGAACGACCCGTCGATGCTCAGCGGCGCGTGGCCGTCGAGGAAGCCGGGGAAGGCGAACAGGTAGGTGCCCTCGTTCATCTCCCACCACGCCTTGAGGTCGTCGTGCACCGGCGCCCCGATGCGCCGCTCGTACCAGGCGAGCGCCTCCGGCGACACCGGCGGACGCAGGCGTGCGTACGTCGCGGGGGCGTGCCGGCCCAGCCAGGAGGTGATGCGCCCCCAGTGCTGTACGACCCGTGATCGTGAGTCCACTGTCTGCCCTTCTGCCGGTCGGCCGGACTGCGGCGTACGGCGCTGGTGCTGCCGGTCGCCGCACGCGGCGACGGTCGTCGTCGCGGCCAGGGCGGCGAGGACGACACTGCGTCTGCGTACGCTCGTCGGGTGCACCGGCCGACCCTAACCGGAGGGTCCGACATCGCGGTTCCCCGCCGTCCGGCCGGCGGGGCCGACGGGCGTTCGGCGGTGCCGCGGCGGCCGGGCGTCAGCCGACGGAGACCGTCAGTGCCTTCGTGATGCTCCGGGAGGCACGACGGGCCTCCGTGGCCGGGTCGGCCCCGCCGAGCACCTTGGTCATGTAGGCCTTGATCGGGTTGTCCGCCTCGACGGCGGCCCACTCGGGCGTGCTGGGGGTCGCCCGGCCCTGCGCGGCCCCCGCCGCCATGGCCGCGACCCCGTCCTCGCCCGCGACCGCCGAGGCGAGCTTCGCCTTGTTCGGCACGTAGTTCATGGTGCGGGCCAGGTCGGTGTTCCACTCGGCGCCGGTCAGGGCGGCGACCACGTCGATCGCTCCCTCGCGCTGGTCGGTGTTGCGCGGGACGACGAGGTCCGAGCCTCCGATGAAGACGGTGCCCGGCCGGGCCTCGGTCTTTCCCGGCACGGGGAAGAAGCCCAGTTTGTCCGCGAGGCCGGGGTTCTGCCGCACCACGGCCTGAGCGAGGCCGGGCACGGCGATGATCTGAGCCACCTTGCCTCCGGCGAACACGCCGGCCTGGGGCGGGTGTTCCTCGTCCGCGTCGACCGGACCCTCGCCGAGGGACTGCAGCCGCCGGTAGAACTCCATGCCGCGCAGGGCGGCCGGCGTGTCCAGGGCCCCCTCCCAGCGGCCGCCGGACTCCGTGGCGAGGTCGCCGCCCTCGTCCCAGACGAAACCGGCGAGGGTGTACCAGTCCTGACCGGCCAGGTAAATGCCCTGGTTCCCGTCCGAGTTGAGCTTCTCGGTGACGCTGAGCCATTCCTCGCGGGTACGGGGCGGGGCGGTGACGCCCGCCTGCTCGAAGAGGTCCTTGCGGTAGATCACGACCCGGTTCGCCGCGTACCAGGGGATGCCGTACTGGTGGAAGCGGCGCTGTCCCGGGTCGGCCAGGCCGGGCAGCCACTCGTCCTTGCCCCACTTGGTCACGGACTCCAGGGTCAGGTCGAGCAGCCGGTTGCCGTCGACGTACCGCGGGACCTGGGTGTTGCCGACCTCGATGACGTCGGGTCCGTCCTCACCGTCACCCTCCAGAGCCGTCTGCACCTTCTCGCCGATCCCCGTCCACTCCTGGATGCGCACGTCGAGGTCCAGGTTCGGGTGGTCGCGTTCGAAGTCCTCGGCGAACCGGTCCAGGAAGTCCTGGGATGCGCTGTCCTTCATCAGCCACACCGTGACGGTGTGGCGGTCGGTCCCACCCGTGCCGGGTACGAGGCCGCAGGCGGTGAGGAGGGAGGCGGACACGCAGAGGAGGGCGAGGTGACGTCTCACGGGGGTCCTGTTCTGCCTGGTGGACAGGGGCAAGGGGCCCGGCGTGGGGGACACGAGCACAACGGCTCGAACGGGTGTGCAGGATTTTGGTATGGACCAATGCGGAGGTCAAGGGGCAGCAGGCTCGGTTGTCCGGCTCCTCACGCTCGCCGCGGCCCGAGCTTCCTGAGCCGTACGACCTTCGTGAGCGGTACGACCGGCCCGCGGGAGCCGGCTGCCGCCGTGCGGTCCCGTCCAGCCTCTGGCCCCGCGCCGCCGGTAATCCGCTGGAGGGGCCGCTTACCGCGCTCCTATAGTGCCCGGATGCGCACCCCCTACCCCCGAACCCCCCATGTCCCCTGGTCACCGGGTGCTTCCGCCGATGACGTGCGGGCCGGAAGCCTGAGCGGGTTCGTCGGCCGGGAGATCGTCGTCACCGAGAAACTCGACGGGGAGAACACGACGCTGTACCCGGACGGACTGCACGCGCGGTCCGTCGATTCCGCGCACCACCCGTCGCGGGCGTGGGTCAAGGCGCTGCAGGGCCGTGTGGGCGCGCGGATCCCGGCGGGATGGCGGGTGTGCGGGGAGAACATGTACGCGCGGCACTCGATCCCCTACGACGCCCTGGAGGGCTACTTCTACGGATTCTCCGTGTGGGACGAACACGACCGGTGCCTGGACTGGGACGACACCGTGCGGTTCCTGCGCGGGCTGGGCATCCCGGTCCCGGCGGTGCTGTGGCGCGGGGTGTTCGACGAGCGGGCGCTGCGGCGGCTGAAGGTGGAGACCGGGCGGCAGGAGGGCTACGTCGTACGGACCGCCGAGGGCATCGCGCGCGAGGACTTCGCCGGCCGGGTCGCCAAGTGGGTGCGGCACGGGCACGTCACGACGGGGACGCACTGGATGCACGCCGCCGTCGTCGCCAACGGGCTCGCCCCGGCAGCCGCCGTGTGGGCCGTGCGATCCGGGGCCGCCCCGGACGCCCCGGCGCTGGCCGCCCTCTTGGGCGCGACGGACCACGACGCGGGCGCGGCCGCCGAGGCCTGCGCGCGACTGGACGCACTGGGGCGGCACGGCGACGCACGGCTCGCGGGGGTGCTCGCCGCCCTGCTGCACCGCACGCCACGGGCCTGGCTGATGGGCCGGGCCGCCGGACCCCTGGGCGTGCCGCTCGCGCGGCGGGTCGCCGACCTGGTGGGGCTGCACGCCGCACTGCACCGGCCGTATCCGGACGCCGAGCGGCGGGCCGGGCTCGTACGGATGTCCTTCGCGGCCGATCAGGGGGTGCTGCACGCCGTCGCGGGGGCCGTCGCCGGGGACGACGAGGCGCGCGAACAGGTGGAGTGGTCCGCGCTGCACGCCCAGGAGGCCGGGCTGTACGGCGAGACTCCGCTCGGGTCGCTGAGGGCCGGACTGCGCGAGGCGCTGCGGCGCGACGGAGTCGGCGGCGAGGCAGCCGACCGTTGCTGGGCCGAGGCGCGGGAGGCCTACGCCCAGGGGCGGGTCTCCACGGTGGAGGAGGCCGTCGCGGCGACATGGCGTCGGCGCGGCGGAGACTTTCCACGGCTGGTGCACCTGGTCGGGCCGTCCGGCAGCGGCAAGAGCTCCTTCGCGGCGCGGCTCGAGGGCGTCTCGGCGTGCGTGGCGCTGGACGACCTGCGCGCGGCGCGCGGCGCGCGGGCGGACCAGAAGGCCAACGGGGAAGTGCTGCGGGAGGGCCTGGAGCGCCTGGACAAGGCGCTCACGGCCGGTGGCACGGTGGTGTGGGAGGCCACGTCGCTCAACCCGCACCAGCGGTCCCTCGTGCACGCCGTGGCCCGTCGGCGCGACGCGCTGATCACGCACGCCGTGATGCTCGCGGACCACGACGAGCTCCTACGGCGCAACGCCACCCGTGCGCATCCGGTGCCGCCGGACGTGCTGACGGGACAGCTGCGCAGGTTCGTGCCGCCGTATCCCGGCCAGGCCCACCGCACCTGGTACGTGGGCGCGGACGGGACCGTGGGGGACCGCGACGGCACACTGGACGGGGAGGCATCCTGATGCGAACCAGCGAGGAGATCTACCACCGGGTGCGCTGGGACCCGCGTTTCGACCCCGCGCGTTTCGTGCTCGGCATCAACCAGCGCGGCGCCGCGCCCGCGCGGGTGCCCCTGCCGACGTTCGTGCCGGGCGGCGAGATCCCGTGGCACCGGGTGCTCTTCGTGGAGGCGGACGGCGAGCTCGTGTGGGACCGCGCCACGGGCGTGGACCGCATCGACGAGTCAGGAGCCGGCCGGGTGCGCGACCCGCGGCGGCTACGGGCGCCCTTCTTCTCGGCGCGCACGCCCCACGCGTGGGACACGTCCGCCGGGCGGTGGATGCCCGCGCCGCCCACCGCGCGGGAGGCGGCGGGGCGCGACCGGGTGCGGGTGCTGACCTGGAACACGCTGTGGGACCGCTACGACAGCCACCGCATCGGCACCGCCCTGCGCCGCCCGCTGCTGCTCCGGGCACTGGAGCACGCCGACGCGGACGTCATCGCCCTGCAGGAGGTCGAGGCGGGGCTGCTGGCCATGCTGCTGGACGCGGCCTGGGTCCGGGCCAGCTACACCGTCGGAACCGACCCCTACGGGAAGGACGTCGACGACTGCGGGCAGCTCCTGCTCAGCCGGCTCCCCGTGCGGGAGGCGGCCCTGCACGTCCTCGGCCCCCACAAGGCCGTCACCGCCGTCGTCGTCGACACCGCGTCCGGACCGGTGACCGTGGCCGCCACCCACCTGACGAGCGACCACTCCGAGGACGGTCCGGCCCGGCGCGACGCCGAACTGACCCGGCTAGCCGAGGGGCTCGCGGGCGTGGCGGGCGGCCTGGTCCTGGTCGGCGACTTCAACGACGGCGGCCCCGGCCCCGCACGCACGCTCGGCATGCTCGACGCCTGGACCGAGACGCACGGGCCGGACGACCACCGCCCCACCTTCGACCCCGGCCGCAACCCGCTGGCCGCCGTCTCGTCCCTGACCGGCCGCGCCTCCCGCCTCGACCGCGTCTTCGTCCGCCCGGTCGACGGTCCGCGCGTGACCGGCGCGGCGCTGCTCGGCGACACACCCACTACGGAAGGGCTGTACCCCTCCGACCACTACGGCCTCGCCACCGACCTGCACTGCGGCACCGGCACGCCCGTCGACGTGCTCGACGTCGCGCCGACACCCCGCACGGCGCTGGCGTGGGTTCCGCCGCGCGAGCTGTGGCCCGCGATCCAGGACGTGCGCCGGGACCACGACGTGCAGATCCGGCGCTGGCCGCCGCACGTCAACGTGCTGTTCGGGTTCGTCCCCGAGTCGGACTTCGAGCGGGCGGCACCGCTGCTCGCCGCGGCGGCCGCGCAGGTCGCGCCGTTCACGGCACGGCTCGAGGGACTGGACACCTTCGGGCACCGGCACGGCGCCACCGTGTGGCTGGACCCCGCGGCCGGCGGCGAGACGCCGTGGGCGGAGCTGTGGCAGGCGCTGCTGCGGCGCTTCCCGCGCTGCCGCGGACGCCATGACGGGTTCACCCCGCACCTGAGTCTCGGCCGGACCAGCGACCCGCACACCGTCACCGTCGACTGCGCGGCCCGCCTCCGCCCCATGACCGCGCCGGTCGGCGAGCTGGTCCTGCTGTCCCGGCGCGGTGACGAACCGATGCGGCCGCGGGCCACGGTCGCCCTCGGCACCGGCGAGGTGCGGTGGCTTCCGGAGCCGGCCCTCGGACGGCCCGACCGGGGATGGGAGGAGTGGGCCGCGCCCGCGGCCGGCACGGGCGTGCGGCCCGCCGCCGACGACGCGGCGGCCGAACACGTCGTGCGGCTCCTGTCGGACGCGCTCGGCGAGGGTGTCGTCCACCTCGCCGGATCACGGCGCATGGGCTGCGTGATCGCCGGGGCCGACCTGGACGTCGTCGCGGCGCTGCCGGGCACGGTGGACCTCACCTCCGTACGCGAGCGGGTCACGGCCGCGCTGCCGGGCGCCGAGCGGATGCGGGAGGTCGTCGGCGCGCGCGTGCCGGGGCTGCGGTTCCACGTCGAAGGGCTCGACGTGGACCTGGTGGTGGGGGCCACGGGACCGGTGCCGGTGAAGGACGCGGTGGCGCGGCGGGCCGACCTGGGCGAGGCCGCGGCCGTCGCGCTGAGCGCGGTGTCCGACGCGGACGCGGTCCTGGCGGCCGTGAGCACGCCGGCCACAGGCACGGAAGGGGCGTCGCGGTTCGCGGCGCTGGCACGGGGCGTGAAGACGTGGGCGAGGGCGCGCGGCCTGGACGCGGCGCCGTTCGGCGGACTGCCCGGGGTGGCGTGGGCCGTGCTCGCGGCCCGTACGGTCCGGGAGTCGCCGGACGTCGCGGACGCCGGTGAGCTGCTGCGGCGGTTCTTCGGCACGTGGGCCGCGTGGGACTGGCGCGAACCCGTCACCCTCACCGGTGACGGGCACGAGGCCCGCGGGGCCCTGACCGTGATGACGCCCAGCGCGCCCGTGCGGTCCTGCACCGAACAGGTCGGCGAGGGCGGGCGGGACCTGCTGAGCCAGGAGCTCTACCGGGCCTGGGAAACAGTGGAGGGCGCGGCCGCCTCCGCTACGGATCCGTGGCCCGAGCTGCTGTCCCCGCCGCCCCTGCACCGCAGGCACGCGGCCTGGGCCGTGGTGACCGTCCTGCCCCGGCGAGCGGAGGACTTCGACGAGCTGAACGGGCGCGTGCGTGGGCGTATGCGCGCGCTGCTCGGCGCGTTGGAGGAAGCGGGCGTGCAGGACGCGCACCCCTGGCCGCGGGCGCTGGTCTCCGCGTCCGCGCCGGCGTGTGCCGACGGTCCGGCGAGCGTGCGGTACGCCGTCGGCCTGGGGCGTACGCCACCGGGCGCGGAGCGGCTCGCGGACATCGCCGGCCGCTGGGTCACGGGCCTCCCCGGCGTCGACGTGGCGCACGTCGAGGGCGGAGCCGTTCCCACGCTGCGGTGACCGGTGACCGGTGACCCGTGGCTGCCGGGCAGTGCGGCGCTGCCCGGCACAGCCCGGAGGAGGGGGCGACTCACGGGCGTATCCCGTCTTCCGCACCACCGACGCCGCGGAGGACACTGCGCCTGTACGCCCTGCTGGAGGAGCGGGACGACGAAGTGACCCTGCTGGCCGACCTGGTGACCGTCGAGGACGCGTGGCGGATGGCGGCGGTGCTGCGGAAGGGCCGAATTCCACTACGCCGGTGCCTGGACCGACCACGTCGACAAGCGGGGCGACCTGCCCCGCGCCGAGAGACTCGCCGCGTGCCTCGGCAGCACGGTGCTGGGGGAGGCCCAGCACGGCCGGTAGGGGTGGGTCCCGCACACTCGTACGTCGCGTCGGTGCGCGGACGTGCACCCGGGTGGCAGAGGGATCCTGCGGTCGGATCCGCTCCCGAGGAGCAGTGAGCAGCATGGATGCCGCGATGTGACGCACATGTCGCCTAATGTGGCGTTTGTTGCAGTTTCGGCGTGTCCGTGATGGGGGTTGGGGCCGTGGCGTCCGAGGAGTCGGCCGGTGGCGCTGGGTCCCTGCCCTCTCCCGAGTCGGCCCCGGAGTCCGGGCGGCGGTCCTGGGCACCTCTCCTGGCGGTGTGTGCCGGTTACTTCATGGTGATCCTGGACGTGACCGTCATCAACGTCGCCGTACCGGTGATCGGACGGGAACTGTCGGCCTCACTGACCGGCATCCAGTGGATCACCGACGGGTACACCCTGGTCTTCGCCGGGTTCCTGCTGACCGGTGGCGCGCTGGGGGACCGGCTGGGCAACCGCCGGGTCTTCTGCTGGGGCGTGGCGGTGTTCACCGCGGCCTCGGCCGCGTGCGCGCTCGCGCCGAGCGCCGGCTTCCTGGTCGTGGCCCGGCTGGTGGAGGGGCTCGGCGCGGCGCTGATCGTGCCCGGTTCCCTGGCCCTGTTGCAGCAGGCCTACCCGGCGCCGGCCGCACGCTCGCGGGCCTTCGGACTGTGGGGGTCGATGGCGGGCATCGCGGCCTCCGCCGGCCCGCTGCTGGGCGGGCTGCTCGTCTCCACGGTGGGCTGGCGCTGGGTGTTCCTCATCAACCTGCCGGTCGGCGCGGCCTGCCTGATGCTGACGCGGCGGCACGTGGCACCCTCGCCCCGGCGCGCCGACCGGGCCCTGGACTGGCCGGCGCAGTGCGCGGTCGTGGCGGCGGTTGCGCTGCTGACCGCCGCGCTCAACGAGGCCGGACGGCGGGGCTGGGCCGATCCGGCCGTTCTCGCCGGGGTGGGCCTGGCCGTGCTGGCCGCCGCGGCGTTCGCGGTGCGCGAGCGGCTGGCCCGGTCGCCCGTCCTCCCGCTGAGCCTGCTGCGCTCTCGTGCGATGAGCGGCGGATCCGTCATCGGCCTGCTGTTCAACTTCGGCTTCTACGGCATGGTGTTCACCGCCAGCCTGGAGTTCCAGCACCAGCGCGGCTTCAGTGCCCTCGGCACCGGGTTGGCGCTGTTCCCGGCGGTGGCGATGACCATGTTCGCCTCCGTCCTGTCCGGGCGGCTGACCCGCCGCACGGGCGACCGTCCGCTGGTGATCTCCGGCATGCTCCTGGCCGGCCTGGGGCTGGCCGGCTGGGCCGCGGCGGGAGCCGACCCCGCCTACGTGCTGCTGGTGGCCCCGATGATGGCCGCGGGATTCGGCACCTCCTTCGCCCTCACCGGCTCGACCGCCACCGTGATGGGCGCCGCACCACCGGCGTACTCGGGGGCCGCCTCCGCCCTGTTCAACACCACCCGCCAGATCGGCAGCGCGACCGGCGTGGCGCTCGGCGGCAGCCTGCTCGCCACGGCCACCGACTACACCACCGGGCTGCGCACCAGCATGGCCATCGGCGCCCTCGCCTGCCTGGCCGCCGCGGGTCTCGCGTGGCTGTGCGTGCCGGCGAAGTCCAGAACGGCGTGATGCCGCCGGATCACCGGGGCGACGACCGCACCGCCATGAGCAGCCCGCTTGCCCAGGCCATGCGGACACAGCGGAAGTCCTGGCGGGCGTCGAGGACGGAGAGAGGACTCTCCACCGACGCCTCGTGGTCGGCCGGCCGGCCCCGGGGGGGCTCGGGCCACCTCGGATCCAGAACCGTCGGGTGCGTGACCGCTGTAGTGTCCGCATCCGCGGCGAGGAAAGGTGGGCGATCGTGGATGTGCAGCCGTCGAGTGAGGGGCCGTCGAGCCCTCCGAGCCGCCGGTCCAGCGGAGTTCGCCTGGGCGTCCTCTTCGGGGCTCTGACCGCACTCGTCTCCATCACCGCCATCGGGCAGGCCTGGGCGGCTTGTGACATCGGCGTGAACGCGGGGGCCAACGGCGCGACTCTGCTCTTTCTCGCCCCTCTGGTCTGGGTCGCCGCTGCCGTTCCCTGGGTGATTCTGTATGCCACCCTCGGAAGACGCCATCGAGGGGCAGCACTGACCGCAGGGCTGGTCTTCACCCTGTGGTTCACGTGGTTCCTCGTGACCTGGCTCGGGATGCCGGACTCCTCCCCCGACCCCTGGTGCCCGAACAACGTCCCGCCCTGGTGGCCGAGCTTCGTCCCCGCGTGACCGCGCCGAGAGGGACGCGAGCGGTCCCGGCCGGGCAAGGTCCGGCATTCGTGTCCAGGGGGGCCCGGGCGCGTCGAAAGACCCCCCAGGCCGTCGAGAAACAGCCCACGGCCGTCGAGAGACAACCTGACGAAGGAGAGCACGGGGAAGACCCGACAGACCCGACGCGGGAGGAACAGGCGCGCCCCGACGTGCAGAAGCGCATCCGGGGCAGCCGGCGCACCGCGCCGCCGAAAGGCACCTCCTCGTGCCCGCCGTCGGCGACCGCAACGAGGCGGTCGGCACGGTCCTGAGGTCCGGGCGCACCCTGACCGTGTGCCGGCTGGAGGTGTTCGGCGTCCAGGCCGACGGAGAGCGGAAGCTCGTCGCCAACGGGCAGCAGACGCTGATCCGCGTCGACCGGCCCGAGCGGTGAGCCCGCGGCTCCCGGGCGCCGCGCTCTCATCCCGAGGTGGGCGGGTGCCGGTAGGTCTCGGCCAGCGCGGCAACCGTCTCCGCCATCAGCGCCCGCAACTCGGCGGGCTCCAGCACCTCGGCCTCCGCACCGAGCCGCAGCAGCATGCCGGCGGCGTGTGCGACGGACTCGATCGGCACGACGACCCGGACCCGGCCGTCGGGGTCGGGTGGCCCGGCGCTGCGCCGGGCGGCGTGTGCCACCGCCGGTTCCATGAGGTCCGGCAGGTGCTGCAGGACCCGGGGCGACAGTCGTACCACCGCTTCGCCCTGGTGGCGTCGGGCGTCGAACTCTTCGAGATACGACCGCCAGTGTGCGGCGAGGTCGAAGCCGTGGGGCCGGTCGAAGCGGTCCTCCAGTACCCGGACCCGGAGGATCTGGGAGACGCGGAAGGTGCGGACGCGTTCCGGCCGGCCCGCCACCAGGTACCAGCGACCGGCCTTGAGTACCAGCCCGTAGGGCTCCAGCGTCCGGGTCACCTCCTGGGGAGCCTTCCACCGCCGGTAGCGGATCCGGATGCGGCGCTGCCGCCACACCGCGTCGGTCACGGCCGCCAGGTGCGGGACGGGATCCGTTTCGGCGTACCAGGCGGACGTGTCCAAGTGGAACCGCTGACGCAGCACGCTCGTCCGGTCGCGCAGGTCGTCGGGGAGCGCGGCCGTCAGCTTCAGCTGGGCGGTGGCCAGCACGGCGCCCAGGCCGAGATCCGCGGCCGGCCCGGGCAATCCGGCCAGGAACAGCGCTTCCGCCTCGTCGCGGGTCAGCCCGGTCAGCCGGGTCCGGTACCCGTCGACCAGCCGGTAACCGCCGTCGTGGCCGGCGTCCCCGTAGAGGGGGACGCCGGCTGCCGCGAGCGACTCCACGTCCCGGTACACGGTGCGGACGGACACCTCCAGTTCGTCGGCCAACTGCTGGGCGGTCATCCGGCCGCGGGTCTGGAGCAGCAACAGGACGGACAGCAGTCGACTCGCGCGCATGACAGAAGTCTGCCCCGGTTCACTGACACGGGTTGTCAGGGGATCGGGGCTAACTTTCCGGCCGGGCGCACACCAGCGCACACGACTCGAGACCCGGCGAAGGACATGCGCGTATGAGCACCTCATCCACCCAAGGGCCCGGCATCGGCGACATCCCGGCGCAGCCGGTGGGGCGGCTGACGATCTGGCAGGGGACCGCGCTGTATGTCGGCGCGGTCCTCGGCACCGGGGTGATCGCCCTTCCGGCGCTGGCCGCGCAGGCGGCCGGGCCCGCGTCACTGCTGGCCTGGCTGGGGCTGGTCCTGTTGTCGGTGCCACTGGCGGCCACGTTCTCGGCGCTGGGCGCCCGGTTCCCGGACGGTGGCGGTGTCTCCACCTACGTTCGGCACGCCTTCGGCGCACGGGCGGCGGCGGTGGTCGGCTGGTGCTTCTACTTCGCCGTGCCCGCGGGGGCCCCGGCGGCGGGGACGTTCGCCGGCGCCTACGTGGCGAGCGCGCTCGGCGGCGGCCAACGCACGGTGGCCGTCACGGCGGCGGCGCTGCTGATCCTCGTCGCGGTGGCCAACGCGTTCGGTCTGACCGTGTCGGGCCGACTGCAACTCGTGCTCGCCGTACTCCTCGTCGCGCTGTTGCTGGCCGCTGTGGTCGCCGCGCTGCCGCACGCCCGCCTGGAGAACCTGCGGCCGTTCGCTCCGCACGGCTGGCCCGCGATCGGCTCGGCCGCGGCGCTGCTGGTGTGGAGCTTCGCGGGCTGGGAAGCCATCACCCACCTCGCCGCCGACTTCCGCCGCCCGGCGCGGGACCTGCCCCGAGCCGCCGGCCTGGCGGTCGCCGTCGTCGGCCTCCTCTACCTCGCTGTCGCCGCCACCAGCGTGCTCGTGCTGGGCCCGGCCGCCGGCACCGCCGAGGCTCCGCTGGCCGAGCTGCTCGCCCTCGGCATCGGCGGAACGGTCCAGGTGCTGGCTGCGGCCGCCGCGCTCCTGCTCACCCTCGGCACGATGAACGCCTACTTCGCCGGCGCGGCCAAACTGGGCGCCGCACTCGGCAGGGACGGCGCACTGCCCGCCTGGCTCGCGCAGGGCAGCAACGCCGGCGAGGTGCCACGACGCAGCCTGGCCGTAGTGTCGGGGCTGTCGGGCCTCGCCCTCGCCGTCACCACGGTCGCCGACGTCGGTCCCCAGCCGCTCGTACTGCTCACCACGGGATCGTTCGTGACCGTGTACGCCCTCGGCGCAGCGGCCGCCCTCCGCCTCCTGCCACGTGGCAGCCTGCCCCACCTCTGCGCGCTCTTCGCGCTCGTCGCGGTCGTCCTGCTCCTCGTCATGACGGGCTGGTACCTGCTCTGGCCGCTGATCGTCACGGCGAGCGCGCTGTGCTACCTGCGGTGGCGGAGCGCGGCGGGTTCTCCCGGCCCTGACCCGGTGCACGGCATCGCCACAGCGGACTGCCAGAAGTAGAACGGGCACAGGACACGAGCCGGCCGTCCGATCGAGCCCCTGAAGCCCACCCCTCGCGCCCGCCACCCTCGCGCCCGCCGCCCCTGCCGGCTCGCCCGGACTCCGACAGGTGCCGGAGCCACGTCCGCCCTGCGGATGCCCCGCTTGCGCCGCCACCGCTCGCGTCTCGCGTCACCACTCCTCTCGGCTCGCCCGGACTCCGACAGACACCGGTGCCACGTCCGTCCTGGGGCAGCCTGCGACAGCCGAAGGTGTCGGCCGTGCGGTGAAGCGGCGTCCTCAGCGGCCCTCGGACTGCGTGCGGCGGGCGTAGGCGCGGGCGGCGCGGGCGCGGTCGCCGCAGCGGGTGGAGCACCAGTGGCGGCGGCCGTGGCGGAGCAGGTAGCGGTTGCAGGGGGCGGAGCCGCAGGCGGTGAGGCGTTCGGCGTCGGGGGAGGTGAGCAGATCGGCTGCGTCGGCCGCGAGGGTCGCGAGGGCGTGGTCGACGATCTGGGTGGTGGGGTGGGGTGCGGCGCGGTAGGGGCCGGTCTTGTCGTCCCACTGCAGCAGTGGGGCGGTCGGGACGCGGGTCAGCGTGTCGTTGACGGCCGCCAGGGCGGCGGGGAGGGCGGGCAGTCCGGCGACGCGGGAGGCGAAGAGCGCCCTGATCTGTTCGCGCAGGGAGCGCAGCTGCGCCGCACACATGTCCCGCATGCCGGCGTCGACCGGGGCCAGACCGCGTTCCGTGAGCCACTGGTTCGCGGCCGCGGGGGTGCCGAGCTGGTCGATGTAGTGACCGCCCGGCAGCGCGATGGCGCTGTTGGCGAGCGCGAGAGACGGGTACTGCTCCGCGCCCGGCGCGGGCGGCGGGCCGGGCTCGGCCGTCACGATCTCATCCATGGCTCTCATGGTAGGGCTTGCGCCGATCCATGAGTCTCACGTTTTGCCTTGTTCTTATCCGTGAGGGAGGGTTAGGGTCGTCTCACGGTTCAATCGACTTCATCCGTGAGGTGCATCGTCATGTCTTCTTCCGCTGCGGCGACCGTGCAGTTCCCCGTCCGGGTCCTCGGCGGCCCGACCGCCCTGCTCGAGTACGGTGGCCTGCGTTTCCTGACCGACCCGACCTTCGACGACCCCGGCGACTACCCGGTCCCCGGCGGCCCGGTCCTGACCAAGACCGCGCCCTCCGCGGGCACGCCCGCCGACCTCGGCCCCGTCGACGTGGTCCTGCTCTCCCACGACGAGCACGCCGACAACCTCGACCGTTCCGGCCGCGCTCTGCTCGCCGACGTCCCCCTCACCCTCACCACCCCCGGCGGTGGGGAGCGGCTCGGGGGCAAGGCCAGGGGCCTGGCCGACTGGGAGTCCGTCGAACTGGATCGCCCCGGCGGCGGCACCATCACCGTGACCGGAGTGCCTGCCCTGCACGGGCCCGGCGTGCGGGAGGCGATCGAGCCGATCGTCGGGCAGGTCGTCGGCTTCGTCCTGACGGGCGACGGCCTGCCCACCGTCTACGTCAGCGGCGACAACGCCTCGCTCGACCTGGTCAAGCAGGTCGCCGAGCGTTTCGCCCCGGTGGACACCGCCGTCCTTTTCGCCGGCGCCCCGCGCTTTCCCGTGCTCTTCGACGGCCAGTGCCTCGTCCTCGACAGCGCCCAGGCCGCCGAGGCCGCCCGCATTCTCGGCGCCCGCCGTGTGGTGCCCGTCCACTACGACGGCTGGGCTCACTTCACCGAGGGCCGTGACGACTTGGAGGCGGCCTTCACCGCCGCGGGCCTGGCCGACCGCCTGGACTGGGCCCGGCGCGACTGACCCCGGCGGGGCGCCCGCCGGGCGTCGGCGACGGCGGTGAGCCCCGTCCCGCGCCGTTGACACCGACCCCGGACGGCGTGGGATCCGGCGGCGCCCCTCGCGTGCGGTGCCGCCGTCACGTCGCCGGATCGGCGCCCCGCCCGCCGGACGCAGGCCCGTGAACAGGTCGCCGACCGCTTCGACCGCATCACCCAAGGCTGCGGCCCCCGTACATCCCACGCCGGGGCGGAAAGCGCGCCCGATGAGGCATCTTCTCCGAGCGCGGTTACCGCCTCCACCCGCCCAAGCAATGTTGCGCAGATCGTTGACGCTCACGACGAGGACTACGACTGGCTCGGCGAGCGCCTGTACTCCGACGGATACCAGACCTGGTGCCGTGTCGTGGACGGCAAGCTGGTGTGCCACCCGACCCGGACCTGGCTGACCGCGCGAGCGAACGCGGCGTAGAGGCCCTGGCAGGGGGGAGGAGGGCCGGCGTCCCGGAAGGGCGCCGGCCCTCGCGCCGTCGGTCCTCCGGCGACGGCGCCGGCGACGGCCCCGGTCGCCGATCGGGCCGACCATGGCCGCCCGCCGGATCCCGGCCCAGCGGGCCCGGCGCCGGCGGGAGCCGTCACCGGCCCGACGGGAGGTACCGGGCCTACGATGGCGTCATGCCCGTCGAGCTGTTCGCAGGAATCCCCGTGAAGGACTACGCAGCGGCTCTGGCCTGGTACGAGCGGCTGCTCGGCTCCCCGCCGACGTTCGTCCCGAACGACACGGAGGCCGTGTGGGAGCTGGCGGAACACCGGTACGTGTACATCGAGCACCGACCCGGGCACGCCGGCCACGCCCTCCACACCGTCTTCGTCGACGACCTCGACGACCGCGTGGCCGGCATCACCGAGCGGGGACTGGAGCCCAGCTGCCGCGAAACGTACGCCAACGGCGTCCGGAAGGTCACCTACATGGATCCGGACGGGAACGAGATCGGCTTCGGCGGCACGCCGCTCTGACCTCGCGGCCCGCCCGCGGGAGACGGCGAGGGGCGCTTCGGCGCCGGTCCGGGCGGTGGTGGGGGCCGCGAGTGCCGGAGCCGCGAGGCCGGGGCCGAGGCGCCGGCGTCGGTCGGGGACGGGTCAGGGGATGATCGGCGCCACGGGAAGCGGAGTGCCGCGAAGGGCGTGTACGGCTGACTCCGCCGCTCGCTCCACGGTGGATATGCCGTGGGACATGCTCCGGCTGCCGTGAGTGAGGACGACGAGGTAGAACGTGTGTCCGTGTGCTCTGACGCGCCCCATGCTGTTGATCGCCCAGCGTTGGGAGACGCGGCGTTGCAGCCAGCCGTTCTTGAGCTGCCAACGGGTGCCCGCCGCGGACACCCCCCAGTCCTGGTCGGCGTCGATCTGGCCCATGAGGGTCTGGATCAGGCGGCGTGAGTCCTCGCTGAGCGGCGAAGGGCCGGCGAACACGGCGCTCAGCAGGGCCAGTTGATCCGCCGCGGTGGTTCGGGTGAGGCCCCAGTGGGCTCCTGGTCCTGCTTGCGTCGACGTCAACCCCAGAATCCTGTTGGCCTCGGTGAGCCCTTCGCCGCCGCCGATACGCCGCCACAGGGCGTTCGCGGCGTCGTTGTCGCTGCTCCGGATCATCTCGGCGGCGGCCGACGTCTCCCAGAGGGTGAGCGACCGTTCCTCGCGCTGGGCACGCAGCAGCAGGGCCGCCAGGATGTTCACCTTGGCCAGGCTCGCGGTGATGTGCTCCTGTGAGCCGTACACCGCCCGTCGGCCGTTCCTGGGCTCCAGAACGGCGACCGAAACCTGGGTGCCGCTCCGGTCCCGGACCGGTTCGAGCGCACGAGCGAGCACGTCGTCGACATCCGGCGGGGCCGGCTCCCGCGAGCCGGGGCTGCCCGGCGGTGCTGGGGCCGGCCTGCTGTTCCCCGGCGCCGAAGGCGCCTGCCTGTGCGCCGGGCGTACGACCCGGTCACCGTTCTGGCCCTGACCGTGACCGGCCGCGAAGCAGCCCGTGAGCAGCATGCCCGCCGCCGACCATGCCAGCGCCACCCGTATCCGCTCCCGACGCGCGCAGACCGTGCCGTGACCGCTCGCAAGGGGCGGGACGGACTCGTGTCCCGTGCCCTGGGGCGGACAGGCAGCGTGATTCGGTCGCATCGGGAACCTCACTCGCACAAGCGGGCGACAGCCGGAACGGAAGAGCATGCCCACAGTTTTTTGCGGGGTGAGGCGCGCCGCATCCCGGAAGGGTTTCCCCCGAGTGGCGCAACACGCGCCCACCGGACATCCCCTGACGGCCCCTTGGAAAGGAAGCGAAAGCCCGTCTGTCCAGGCCCTGTGCACCTGCCCCGCGCCCCGATGCCGTACGACGCCGCACCCCGGCCCCGGGTGATGTGGCCCGAGCACGCCACTCTTGCCGGTGAGCGCGTGGCGGCGTTTGGGGGAGCGGGGCGGCGTGGGGGCGTCGAGACGGGCCGGGCGTGGAGTACGGGCGACGAGGCTCCTGACCGACCGAGAGGAGCGAACGCCCGGAACACGGCCGCCGCCGCATGACACCCCGCTGCCTCCGCAGGCCCCCGCTGCCTCCGCCGATCCGCGAGATGATCAGCGGCCGCGCACCGCCGAGGCCGGCTCGCGCACCATGAACACGTCTACGGGGTCCTCGGCCTCGAGGGTGAACCCGTGCCGCTCGTACAGTCGACGGGCCGGACTGCCCCGCAGCACGTTGAGCCGGACACGGGTGCCGTCGTGGTCGCACTGCTCGAGCAGCCCACGCAGCACGGCCGCGCCGATGCCGCTGCCCTGCAGGTGCGGGGTGAGGTAGAAGTGCTCCAGCCAGTGGGCGTCCTCGGCCGGCCGCAGCGACACGCAGCCTGCGAAGGTGCCGCCCACCTCGATCACCCAGGTGTGCGCGGGTGCGAACCCGTCTCTGAGCCGTTGCCGCACCCGCTGCTCGTCGTACCGCCCGAGCCGCTCCAGATCCGCCCGCAGCACTACGGCCCGCAACTCGGCCACCGCCTCGACGTCCGCCACCGAAGCCGGCCGAAGCCTCCAGTCCCCCACGATCATCAGACTAACGTCCGGGCGGCTCGAACATCCGCGCCCCCGCCCACCGCCCGCAGCACGGCCGTTCAACTGCCCCTTCCGGGGCGAGGGCGCGGCGGACGGCTGTCCCTAGCTGGATTCGCGGTCCAGGACGCGGCGGGCCGCCTCGGCCTCCGCCGCTTGCGGTGACAGCTCGTCGAGGGTGTCGAGTTCGACGTCCTCTTCCAGCTCCTCCTCCCAGGCCGCCGCGAGCCGTTCTTGTTCCTCGCGCGGTTTGGCGCCGACGGCCTCCCGGTGATCAGGGTCCAGGGCCGCCAGGAATCGTCCGACCGGGTCCGTCGGCATACCGTGCTCCTTGTCGCCGGGAAGGGTGCCGCTTGCTGCCCAGCATGGCCGACCGGTCCCGCGTCGGGGGTCCGACACGGACGGGGAGCCCCCTGATGGTCCCTCCGCCGGCCGCACCCTTGTCAGCGGGCGCCCGGTCGCTGTCACCGCGTGCAGCCTCTCTCCCTCCGCCGCGGACGACACCACCGACGACTGACCCGGCCGACGAGATCTCCCGACGCCCCGCACGTGGCCTCACCGGCGCGTCGCCCCCTGCTCCGCGCCCTGACATACTCCGCGGTCGCTCACCACGGCCGGACGCCTGGCCCCTGCAAGGACCCAGCCAGGTTTGTGCCGCTTGTCCGTGGCTAATCGGGCAGTGCAACGCCGGAGGCCGAGGAGATGAGCCCGCCGGGCCCGCCGGTCTTCGGCGGTCGAGAGGAGGCGCTCCCTCATGGCCACCGTCAAGGACATGCTCGCCACGTACCCGGCCGATCTCGGCGGCGTCGATCGCGAGAAGCTCACCAAGTGCATCGAGGAATGCATCGCCTGCGCCCAGGCGTGTACGGCGTGCGCCGACGCATGCCTGTCCGAGGGCATGGTCGGTGATCTCACCAAGTGCATCCGCACCGACATGGACTGTGCCGACATCTGCAACGCCACCGCGTCCGTACTGTCCCGCCACACCGGCTACGACGCCAACATCACCCGCGCGATCGTCACCGCGTGTGCCGTCGCGTGCAAAGCCGGCGCCGCGGAATGCGGGGCACACGCCGACCAGCACGAGCACTGCCGCATGTGCGCCGAAGCCTGCCGCTCGTGCGAGCAGGCGTGCAACGAACTCCTCGGAGCGCTCGGCTGATTCCGGCCACCGGAGCAGGGGCGGGGCCAGAGGACCTGCATGCGCGGACGACGTACGCGTGGACCAGGACATGCACGCCTTGTCGCCCTGCCCCAGCGCTCCCCGTCCGCCTCCGTTTCTCTTGGCGCCAGGGGAGTCGACCCTCGCCGCGGCGGGTGGGCGACGCCGCTCAGGCGCCCTCGCCGTCGGCGGGCCCGTGCTGCGGGTCCGCCGGTCGGCCCGTGCGCGGCGAAGCCTGCTGCAAGCGGTCGATCATCCGTGACGCCTCCGCCTTGGTGAGACCGTGGGGGACCTCCTCACCCGCCTCACGGGCCAGAGTGTGCAGGTAGCTCAGCTGCGGGCCGGTGGCCGGTTCGTCGCCGGTCACCCAGTCCTCAACGTCCTTGCGCGGATTGTCGTCGCTCATGTCGTCCGACTACCCCGCTTTCCCCGGCCGTCGCCACACACGCAACATCCCGACGCCGAACGGTGCAGCGAAGAGCCCTGTACGGCCCACGCGGCTGCGGAGCCGGTTTCCGTTCCGGTTGCGAACAGAGAGGGCTGAAGGTCCCATGAGCGGGTAACCGCATTGCACATGTACGACCGGGCGCTGCCCGATCAGTCGGGGGCGCGCGGGAGGCACGATGTCAGGACGGTGGTTCCGGTCGGGCATCGCGGTGGCGGTGGCCCTTCTCTCCGTCAGTGCGTGCGGCACGCTCTCCGAGCGGCGTGACGGAGTCACCCAGGAGGTCGCCCGGTTCGAGCAGGCGCTCGATGCGGGACAGCACGAACGGCTGTGTGCCGCTCTCGCGCCCGCCACCAGGGAGGAACTGGAGCAGTCGGCCAAGATGCGGTGCGAGCAGGCGATCGGCGAGCAGCAGCTTCCGGCGGCCGGTGCGATACGCGGCGTGGACGTCTACGGCGACCAGGCGCGGGTCGTTCTGGAGCACGATACCCTGTTCCTGGCGCATTTCCCCGCCGGGTGGAAGGTGACGGCCGCCGGGTGCCTGCCGCGTCCGCAGCGGCCGTACCAGTGCGAGATCGAAGGCGGGTGACAGGCCATGAGGACGTTGTTCGTCGGAACCCTGCTGGTGATCGCCGTCGGCCTGGCCTACTTCATGACGTTGGGACTGATGCACCGATGAGCCGCGCACCGGACCAGGGCACGAGCCAGGCACCGGCCCGGCACCGCGTGCGGCGTTTCCTCCTCCACAACAGTCTCGGTCTGTTCTTTCTGACGACCTTCCTGCTGTGCTTGATCGGCCAGGCCGTCGCCGGCCACGCGGAGTTCAACAACCAGCTCGTCACCGACGGCATGGAACCCATCGGTCTCGGCGCCTATGTGACGTCGTCGGACTTCGCCGTCGACGTCACGGAGAACTGGCAGTCGGAGTACCTGCAGTTCTTCCTCTACATTTTCGCCACCGTCTGGCTGCTGCAGCGCGGTTCACCGGAATCGAAGGAACTCGACAAGGCCGGTGTCGAGTCGGACGAGGACCAGATGGTCGGCAAACACGCCAAGGAGGAGTCCCCGCGCTGGGCCGCGGCGACGGACTGGCGCGGATTCCTCTACTCGCGCTCCCTGGGGCTGGTCATGGGCTGCATTTTCCTGCTGTCCTGGCTGACCCAGTCCGTCGCCGGTGTCGCCGCCTACAACGAACAGCAGCTGCGGCAGCTCCAGGCCCCCACCACCTGGGCCGCGTACCTGTCCTCCGCGGACTTCTGGAGCCGCACGCTGCAGAACTGGCAGTCCGAACTTCTGGCGGTCGGCTCCATGGCCGTTCTCGCCATCTACCTGAGGCAGCGCGGCTCACCGGAATCGAAGCCCGTCGGTGCGGCGCACGGCGCCACCGGCGTCGAAGGCTGAGCCCGGGCTTCGGCCGCCGGCATGCACGCAGCGGTGCCGTGACGTCCCGTTCCACGCGTTGCCGCAGTCCTCCTCATGCTCCGTACGAGTGCTGTCCGGGCCGAGCACCGTCCCACGTGCCGTAGCCGTGGGCATGGAAGAAGAAGCCGCCGACCGAGTCGGCCGGCTTCGTGCAGGATCCGGACCCGCGCAGCGACCGAAGGGCAAGACGTTGGCACTGAACACCTCGGCAGACCTTTCCGGACGACGTGCCCTGGTCACCGGCGGATCCCGGGGCCTGGGGGCGTCGATCGTCCACCACCTGGCCCGCGCGGGAGCCGACGTGTGCGTCGCCGACGTACGCCGTGACGAGGGCGAGAAGGTGTGCGCGGCGCTGACCGTGGAGGGACACCAGGCACGGTTCATGGAGCTCGATGTCCGGGACGCGGACTCCGTCGCCGCCCTCGTGCGGGAGCTCGAGCGGACCGCGTGGCAGGCGGACATCCTGGTCAACAACGCGGCCGTCGACGTCACCAAGCCGATCGAGCACCTGACCGCGGAGGAAGTCACCCGGGTCGTGACCACCAACCTGCTCGGCCCGATGTACATGTGCCTGGAGATGTACCGCCGCATGGTGGCACGCGGTGGGGGCCACATCGTCAACATCCTCTCCACCGCCTCCAACCGCACCTGGACGGAGGCCGCCCCGTACGCGGCGAGCAAGACAGGCCTGCGGGCGTTCACCCACACGCTGTTCCAGGAAGCCCAGCGCGACTGCCCGGGCATCGGCGTGACCGGCATCATCGCCGGTGGTATGGAGACGCCGTTCATCCTCGAGCGCTTCCCCGACGCCGACACGTCGAAGCTCCAGAGCCCCGACGTGGTCGCCGACGCCGTACTGTCCGCTCTGTCCGTCGTGCCCAGCAGCGTGGTGCCGGAGATGGTGGTCATCCCGCGCAACGAGCCTTCCTGGCCATGACCGGGCGGCGGACCGGGGGATCGGCCGGCTTCCCCATGCCGCGTCCCACTGTCGCCGCGGACTGCTGCGATGCTTTCGTCTGACCCGTCGGCATTCCGAGGAAGGGATCAGGCCGTGCCGCGCGTGCTGAACCTCTGGCGTCAACAGCTGGGAAAGATACCCGAGTCGGTCTGGGACGACAGCGAGGTGCAAGTGCTGATCCTCGCGGACAACGGGCTGACGGACCTCCCGCCCGAGATCGGCCGTCTGCGCCGGCTGACCACCCTGGACGCCGGTCACAACCGTCTCGTCTCGGTGCCCGACGAACTCGGCTCCCTCGCCGGCCTCGACGGCTGCCTCTACCTGCACGACAACGCCTTGACCGAGATCCCCGACGCCTTGGGGGAGCTGACGCGGCTGCGCTACCTCAACGTGGGCGAGAACGCCCTCACCGCCCTGCCCGAGGCCATCGGCCGGATGACCGACCTGATCGAACTCCGTGCACAGCACAACCGGCTGACCACACTCCCCGACAGCATCGGCCGCCTGCGGAACCTGCGCGAACTCTGGGTCCGGGGGAACGTGATCGAGAACCTGCCGCGGTCCGTAGCCGACCTGCACGAACTACGCCACCTCGACCTGCGGGAGAACGCGCTCGGCGAACTGCCGCAGATGCTGGCCGGTTTGCCCCGACTGCGCCATCTCGACGTGCGCAGCAACCACCTCACCCACGTGCCGGACTGGGTCGTCGAGATGCCCTCGTTGGAGAAGCTGGACCTGCGCTGGAACCCGTGCGACCCGTCACCACGGCTGCTGACCGAGTTGGAGCGGCGGGGATGCGTCGTGCTGACGTGACGACAAGTCCTTCGCGGACGCCCGATGACGGATGTGACCATGGGTGCGCATCCGCGGTTCGGCGGCCTCTTCGCCCGCCGGTCGCGGCGCATCCGGCTCGGCCGTGGCCGCCCTCGGTGAACCGTCTCCGTCAGTCTCGTCCCGCGCGGGCCGGGGCGGTGTCGGCCTGAGCGGCGAGGGCGGTGACGAGGTCGGCGGGGACGGCAGGTCGGTTGACGAGGTCGATGGCCTCCTCGCCCATACCGGCAAGGGCGGCGCTTCGCCTCGTGCCACGGCGGCCTGGTGGGCGACCTGGGCCTCGGGGGTCGCAGCGAGTTCCGCTTCCCAGCCCCGCCATTGGTCGAGGGAGGGATGGCCGAGGGTGCGAGCCGTGTATGTCGACGACGGCCATCGGGCCCCGCGGGCGATGTCGGAGACGCCGCTGCGCTCGGTGTCCTCCCCGCGCCCCTCGACGAGCGCCTGGGCGGTCGAGGGATCGGCCAGGGCCTCGGCAGTGACCTGGAAGCGGGTGCCGAGGAGCGCCCCTGCGGCGCCAGGCCCAGGGCGGCGGCCACACCGCGGCCCTCGGCGATCCCACCGGCCGCGAGTACGGGCACCGGGGCCGCCAGATCCACCACGAACCGGCACGAACGGCAGCCTGGACCGACCGTGCCGTGCGCCGTGCCCACCGCTCTCGGTGCCCTGCGCCCCGATGACGTCGGCGCCCGGGTCGACGGCCTGCCGGGCTTCCTCCAACCACACCCCACGGCTTCCCCGCACCCGCCACGACCGGCAGTTCACGGGCCGGCCAGTCCGCGTCCCCGCACCCGCCGCCCAGCGACCCGAGTCCGCCCCCGCGAGAGACGGCCGCCGCGAGGGCACCGCCGGCCGACCCGCCCATCGGTGCCGAAGCGATCGGATGCTCCACGCCGAACAACTTCGTGAACACCGTCGACCAGGCCAATCTCGATTCCATGGAAAAGTCGGGGTAAATTACATAAAGAAGACATATGGCACACGCCCATGAGGGGGTACTGCCCGATGTCAACAGGGACACTTCTAGCGATCATCATTCCCATCGTGGTCGTGATCGCCCTGGCGGCCGTGGCGGCTACCCTGCTCATGCGTCGCCGGCAGCTGCGCGAGCGCTTCGGCCCGGAATACGAACGCACGGTGGAGGACGCCGGCAACCGCATGGCCGGAGAGCGTGAGCTCAGGGCCCGCGAGAAGCGGCATGACGCGCTGGACATCAAGCCATTGGACAGCGGCGCCAGGGAACGTTACGCCCGGGACTGGTCCAGCGTGCAGGACGAGTTCGTGGACCGGCCGGAGGACGCCGTGCACGACGCGGACCGTCTGGTGACCTCCTTGATGCACGAGCGCGGTTACCCGACCCAGGACTTCGACCAACAGCTCAGGGACCTCTCGGTCGAGCACGGCCGCACGCTCGAGCACTACCGGGCCGCCCACGACGTCGAGGAGCTCAGCACCCGCCACGAGGCGACCACCGAACAGCTGCGGGGCGCCATGGTGCACTACCGGGCACTGTTCGACGAGCTGCTCTCCGACGGCGGCCAACCCCGCCGCGCTCCGGCCTGACCGACTCGGCGAACAGCCGGCGCCCCGATCCGGGAGAGCCGGGAGAACCAGGTGTCCGGGAACGGAGGAGACATGAAACGCGAAGACATACCCGGCACCGCCGCCGCGAGCGGCCTGTCCACCGACGACCTCGCCCAGCCTCGCGACCGGTCCGGCGAGGAGAGCGTGGCGGACACGCAGGCCGAAGTTCCGACCTTCCCCGGCGAGAGTACGGAAACGCCGAGTGCGCCCGCCGAAGGGACGACCGGGAAGGCCGGCCTGGGCGCCCAGGGCGAGACCGCGGAAGCCGACGCCGGCGGCTCGGACAAGGCGGCCGCCTCAAGCTCCGACGCCGAGGACGAGGCCATACAGCTCCTCACCCCGCAGGACCAGGAAGGGTTCCGTACACGCTGGCGGGAGGTGCAGGACAGGTTCCTGGACGACCCCCGCGGCGCCGTGCACACCGCCGACGCCCTTGTCGCCGACGTGATGCAGCGGCTGGCCGCCACATTCGCCGACCACAAACAGGAACTGGAAGGACAGTGGAACCGGGGCGAACAGGCGAACACCGAGGACCTGCGCCTGGCGCTGCGCCACTACCGTTCGTTCTTCAACCGCCTGTTGGTCACCTGACACGACGGGGCGGCGCGGCGGCACAGCGGACCGACATCCCCTGATCGCCGCGCCCGCCTGGGTGGGGATCGCCGCGTGCGCCTCGGTGGGGTGGGCCGCCGCGCCGCGCGGGGTTGGCCGACGCACGAGGGTGCCCGAGGGCTGTTCAAAGCCGTCGCAGGTTTCCGGCTGGACGCGGCAGCCGCCAGGTCGCCCTCGAAATACGTCCGACGCGTCCGAAAGAATGCGTCCGACGTCTTGCGATTTCAAGCCAGCGCGGCGCATTGTGGTCGCCCCACCGCCTCACCGGAACCCTCGGTTCCGACCTCCCCGGGGCGGTGGCACACCTCCTACGCCCTCGGCGTGCGCAAGCGGTCGCGCGGCTTCACGGCTCACCGAGGAGCTTGAGCCCGTACTGCTTCTTGAGCTCGTCGGCCCAGTCGGGGATGAGCCCGAGGTTGAAGCGGGCCGCCAACTCGGCGCGCTGCGCTTCGAAATCCTCCTGTCCGCTCGCCGTCTGCGCCACCTTGCCCAGCGTCTCGAAGAACCGCTCGAACCCGGCGGGCCAGATGATCTCGAGGAGCCTCCCGGGCTCGCTGCCCGCGTTCCAAAACGTGTGCGGGACGCGGCGTGGCTTGAACACGTATGTGCCCGCCTCGGCGGTGGCGACCCGGTCGCCGACCCTCACGCCGAACGTTCCCTCCAGGACGTACGACAGTTCGTCCTCGTTCTCGTGCACATGGGGAGGCACCAGGCGCCCGGGCTCCATCGGGTGCTCCACGATGGACAGACTGCCACGGGTGGCGTCCCCCCAGACCTTGAAGTCGACGCCCAGCCCGCCGAGGTCGGTCTTCTCCCCCTCGCCGGGGCCGATGACGAGGAGACCATTGGGATCGGTGATCACGGCTCTGGCTCCCTTCGCTCACTCACCTTCCAGCTTGCGCTCGTGGGGAAGGGCACGCCAGGCCGGTCGTGGCTGCCGGGATGCCGGCCGGACCGCAGGTGCGAACCGCCCTACCGCCGCCGGGTCGCAGCGCCGGCCCACGAACGTCGCCGGCGTCGTGAGCGCGAACGTCGGCAGAGCCGTGAGGGCAGGGTGACCAGAGAGGGCTCTCGGGTACCGGACGTGATCAGGTGGGTAGAGTGAGTGGGCGCTGCACACCCGCCGGGGGAAGGGCGGCCGGCTGCGGCCTTGCCCGTGTGAGAGGGGTTGGTGGAGATCGCCAGGCAGGCCCGCGCATCGGCGCAGGTTCGCGCGCCGTTGAGCAAGGAGCGGGTTCTGGACACCGCCGTCGCTCTGGCCGACGAAGGCGGAGTCGACGCGCTCAGCATGCGCAGGATCGCGCAGGCACTGGGTGTCGTCCCCATGGCGCTGTACAAGCACGTGGCCAACAAGAACGAGTTGCTGGACGGTATGGTCGATGTGCTCGTCGGCGAGATCGACCCGCCGGCCGCCGACACCGACTGGAAGACCGCCGTCCGCCTGCGGGTGCTGTCGGCCCGCCGCATGCTGCTGCGTCACCCGTGGGCGCCCGAGGTCATCGAGTCGCGGATCAAGGCGAGGACCACCCCGACCCCTGCGGTGATGGAGTACCTGGACTCGATGATCGGCATCTTCCGGGCCGGGGGCTTCTCGGTCGACCTGGTCCACCACGCGATGCACGTCATGGGGAGCCGTCTGCTCGGTTTCTCCCAGGAGTTGTTCGAGGACGCATCGGACCGCGAGCCGGATCCGGACGCGATGCCGCCGGAGGAGATGGCCGCGCGCTACCCGCACATCACCGAACTGGCCATGGCGGTCACCCATGACCGGGGGTCCGTCGTCGGCGCGGGTTGTGACGACCAGTTCGAGTTCGAGTTCGCTCTGGATCTGATGCTGGACGGTCTCGAACGGCTCCGACGCTCGGCCTGACCCAGCGGCGAACGGCCCGACGACAGCACTCGCTTGAAGTCGTCCGCCCTCACCCGTTGCCGCGACCTGCCCTTCCCTGTTTCGCGCCGCCTCGGGCGCAGCGCGCCGAGGACTCGACGAGCTGCGGCCCTTGACGGGTGTACGCCGTACACCTACCTTCTCGAGCAGTGAGTGGTGTACGCCGTACACCCGACTCCGCTCGCCCAACCGGTCGGTGCATTTCCCGGAGAAGTCGGCGAGCAGGTCATCGTTCACCGAGTGACGGGGGAAATCGATGAAGGCGATGCTTCAGGAACGGTTCGGCCCGCCGGAGACCCTGCGACTGGCGGATATCGACCGGCCGGAGGCCGGAACGGGCCAGGTGCTGGTGCGGGTGCGTGCCGCCTCGCTCAACCCCTACGACTGGCACATGCTGCGCGGCGACCCGTACGTGGCGCGGCTGATGGGTGGGGTGGGGCTGACCCGGCCGAAATGCCGGGTGGCCGGGATCGACGCGGCCGGGGAGGTGGTGGCGGTGGGTGCCGACGTGCGCGCATTCCAGCCCGGCGACGAGGTGCTCGGTTTCTGCCCGGGCTCGTTCGCCGAGTACGCGCGCACCACCGCGGATCTGCTGGTGCCCAAGCCCGCGCGTCTGACCTTCGAGCAGGCCGCGGCCGTGCCCATGGGAGCGGTGACCGCCCTGCGCGGTATCCGCACCGTCGGCAAGGCGCAGGCCGGGCATCGGGTGTTGATCAACGGGGCCGGCGGTGGCGTGGGCACGTTCGCCGTGCAGATCGCCGCGGCCCTCGGCGCGGAGGTCACCGGGGTGTGCAGTGCGCGCAACGCCGAACTGGTGCGCTCACTGGGCGCCGCGCACGTCGTCGACTACATCCGGGAGGATTTCACCGCGGGGCGCGAGCACTACGACCTGATCCTGGACAACGTCGGCCATCACCCGCTGGACCGGCTGCGTCGGGTGCTGACCCCGGCGGGGACCCTGGTGGCCAACGGCGGTGGATCGCCCGGCCGTGTGTTCGGGGTGGTGGGCCATACGCTGCGGCTCATCGCGGCTGACGCGTTCGCCCGGCAGCACCTCCGCGTGATCATCCCGACGGCCCCGGCCGGGTCGACCCGCGAGGACCTGCTCGCCGTCACCGCGCTCATCGAGGCCGGCCGCCTCGCCCCGGTGGTCGGCCGGACCTACCCCCTGGCGGACGCGGCCGAAGGCGTACGCCATGTGGAGGAGGGCCACGCCCGCGGCAAGGCCGTGGTCACCGTGCCGTGAGTGTGTCGGAGGCTCCGTACCACCGGGAGGCCTTCACGCCCCCGCACTCCCATGCCTGCCTCTCGCGGATTCCTAACGGTAATCAGGTCGAAACTTTCGAAGCGTCAGACCGGCTACGTGATCTGGCGACCCAAAGCTTCGCCACGCCATGATGGCTCAATCGCTCACACGTGCCCGTTGAACAGCACGGATCTCCTCAACGGGCACGCCTAACGCGTTCGAATCTTTCGTATGAAAAGGCGAAACCATTGACAGTTGACAGGGGCAGACCAAAACTGTCGGGCGTCGGCAGGGCTCAGTCGCTGCCGATCCGGGTCGCCCAGTGATCCGGCTCCGGTCGCTCAAGCCACCGCAACCGGCCAGGTCCGGCCGCGTTGCGCGACGCCCTGCGCGGTCGCCTTCGTCAACTGGTCACCGACGACCCGCAAGGTCGCGTCGGGCTGCCCGGCCCCCATCGGCCCCCTGAGGACGAGGAGGAAGGACGCACATGAACGACGCACCCGCACCCCCGGCGAGCCGAGCACGCGGTCGGTACCGGCCGCTCAGCCGCTTCAGGCTGCTGATCAGCAGCGTCTGCACCCTGCTGCTGGTCGCCCTGGCCGCGATGACCCTGCCCGGTACCGCCCACGCCGACACGGTGGTCACCACCAACCAGACCGGTACCGACAACGGCTACTACTACTCGTTCTGGACCGACGCCCCGGGCACGGTCTCCATGACCCTGAGCTCCGGAGGCAACTACAGGACCTCCTGGAGCAACACCGGCAATTTCGTGGCCGGCAAGGGCTGGAGCAACGGCGGACGCAGGACCGTGACCTACTCGGGCACCTTCAACCCGTCCGGCAACGCCTACCTGGCGCTCTACGGATGGACGTCGAACCCGCTCGTGGAGTACTACATCGTCGACAACTGGGGCACGTACCGGCCCACGGGGACGTTCATGGGCACCGTTACGAGCGACGGCGGTACCTACGACATCTACAAGACGACGCGGTACAACGCCCCGTCCGTCGAAGGCACTCGCACCTTCGACCAGTACTGGAGCGTCCGGCAGGCCAAGAGGACGGGCGGCACCATCACCACCGGCAACCACTTCGACGCCTGGGCCCGCGCCGGAATGACCCTGGGCAGCTTCAACTACTACATGATCATGGCGACCGAGGGCTACCAGAGCAGCGGCAACTCCAACATCACGGTCGGTTCGGGCGGCGGCTCCGGTGGGGGTGGTGGCGGCAGCAGTGGTTGCTCGGCGACCCTGTCCGCCGGTCAGCAGTGGAGCGATCGGTACAACCTCAACGTCTCGGTCACCGGCTCCAGCAACTGGACCGTGACGATGAACGTGCCCTCACCGGCGAAGATCCTCTCCACGTGGAACGTCAGCGCCGGCTACCCCAGCGCTCAGGTGCTGACGGCGAAACCCAACGGCAGCGGCAACAACTGGGGCGTCACGATCCAGCACAACGGCAACTGGACCTGGCCGACGGTCTCCTGCAGCGCGACCTGACCCGTGAGGAGCCGGGACCGCGCACCCGGGGCGCGGTGACCACGGTCGCCGCGCCCCGCTTTCTCGGTGGCCGCGTCCCGCGGCCCAGTCCATCGGTCCGGGCGTCCTCAGCCCTCCAGCGAGGGTGCCGAGCCGGGCAGCGGGCGCCCCGCCGACTCCGCCATGAACCACACGGCGACACCACCGATCACGGCCGCGGCCATCATGTAGTACGCGGGCATCATCATGTTCCCGGTCGCCCCGATCAGGGCCGTCACCACCAGCGGGGTGGTGCCGCCGAAGAGCGAGACGGAGACGTTGAAGCCGATCGACAGCGATCCGTAGCGGACCTTCGTCGGGAACAGCGCCGGCAACGCGGCCGGCATGGCCGCCGTGAAGCAGACCAGCAGCAGGCCCAGCGCGCCCATGCCGAGCGCGACCGCGAGCAGGCTGCCCTGTCGGATCAGCAGCAGGGCCGGGACGGACAGCAGCAGGAAGCCCGCACACCCCGCGGCGATCACGGGTCGGCGGCCCACACGGTCGGTCAGGGCGCCCGCGAAGGGCTGGACGACCATCATCAGGGCCATCACGCCGAGGACGACGAGCAGGCCGTGCGTCTCGTCGTACTTGAGCTCACTGGTCAGATAGCTCGGCATGTACGACAGCAGCATGTAGTCCGTGACGTTGAAGACCAGCACCAGGCCGACGCAGAGCAGCAGCGCCCGCCACTGGCCCGTGATCATCTGGCGCAGCGGCACCTTCGGGCGGCTGGACTCGGCCTTCTCGAGCTCGGCCGCGAACGCGGGGGTCTCCTCCAGGCGCATCCGCAGATACAGGCCGATGATGCCCATCGGGCCCGCGATCAGGAACGGGATCCGCCAGCCCCAGCCGATCAGGTCTTCGGTGGACAGCAGGGCGGTCATCACCGTGACCAGGCCCGCGCCGCCGATGTACCCGGCGAGCGTGCCGAACTCCAGCCAGCTGCCGAGGAAGCCGCGCCGCCTGTCGGGCGCGTACTCGGCGATGAAGGTGGAGGCGCCCGCGTACTCGCCGCCGGTGGAGAAGCCCTGCACCAGGCGGGCGGCCAGCAGGAGCAGCGGGGCGCCGACGCCGATCGAGGCGTACGACGGGATGAGGCCGATGGCGAAGGTGCCCGCGGCCATCATGATCATGGTGAGGGCGAGCACCTTCTGGCGGCCGACGCGGTCGCCGAGCGGCCCGAAGACCATGCCGCCGAGGGGGCGGACCAGGAAGGCGGCGGCGAAGGCGCCGAAGGTGGAGAGCAGCTGGGCGGTCGGGTTCCCGGAGGGGAAGAAGACCTTGCCCAGGGTGACCGCGATGTAGCTGTAGACGCCGAAGTCGAACCATTCCATCGCGTTGCCCAGCGCGGCGGCCTTCACGGCGCGCTTCACGAGTGCGGGGTCGGTGACGGTGGCGTTCTTCGGGACGGTCGGATGAGTCGTGGGGGGAGAGGTGGTCATTGCAGTCGGCAAAACTGAGCTCGCCTACTTTCGTCGGGGGCAGGAACGGGTCTGCTCGACGGCGCCGGCGGCAGGCCAGAAAACGACCATAGAGGGATCTATGCCTTTTACGGGTCGTGTGCACTTCATTGCAGACTGCAGCTAAATGCTGTGTATGCAGGCCCGTAAGCCTGCTTCGGAGTGCTCTCCGTCTGATCGCGTTGTGAGTCATCTCGCGTCCTGTGGGCGCAACCGAGCCGTCCGCCCCCTGCCGTCAATGGGGCAAAAGGGATGGGTATCGAGTGTGGCGACGAAGTGCGGATCAAGCGGGTCCGCCCCTTCGTGTGCTGCTGCGAACGCCTGCCGCAGCGCCAGGAGGCGTGTCCGCCGGGTCAGGCCGACGTCGTGCGAGGGAAGGGGCGGGGCGTGACGGACGTCCGGGCTGACGGAGGAGGCGATCGCGGCGATGAGCATCACCGTGGTCACGGAGCCGATGGGGCCGACACCGGTGAGCAGGTAGCCGGCACCGAGGGAAGCCACCGGCATGACTTCCGAGGACAGCGTCATGGCCGCGCTGGTGACCCGCCCCAGTAGCTCGTCGGGTACCAGGACGGTTGCGTACGTGGTGATCACGACGCTCCACATCGGACCGACGAACGCGCAGGCGGCGCCGATGGCGCCGATCAGCAGAGGGCTCGAGGTGAGGGTTGAGGAGAGGCAGAAGCGCGGCCCAGATCCGGTTGACGCCGACGATGACGGTCCTGGGTCTGAAGCGACGATGGAGCGTGCTCGCCGCGAGGGCGCCGATCAGGCCGCCACCGCTGTAGATGCCGAGCATCATGCCGATGGTCGTGGATGTGGCGCCTCGGTGCTGGGCGAGGACGACAAGCGTCAGTACGAGGATCTGGAAGACCAGATTGCTGACGGTGATCAACAGGATCGCCGCGCGGATGAGGGGGTGGCGCCAGACCCAGCGCACACCCGTGGTGGGTCGCCTGCCACAGCGGTTCCGACGGCGGACTCGACCGGTTCCGCAGGTTGCCGCGGACGAACAGCAGCCCGACGGAGGCGACGACATAGGAGACCGCGTCGGCCAGGAAGGGCGCGGCACGGTCGATGCCGAAGAGCATGCCGCCCAGAGGAGGACCGGCCAGAGCCGGCGCCGCGACTCCTGGCCTCGTTGTGGGCGACCGCCGTGGACAGGAGCGCGAGGGTGAGGATGGTGGGGAGGGCGGCGCGTTCGGCCAGCCCGAAGAAGACGAAGCGCAGTCCCTGCACGAAGACGACCACGGCAAGGTGCGCGACCGTGAGGACGTCCCACCACATGACCATCGGGACGGTGGCGTGCGCCAGTCCTGCGACGCTTTCGCTGATCAGCAGGATCCTGCGGCGATTCCACCGGTTCACCAGCGCTCCGGCAGGCAGATTGGCGATGAGGAAGGGGGCCGCGCCGGCGGCTCCGACGATCCTGGTGTCGGAGGGCGATCCGGTGGTTGCCGGCACGAGCAACGGCATCGCCGTCCCGCTGATCTGGGCGCCCAGGGTCGAGACGACCTGACCGCTCCACAGGGCGACGAGATTGCGGTTGCGCCATAACGAAGGCTGTTCGGCGGCCCCCTCCGTGGTCGGGGCGGTCACGACGCGTCCCCGCTGTCCGGGGTGGGAAGGGGTGGAACATCACGGAGACGTGCCGGCTGCCGGGAGCTGCCTGTGCGGGGTCCCGGTGCCAGCGCGAGAGGAAGGCGATGTACTCCTCGCCGAACTCGGCCAACTCCTCGGCGGTGAGCATTCGTGCCGCCGAAGGAGTGCATCGCGGCGGCGGCGAACTCGCCGAACGCCTCCCTGCCGGACAGGTGGGCGGACAACTCGCGATCGGCACGCTCCATCCACTGCCGGCCGATCTCCTCCGCGGCGACAGCGACCTCGGGATCCGTCGAACGGCGCGGCAACCGAACGTCCTGTGGGATGGCTGGCCAGTACTTGGGGCGCCCGGACGAGCGGTCCGTGTCCTCTTCGATGAACCCGAACCGGGCCAGCTACCGCAGGTGATAACTGGTCGCCCCGCGACCCTGACCGACCTCGACGGCCAGATCGGCAGAGGTGGCCGGGACATGGCGCTGCAGCCAGGTGAGCAGTTGCTGGCGCAGCGGGTGAGCGAGTGCTTTGAGCGCGTCGATGTCGGAGAGCACGCGCGGTTGCCACTCAGGCATGACGAGCAGATAGCATGCGCAGATTTCTTCTCAAGAGCTGGTGCGACTTCTTTGCCAGGGAGCCGAACAGCAGCGCGCGGCGCCTTGTGGAGAGGGCGAACGGGGCCGGACCTCCGCTCCGTTGAGGCCCGGCGATGCAGCCTCGCTCGCGAGGTGACCCGTACCCCGAAGGAACTGGCAGGCGGGCCGCCGGGGCCGGCCACGGTGCAAGCCGGCCGAGTCCGGCAGGCCCGTCGACCGCGCGGTGGACGCTTTCCGCCAGTGCTTCCGGTGGTCCGGTGCCCCGGTGCTCCCGGAGCCCCCGGCGCCTGCGCGGGGACTGGAGTGCTCAGGTGAGGTGGTCGGCTATGAGTGTGGCGAACTCGTCGGGGGTGGCCAGGCGGACGCCGAGTGCTTCGGCCTTGGCGCGCTTGGAGCCGGCGTTGCCTCCGGCGACGACCAGGGTGGTCTTCTTGGAGACGCTGGAGGAGGAGCGGCCGCCGGCGCGCTCGATCAGCTCGTTCATCTGGTTGCGGCTGAGCTTCTCCAGGGGGCCGGTCATGGCGCCGGTGACCACCACCGTCATGCCGGTCAGGGGACCGGTCGGCTGTTGTGCAGTCGCCGTGCTGCCTTCGGCGGTGCTGTCCTCCGCGGTGGGCGCGGTGACACCGGGCTCGGTCATGTTGACGCCGGCTGCGGCGAGCTTGTCGATGAGCGGGGCGAGTTCGGCCAGTTCGGCGACGATGGACGGGGCCTTCTCGGTGCCGATGCCGTCGACCTGTTGGATGGCCTCGGCGTCGGCGGCGCGGAGACGGTCCATGGTGACGAAGTGCCGGGCGATGCGGCGGGACATGGAGCGGCCGGTGCCGCGGATGCCGAGCGCGCACAGCACCCGCGACAGCGGCTGGTTCCTGGCTGCGGTGAGGGCGGCCAGGAGGTTGTCCGTGCTGGTCTCGCCCATCCGCTCCAGGCCGAGCAGTTGATCACGGGTGAGGGTGAACAGGTCGGCGAGATCCGCGACGAGGCCGGCCTCCACGAGCTGGACCACGCGGGTGTGGCCGAGGCCCTCGATGTCGAGCTGGTCGCGGCCGGCGGCGTAGGAGAGGGAGGCCACGAGGTGGCAGTTGCGGCCGTTCTCACAGCGCCAGCGCTGCTCGCTGGTGTCGATGCCGGACCCGCAGCGCGGGCAGCTCTCCGGGAAGACGATCGGCTGTTCGTCGCCGGTGCGCAGATGGGCGACGGGCGCTTCGATACGGGGGATGACGTCGCCGGCGCGGTGGACCATGACGTGGTCGCCCAGGCGCAGGTCGCGGCGGGTGATGTCGGCGGGGTTGTGCAGGGTGGCGTAGGTGATGGTGGAGCCGTCGATCTCGACCGGTTCCAGGACGGCGCGCGGGGCGATGATGCCGGTGCGGCCGACGTTCCACTCCACCTCGAGCAGGCGGGTGATCTTCTCGACGGCGGGCAGCTTGTAGGCGATGGCCCAGCGTGGCGCCCGCGAGCCGGATCCGGCGGCCTGCTGGTCCGCGGCCAGGTCGGCCTTGACGACGATGCCGTCGATCCCGAACGGCAGCGCCGGCCGCAGCGCGGCGATCTCCCGCACCCGGGCCAGAACCTGCTCGACGCCCGTGGCGGTGACGCCGGGCACGGCGGTCGCGGCGGTGGTGTTCACGCCGAGGCTCGCGGCCCGGGCCATCAGCTCGCTGTGCGCGCCCTCGGCCGGCCGGGCGGCGAGCACGGTCCCGGTGTCGGCCAGGGGCAGCAGGCCGTAGCCGAAGAAGGTCATGGGCACCGTGTAGGCCCGGTCCTTGGCGCGCAGGGTGCCCGCCGCGGCGTTGCGCGGGTTGGCGAACGGCTGCCCGCCGTGCGCGGTACGTATCTCGTTGGCGTACTCGAACTGGGCGGTGGTCATGAGGACTTCACCGCGCATCTCGACCGTGACCGGCTCGGTCAGCTGCTCGGGCAGGCCCTCGATGCTGCCGATCGCGTGCGAGACGTCCTCCCCGGCCGTCCCGTCGCCCCGGGTGATCAGCCTCGTCAGACGGCCGCGGGTGTAGCGCGCTGCGACGGCGAGGCCGTCGAGCTTCGGCTCCACGCTGAAGCGCTCCACGTCGCGGCCGATGCGCCGGGCCATCGACGCGGTCCAGGCGGTGAACTCCTCCGGAGAGAACACGTTGTCCAGGCTCAGCATCGCCACCGTGTGCGGGACGTCTCCCTCCACCGCGCCGCCGGCGACCTTCCCTGTCGGCGAGTCGGGCAGCACCTGCCCGGGGTGCTCGGCTTCCCACGCCGCGATGCCGCGCACCAGGCGGTCGTAGGCGTCGTCGTCCAGCACCGACGTGCCCCCGGAGTAGTAGGCGGCGGACGCCTTCACCGCGTCCTCCACCGCCTGCGCGTAGGCGGCGGCGTCCACGATCACTGCAGCAGGTGTTGTCATGGGCGTCATCCTGCACGCCACCACTGACAATGGCGCCGTGCCGCTCCTCGTGCGAGGTTCCACCGCCTGCTACCACCCTGCTGCCTTGCGGCCCGTACGGTCGGGAGCAGCCGGGCGCCGCCGCGTGATCCTGCACCTCGACGAGTCCCGGACTTTCGAGGTCGCCGAGCGGGCCGGTCACCGTGACCCGGGCGCCGAAGGGACTACGGCGTGCCCATGGCCGCGGTCGCCCGGCACCGCGGGGAACTCCTCGAAACCCCCGGTCTACGACGGCCCCTACGCGCGGGCCGTTCGCCCTGGTCCACACGTGGGGCCGCCGCCGGTGGCTCGAGCACTCCAACCTGACGGTGGGCCGCCCCGGCTTGATCCGGTGGTCCGGCCGGAGAGCCGGAACACCGGTGCGCATCATGACCGGGTGACTCGCAGGTGTCGCCGTTCGGCCAGCTCCTCCGCGCCGACCACGGTCAGAACCGGGGTGCCCGGCGGCGCGAACATGGTCACCACCAGCTGCGACTGCGCGTCCGGAAGGTTGTTGGCGCCTTGGTAGTGGATCACGTCGCCTCCGGGTTCGAACAGGGCGTCACCGGCCCTCAGAACCCGGGGCGGCTGCCCTTCCAGCTCGAAGAGGATCTCGCCCTGGGTCACGTAGCCGAAGATCGGCCCGGGGTGCCGGTGCGGCGGGGCGCCGGGGTCGCCGGGCGGCAGGGTGACCCGGATGGTCCGGGCCTCGGCGCCGGCCGGGATCCGGGCCGCCGCCTCGGGCAGGGTCGTGAGTACCTCGACGCCTGGGGGCAGGTGTGCGTGCTCAGCGCTCATGTGGTTCCTCCGAACGGGGACTGTCTGCAGGAGAGACAGGACGGCCTCCTCGTCTGTGACAGATCCGCGCGGCGGACCTGCCCAGGGCCGCGCCGCGGATCCGGTCGCCCGAGCGGATGAGGGGACCGCCGGATCGGCGAAGGGTGCCCGGCCGAGGCGACCGGGCTGCCCCGGGTCGGAGCGGGGTCGGCGTGACGCGGCCCGACATCGACGTCATCTGCCGCGCGGGGCCGGCGCCGCCTCCGCCGCCGTCCGAGCGGTCGCCGTCCCGCTGAGCCCGCTCTTCCCCGCCTCCGGCGTCGCCACGGCTCCCTGTGCCCGCTCGATCATGCCCAGCGCCACTCCGACGATAATGACGACGCCGCCCATGACCTGGGTGAGCCGGATCGACTCTCCGTTGATCACGACGGCGCCGACGACGCCGAAGACCGGGACGAGGTTGAGGATGTTGACGGCGACGCTCGACGCCATCCTGCGCAGGCCGTAGTTGTAGAGCAGGAAGCCGCCCACCGAGCACGCCACGGCCAGGTAGACCAGCAGTGACGAGGCGGTCGCGTCCGGCATCCGCCAGTCGTCGGCCTCCAGCAGGGACGCGAGCAGGAAACCGGCCGCGCCCGCCAGGGTCTGGTGGTAGGTGACGCTCACGGCGTCCTGGCCGGCACTCGCGCGCTTGCCGAGCACGTTGTAGCCGGCCCAGGCCAGCCCGCCGAGCAGCAGCAGGATGTCCCCCAGCCAGCGCGAACTGCCGCCGACCTCGGCCCCGTTGCGTACGACGAGGAAGGCGCCGACGGTGGCCAGCAGCACGCCCGTCACCCTCGGCAGCGGCATCCGGGTGCGGTGGACGACCAGTTCCACCAGCATCGTCATCAGCGGGTACGTGGCCACGATCAGCGACGCGTCGGACGCCGTGGACAGGTCGACACCGACGTTCTCCAGGACGAAGTACACGGTGATGCCGAGGAACCCGCTCAGGTGGAGCTGTCGCCGCTGCCGCGCGTCCGGCCGGACGGGACGCTGCCGGCCGAGCCGTACCAGCACGCCCAGGACCAACGCCGCGAGACCGAACCTGATGGCGCCGATACTGAGCGGGCCGACGTCCTCCAGGACCACCTTGGTCACCGCGTACGAACTGCTCCACAACAGCGCGGCCGCCATGACCGCACACACCGCCCACACCGAGGGTCCCCGTTCACGCATGCCAACTCGCCCTTCCCGACCGCCGATTCCCGCCGACCGCGCCGTGACCGAACGAACGTCAGTCAACTAGGCTGGAGGCTAACAAGATCATCGAAGGTGATGGGAACTGTCCGAATTACCTTCGGAATCCGGCGGGGTGAGGCGAGCATGGACGAACTAGATTCGGCGTTGGTGCGGATGCTCCAGGAGGACGGTCGGCGCACCAACCGGGACATGGCCCAGGAACTCGGTATCGCCCCGTCCACGTGTCTGGAGCGCATCCGCTCGCTGCGCAGAAGCGGGGTCCTGACGGGATTTCACGCCGAGGCAGACCTCGCGGCGATCGGCCGCGGGCTGCAGGCGGTGATCGCCGTACGGGTCCGCCCGCCGACACGTGCCGTGATCGAGGCCTTCCAGACCTTCCTGGAGCGGATGCCCGAGGTCATCTCGGTCTTCGTCCTCACCGGCAATGACGACTTCCTCGTGCACGTCGCCGTCCGGGACACCGACCATCTGCACGCGGTGGTCCTGGACAAGCTGACCAAGCGTCCGGAACTCGCCGACGTGCGGACGTCGGTGGTGTACGGGCACATGCGCAAGAAGGTCATCGGTCCGATGTGACACCGGAGCGGACCCTGCCGCCGCTAGGCGGCAGCCGTCCGTACTCCGGCAGACCGTGGCCGCTCAGCGCAGTACGGCCGCCAGCAGGTCGGTGCCCAGCGCCGTCAGTTCGGGCAGATTGAGCGTGTGCCGGACGTAACGACCGTGCCGCCGGGCCGTGAGCAGGCCCGCGCGGCGCAGGACGGCGAGGTGGCGGGAAACCTCCGGGGCGACAGTTCCCAGGTGTGGGCCAGCTCACCGGTGGTGTGCGGGCCGCGGGCCAGGGTGCGCAGCAGCCGCAGCCGTACCGGATGCGCGAGCGCCTCCAGCCGTAGGGTGACCGTTTCCAGCGGTACCGGCTCGGTCGGACTCGGCTCGGCCACGGGGTACTGCACCACCGGCTGCCACCCGGGTGCGTGGACCACCACCAGGTGCGGGCTGCCGAAGACTGTGGGTATGAAGGTGACCCCGGCGCCGTGGGCGGCGGTCGCCTTGTCCTGCAGCTTGTCGACGACGATGCAGTCGCCGCCCGGCGCCAGGGCGACCGCGGCGGAGACCGACGCGAGTGCCGGCCCGGCGCCATGGCGCTTCAGCAGCTCGTTCTTCAGGCGCAGGTCGGTGGCGAGCCGCACGGCGACGCCCGCCCAGGCGGCGTCGAAGAAGGCCTCGGCGCACTGCTCGAGGGTGTGGCGCACCCGCGCCCGCACAGCGGCCGGATCCGCGAGCAGCCGTTCCGCGAAGGCCTCTTGCCGCGCCCCGCGGGCCTGGGCCAGCTCCAGGGCCCGCTCGCGCGCGCTCGCGTCGGTGAGCGGCGACGGCGAGGCCTGGGGCACCCGGTTGCCGCCGCACGTGGTGACCAGCGCGGCGGTCACATACGTCTCGTCGTCGATCCCGTCCACGTCGTCCAGCTCCTCGGCGAGCGTCGGCCGCGGTCGGGCGGGGATCAGGAAGTCGGCCTGTGAGGAACGCCAGAGGAACTCCGCCTCGCGCAACCGCTCGGCCAGCTCCGGCCGCAGCCCGACCCGGACATCCCCGGCCCACCCGGCGAGCTGCGGATGATGCCCGGGTTCGGCCAGCACGTGCAGCATCGCGGTCAGCTCGGCCAGCGGGGAGGCGGCGAACCGCAGTCGGCCGGGCGGCAGGCCGCTGATGTCGATCCTCAACGTCATCCGCTCATCATCACCGCCCGGACGGCCCGCGACGGCGTCGGTTGACGGTGTCCGTCAACCGACGTGCCCCACCCCACGGCAGCACGCACCGTCTGACGCCATGGCAACCACCACCAAGCTCCGGCCCCGCGCCCTCGTCCGTGCCTTCGGAGGCCCGCGCTATGCCGTCGCCCTGGCCGTGGACGCGCTCGGCACCGGCCTGCTGCGTCCCTTTCTGCTGCTCTACGGGGTGACGGTGCTGCGGCTGTCCGCGCCGGTCACCGGCATCGCCATGACGGTCGCCGTCGTCGCGGGGCTGGCGTGCATGCCCGCGGTGGGCCGATGGCTGGACCGGGGCGCACGCAGCACGGTCGTGGCAGCCTCGATGCTGGTGCGGGTGCTGGGTGTGACGCTGCTCCTGGCCACCCCGGCGCAACACGTCTGGCTGTTCGCTGCGGCGGCGCTCTTCCTCGGCATCGGCAACCAGGCATGGCCGGCCGCCCACGCTGCCCTCGTGGCCACGGTCGCCCACGGCCGGGAGCGCGACGCCGCTCTCGCGGGAGGCCGCGCCCTGCGCAACGCGGGTCTGGGCGTGGGCGCGCTCATCGCCACCGTGTGCCTGGCGGGCGGCGCCACCGCCTTGCAGGTGCTGGCGGCCGTCACCGGGCTCGCCTATCTGGCCGCGGCGGCCTTGGCGTGGTCGGTCCACCTGCACGCGCATCCGGCTGCCACCCCTGCGGGGGACGGGGCCGGCGGGCCCGCTCCCCGGATGCGCGCGCTGCTGGCCGCCAACGTGGTCTACGTCTTCTGCCTCAACGTCCCCGAGATCGCGCTGCCTCTGGTCCTGGTGACGCAGTTGCACGCATCGCCGGTGTGGTCGGCTGCCATCTTCGTGGCCAACACGGTGCTGGTGGTCACCCTGCAGGTCCCGGTCACCGTCCTGATGTCCCGCTTCTCCCGGCAGACCGTGCTGGCTCTCGCCGGCGTCGTGCTCACCGCCTCCTACCTCGGCTTCCTCGTGGCCACCTCACTGGGACACGGCTGGGGTGCCCCGGCCGTCGCCGTGGTCTCCGTGGTCTGCACTCTCGGCGAGATCGTCTATGCCGGCAGCGCCACCGCGCTCGTCACCGTCCTCGCCCCGGCCCACGTCCTGGGGCGCGCCCTCGCCCGCTTCGAACTCTCCACGGGCCTGGGCCTCGCCGTCTCCCCGGCGGTCATCACCGCCCTCGCACCCCACGGGCCGGCCGCCCTCTGGGGCAGCCTCGCCACCGCGACGCTTCTCTCCGCCGTCGTCGTCGCCCACTGAGCCGGGCTCCGGCGTGCGACGCCCGGTAGGGACCGCCGGTTGCCGGATTCCTGGCAGGAAACCCGGCGCGTCTGCTGCCGATCCGGCCCCGAGGTCCGCCCGGACCGTCACCCCGCCCCAGGCGGAAACCCTGGTCCGACCACGACCGAAGCAGCCCCTAGGAGTGGGCGAGCGCCCAGTCGAGGGCGTGGTCGGCGATCTCCTGCCAGCCGTCCTGGACGGCCATCAGGTGGGAGCGTCCGGGAAACACCTTGACCTCGGTGGTGGTGCCCCGCGCCTTGTAGTGCCTGGCGTTGGACACCTGGACCTTCGGGAAGACCGGGGAGCTCCGACGGTTGTGACAGTGGGGCAACTTATTTGCCTAGGGGGCACAGTACCTGTCGACGCCCCGTACCGCCGTTCCGAGTGGCTGCACGGCTGTCCGAGCGGCTGCACGGCGGTCCCGAGCGCGAGGGACGGCATCCGGTGGCGGGAGGGAAGCGCTGGGGCGGGGATGCACCACAGCGCCTACCCTGGTGGCTGGGGCAGGACCCCGTCGGCCCTTCGGAGGGCGGTGGCTTTCCATGCCGTACGTTGCCGTGAGCGCGCTCAGCCATCCGGGGCTGGTCCGCCAGCGGAACGAGGACAGCCTCGTCGCGGGACCGTGGACGCTGTGCGCCACGGTGACCGAGAATCCGCAGAGCCTGCTCTTCCCGCTCGGAACCCCTCTCGTCGTCGCGGTCGCCGACGGGCTCGGCGGGCACCCTCACGGTGACGTGGCCAGTGCCCTGGTCGTCCGCGGGATCGCGTCCATCGGTCCTGGCCTGACCAGCGAGGACGCCGTCCGCGACGCCCTGGGCGCCTGTAACCGCGCCGTGTACGAAGCCGCCGGCGACGAGGCGAGCGAGCTCGCCACCATGGGGACGACGATCGCCGGCGTCGTCCTGCGGCCCGGGTCGCTGCTGGTGTTCAACGTGGGCGACAGCGAGGTCTTCGCGGTGTCCCACGAGGGGCTGCGCCAGGTGAGCGTCGACGACAATCCTCCGCTCCGGCCCGGGCAGCGCACCACATCCGTCCTCACCCAGTGCCTGGGCGGCACTCCTGGTCGGCGCGCCATCGACCCGCACGTGACGGCCACGTCACTGGCGCCCGGCGACCGCTACCTCATCTGCACCGACGGCCTGACCGATCCGGTGACGACGGACGTGCTCACCGAGGTGCTGCGGGAGTACGACGACGGCCGGGCTGCCTTCGAACTGTGGAAGGCGGCCATGGAGGCGGGCGGCCCCGACAACATCACGCTGGCGATCGTGCGCGTGATGGACGACTGAGAGGGTGCTGCTCTTCCCCTACTGCGGTAACCGGTGGGGCGGTGTCAGGGATCAGCTTCCTGACGGCTGATTCCGTCTCGCGTCGGTCATGTTCCTCACCGGCTTCCGGAGCGCCGTCAGGAGAACTTGTAGCCGGTGAAGTCGGCGATGCGGACGTATCCGATGCGCTGGTAGAGGGCGTTGCTGGTGGGGTTGGCCGGGTCCGCGAACAGGACGACGTCCGTCGCGCCCGCGGCCAGCGCGGCACGGCTCACCTCGACCGTCACGGCGCCCGCGTAGCCGCGGCCCCGGAGATGGGCGGGGGTGTAGACGGGGTCCACCCGGATCATTCCGCCCACGAGCGAGGTCGCGGCCGCCATGGAGACGGGGGTGCCGTCCGGTGTCTCCCAGAACGTGAAGTGTCTGTCGCCGAAGCGTGAGTCGGCCCAGGCGCCGGAGTCGATCAGGTCGATGGAGGACTGCTCGCCGACGTCGACGCAGAACTCACGGCACCAGCGCACCACTTGCTCGCGATCCTTCGAGCCCACGAGGCGACCCCGGCCCTCCGGGTGCGGCTGCGGCGGGGTGAGCGTGCCGAGACGGTAAAGATGGGTTCGCCAGAAGGGTACGGGCGTCGCGCCGGTGTGCCGCTGCCATGTCTCGGCGAAGGCGGTGGCGGTGTCGTGGTCCGCGATGACGCCGGAGGGGGAGTGGCCGAGGCCGGCAAGGTGGGCGGCGAGGGTGCCGGCCTCCTCGGCGGAGAGGGGGGTGGCGCTCAGGTATCCGCGCGGAGTGCGATAGCAGAGGGCGCGGATTTCGCCTCCTGACTCGAGTCGGCCGAAGAAGGTGTCTTCGGCGCCGCGTGCGTCCGCCGTGCGTGTGCGCAGTTTCTCGATGTCCGTCAGCGGCGTGTTGTGCAGAGCGGGCCGCGAGCGCAGGAAGTCTCCGGCCCGGGCGAGGAAGTCGTCGACGTCTTGGGTGAGTTGCCAGTCGTCCGAGAGCATGTCTCATGATCCCGGACGTACTTGTCTCGGGGGAGCGCTTCGCGCAGGGAAACACCGGTCGCCACGACTGATTCCATGCTTGTCGGCCACGTGACGTGACTGCTCCCGGCGTGCCCCCTGGACGGTGCCTGGTCATCCCGGAACCGCCGTGCGGTACGGTCCCTCGGACGCCTTCAGCCGCTGCATGGTCGTCAGCCGGACGGCGAAGTACACCGCGGCCGCGGCGGCGGCGATGTCCAGGACGTCGGCCGCTACGTACTGCACCACGGTCCCGGACCTGACCGAGTGTTTCGGCGTCCTCATAGCGTGATCCGGCGTACCGGCCGAACAGGGTGCTGAAGACGAACAGGCCCCACCACAGGTTCACCGGCCAGATCGACGTCCGGTACGGCTCGTCGTCATCCGGCAGGGGTGTGCTCGCCCCCCACATGTCGACGGCGACACGGTACGGCATCCAGAAATGCGCCAGCGGGATCACCCAGGCCGCGACGGCCCAGCCGGGTCCGTTTCGGAACCGGTCGGGCGCCAGCAGCCCGGTGTTGCGGCGCATCCGGAAGAACCAGACGACGAAGAGCACCGCGCAGGGCACGTACGTCATGCCCTGGAGGTTCCCGGCCGTTTCGTACAGCGAGTACGCGTTGTCCAGTTCCTGCTGGGGAGCAGTGGCGAAGCCGTGGTCCCCATCGATCAGCAGGTGGATCCGGACTCCGGCGAACACGGCGAACAGATCGCTGAGGGTCACGACTGCCAGCAGCGCCGCGACGGCGGCCAGGAGGACGCGCGAGGAGCGCGGCGCCCCGCCGGGCAGCAAAGGACGCGGGCGCAGCTCACTGGATGCGGACATGACGATGGTCCCCCACGGGCAAGGAATCGGAAGCGCCCGCGGAAGAACGCGTGCTGAGGCACCGTAAGCCGAGCCGAGGCATCCCGCCATGACAAGCCCGACGTGGAACCGGTGGACGGGTCGGCGTCACAGTCGACGGCTGCTTCGCGATCGGCCCCAGCGGGGGGTCAGAGAGTCATGAAGGGTGAATGCTCGATGCGCAGGAGCTTGCGCAGCGCCGTGCGGATGCGGGACAGAACGCGGCGGCGTGGCGATGCAGGTGCGGGCATGGCTCCCCCAACAGCGGTAAGGTACGCCTGGATGCGTACCTCCAGTAAGGTACGCATCCAGGCGTACCTTGTCGAGAGGTGGAGTGATGGCGGCAGGCGAGTTGGAACACCCCCGCGCCGACGAGCTCGAGGTCGGGCCCATCCTTTTGGCGCTCGCCGACGCGAACAGGCGTCGGGTCGTGGCCGAACTGGCGGAACGGCCGGACGAAGAGCGGCTGTGCGCTTCCTTCGACCTGCCGGTGAGCAAGTCCAGCCGCACCCGTCACTGGCGAGTGCTGCGTGAGGCGGGTCTGGTGTACCAGCGCGACGCCGGGAACGGGCTGTACATGCGCCTCCGCAAGGACGACCTGGACCGCCGCTTTCCGGGCCTGATCCCGGCCGTCATAGCCGCGGACTCGGCGCACTGACGTGCGGTGGTGTGCTGAGCGCGGTGGTGTGGGGACGTGCGTCGGCGCACTGCGAAGACGGCGACGCCGATGAGCCCTGCGGCTGTGCCGGCGACCGTTGGGGCCCGCTCGGTCGTGGCTACTAGTCGACCGGTCGAATGCTTGCTGCACTGCCGGGTGGGACGCACCAGTGACGCGAGGCAGAAGATCCTCGGTGCCGCACGCTCGCTCATCGAGGGGCGCGGCTACTCGGCCCTGGGTGTGGCCGACATATGCAAGGCGGCCGGAGTGCCCAAGGGCAGTTCTACTACTTCTTCGAGTCCAAGGAGGCCCTCGCGCTCGCCGTCGTCGACGAGCACTGGGCGGCGCAGCGGCGCGACTGGGTGCGTGTCCTGGACGGCGAGGGGTCACCGCTGCAGCGGATTCGGCATCTGTTCGAGGAGACGGAGGCCGGCCAGCGCGCCGTGCACGACGGCTGCGGCACCGTGTCGGGCTGCCTGTTCGGGAACCTCGCCCTTGAACTGAGCAACCAGACGGAGCCCGTCCGCGAGCGCCTGCAGGACATCTTCGATGCGCAGGTGGAGATGGTCCACGCGGTCGTCACCGAGGCGCCGGAGCGCGGCGACGTCACCGTGACAGACACGCGGGAGGCGGCCCGGGCCGTGGTGGCGCAGCTGGAGGGCCAGGTGATGTTCGCCAAGCTCTACAACAGCCCGCAGCGGCTCACCCCCCTGTGGGACAACTGCCTGGCCCTGCTGGGCGCCCGCTGACCGCCGCAGCCCTTACTGGCCGCGCCAGACGTTGTCGAACGCGGCGTTCTCGATCGCCCGTCGCTGCCGCAGTGCCTCCAGCTCCATCACCGCGCCGCCGACGGCGGCCAGGACCGTAGCGACCTTCTCGTCGTCGAGGTCCGCCGCAGCGTCGTCCGACACCTCCTGGATCCCGGCCGCCGCGGCCAAAGTGGCGAGGACCGGTTCGCCCGACGCCCGGCGCTCTTCGGCACTGCGCCGGGCCGGCGAGTCGACCGGCACCGGCCGCCCGGTCCTCAACGGGATCAGGCGACCGCGCGGCCGGGTAGCCAGCCCCACCCGCTCCAGATCCGCGACATAGGCGGAGAACAGCCCGCGTCCCCGGCGCCACAACCAGTCCTCGACGGACTCGTACGGCTCCTGTCGTACGAGAGAGGAGGCGGCCTCGTCCAACATGCGCTCGCCCGTCGGTGACTGCGCACTGGGCAGGATGCGGTCGCCCTCCACGACCAGGGCCCGCGCCTGGATCAGGTCGAGCATCTCGGCCCCGGCGAGCGCGAGCGACAGGTCGCCCTGTTCCAGCGGGCGGCGGGCTGCCGCGCTCAGGGCGACGATGGCGAGATCCTGTGCGGTGGTCATGAGCGGCTCCACGTCGGTCGGCCGGGGGAGGGGCGGGTACGCAAGGGGGTGTTCCCCGTGCATTCTCGCCGCCGTTCGGGAGCTGTGCGTCGTGCTACGAGCATGTGGTGCGGGAAGCGGATCCGCAGCACCGCGGCGGCCGCGGTCGCGGCGAGGACCACGAGGGCGCCCGACGCCTGCCGTGCGAGGAACTTCCGCATGCCCGCTCTCCGTTCAACCGCCGGTCGCGGTGCCGGGCCGTCCCGCTGCGCCGGGACCCAGTGCGCGCCCATGACCAGCGCCGATGCCACGGCCGGCGTCCTCGCCGCTGATAGGCGCAGCCTCCCAGCCCGCGTAGCATGACCAGCGTGGAACTGCGTCAGCTGCGGTACTTCGTCGCGGTCGCCGAGGAACTGAGCTTCGGCCGGGCCGCCGAGCGGCTGCTCATCGCGGGACCCTCGCTGTCCCAGCAGATCAAGGCGCTCGAGCGGGACCTGGGCGTCCGGCTGTTCGACCGGGACCGCCGCTCGGTCTCCCTCACCCCGGCCGGCGCCGCCCTGCTCGAGCACACCCGTGCCCTGCTGGAGCAGGCCGACGACCTGCAGCGCAGGGCCGGCCGGCTGGCGGGCTCGGAATCGGTACGGCTGGGCTACGTCAACTGGCTTCCCCGGGACCTGATCTCACGTACGGCCGCGGTGGCCAGGGTGCACGTCGACGCCTGGGTCGCCCCCTCCCACACCCAGGCCGCCCGGGTCGCCGACGGCAGCCTGGACCTCGCCGTGTGCTGGGTGCGGAACGAGGACCTGAACCGTCACGGACTGCGGGCCCGGCTGGTCGGCGCCGACCGGCTCTACGCCGTCGCCACCGGGACCGACACCGGTGACGTGCCGGCCGCCCACACCGACGTCCTCATCGACGACGACATCACCTCCTGGCAGTCCTGGAACGTGTACGCCGAAGAACTGGCGCGGACCACCGGGGCGCGTGCGGTGCGCATCTCCGACGGCGCCATCACGGGCCCCGCCTTCTTCGACCACGTCCGCCGCTGCCGCCGCCCGATCGTCAACTCGCCTAAGGGGCAGACCACACCGCTCCCGCCCGACCTGGTGCGCCGGGAGATCGTCGGGCCGAAGGTCTACTGGACCTGGTCCCTGGTCCGGCGTGAGAAGGAGGACCGCACCGCCGTTCTCGCCGTCGTCGACGCCCTGTGCGACGGCGTCGGCGACCTCGGCCTCCACGCCCCGCACGTCTGGCTGCCCGCCGACGACGCCCACGCGCTCCCGGCCTGAGCTGCACGGGGAGCCCGTGCCTCCCTTCCGTGCGGGAGCAGCCCTTGGGAGGCCCCGTCGCCGGCAGGGGAGGACGCCCTCTCGCGGCCTTCTCCTTGGCTCACGGCCCGGTCCGGCCGCACAGGCCGGCGGAGGTGCGACGGCCTGGACGTCCGCTCCCTCTCCGACCCACAACCCGATGAAGAGCGCGGCGGTCGCCTCCAGGAGTCCGGCCCTTTCGAGATAGGCCTGCGTCCACATCCGGCACCGGGCGGCCTCCTGCCCTGGCGGAGTCCGACGAGGGCGACAAGTTCCCCTGGAGCACGTCCGGGGACGACCCGGAGCAGTGGCTCGTCACGGTCGCCTCTCGCAACGGCGACTGGTGGCACCATGAGGGCGGCGCCGTCCAGTTCCTCCCCGAGTACTGCGACGGCACGCTGGAGCCCTGGGCGCTGCCCCCGTCCGAACCGACGTCACTCTCTGCCGACCGTGTCGCGGGCCGTCCCTCAGCCATGAGGAACCACGTCCGACCCGCACGGTACCGGCTTGTCGCCGGGACCGATCGTCAGCCTGTCGCCCCTCCCTCCGCCAACAGCTCCTGGGCGGTGTCGAGCGCCGTGGCGCGGTCGTCGGGGACGAGTCCGATGCGGGTGCGGCGGTCGAGGAGATCCGCCGTGTCGAGGGCGCCTTCATGGCGTACGGCCCACAGGAGTTCGGCGCGGGTGACCGGGTGACCGGCCAGGACGGGTTCGGCGAGCCGGGGATCCTGGGTGCTGAGCGCGTGGACGGCCGGCGCTTCGGTGCCGTAGCGGTGGACCAGGCGGCGAGGGGCGGGGAGGGTGGTGAGGACGGAGGGCGGTGCGGCGCCGATCAGGGGGAGTGACGCGGTGGGGGAGGGCCGCGCGGACAGGCGGTGGGTGGCGACGGCGGCGTCGACGGCGTCCTCGGCCATCCGCCGGTAGGTGGTGAGCTTGCCGCCGACCACCGTGACCACGCCGTCGGGCGAGGTGATCACCGCGTGTCTGCGGGAGATGTCCGCGGTGCGGGCCGCCGCGCCGGAACCCGCGCCCGGCGTGGTGTCCAGCAGGGGGCGCAGGCCTGCGAAGGCGCCCACCACGTCGTGGCGGTGGACGGGGATGTCCAGGGCCGAGCCCAGGACGTCGAGGAGGAAGCCGATGTCGGTCTCGGGCGCCTCGGGGGTGTCCGGGATGTCGTCGTCGACGGGTTCGTCGGTCAGGCCGACGTAGGTCCGGCCGTCCCCCTGCGGCAGGACGAGAACGAACCGGTTGGTCTCGCCGGGGATCGGGATGTGCAGACCGGCGGGGAGGGTGCCGAGGTGCTGCGAGCGCAGTACGAGGTGGGTTCCGCGCGAGGGGCGGATGCGGACGCCGTCCACCAGACCGCCCGCCCACACCCCGGATGCGTTGATGACGGCCCGGGCCCTGATCTCGCCTTCCTCGCCGGTGAGTTCGTCCCGTACCCGGGCGCCGGAGCGAGTCAGCTCCAGCGCCCGTACGCGGGTGAGGATCCGCGCGCCGTGGGCCGCGGCCGTACGGGCTATCGCGGTGACCAGTCGGGCGTCGTCGGTGACGCGGCCGTCCCAGGACAGCAGGCCTCCGCGCAGTCCGGCGCCGCGCAGCGCGGGAGCGAGCCGGCGTGTCTCGGCCGCGGACAGCCTGCGGGGTGCGGGCAGGGTGGCCCGCCCGGTGCGGGCCGCCAGGCGCAGGGTGTCTCCGGCGCGGAAGCCGGCCCAGGCCAGGGCGGCCTGTCCGCGGGAGACCAGCGGGGTGAGGGGCAGTACGAAGGGCTGGGCGCGCACCAGATGGGGCGCGCTGCGCTCCATGAGGATGCCGCGTTCGCGGGCGCTCTCGTGGGCGACGTCGAGTTGGGCGGACGCGAGGTAGCGCAGTCCGCCGTGAATGAGCTTGGAGCTCCAGCGCGAGGTGCCGAAAGCCAGGTCGTGGGCGTCGACGGCGACCACCGTCAGTCCTCGGGCGGCGGCGTCCAGCGCGGCTCCGGCGCCGGTCGCGCCGAGACCCACGACCAGCACGTCCACGGTCGGACCGCCGACGGTCCGGGCCAGTTCGCTGCGGCGGCGGGCGGCGGACAGCGACGAGCCCGGTGCCGTGGGGGAGGAGGCCGTGCTGCTGGGGCTCATGGCGTCAGGGTCCTCTCGAGGATGGTGCGCAGTTCCGCGGAGAAGGCCTCGCTCGTCAGGTCGGGGTCGTCCTCGTCGGTCATGGTGCGCAGTGACAGGGTGAAGGCCTGGGCGACCAGGAGCAGGGACCGCGCCTGTCGTTCGGGGTGGCCGGGGCGCACCGAGCCGTCGGCGTGCCCCTCCCGCAGGGCCTCGGCGAGCAGGCCGAGCAGGGCGTCCTGGCTCGCGCCGCGCCGGTCCAGCACATAGGGCAGGAGCAACTCGGGGTCGACGTCGACGATCTTGCGGAAGAGCGGATGGGCGCGGAAGGCGTCCACTCCGCTCACCAGGCCGTCGACGATGCGGGCGCGCGCGCCGCTGCCCGGTACCGGTGGGGGCATCGCCCCGGTGGCCGCGTCGATCCACTCACGGGTCATCAGGTCGCCGACCAGGGATCGCACATCGGGCCAGCGGCGGTACAGCGTCATCCGGGAGACGCCCGCACGGCGGGCCACGTCGGTGAGAGTCGTACGCCGGACACCGACGGCCAGGACACAGTCGCGCACCGCGTCGAGCACCGGATCGCTGTCCGAGGCGTTGTGACGAATAGGCGTCATGTGTCACAGTGTAACGCCTGCACGGCAGTGCAGGAGAGAGCACTCTTCCGCGACGACCGGTGAGGACAAGCGCATGGACATGCTGTGGAGCGGCTGGGGCGACCCGGCCAGGGCGACGCCGCTGCCCGACACGGTGACCGGGCTGCTGCGCGACCTGCTCGGGGTCAAGCCCCGCAGCGCCGAGCCGGTCGCCCTGGAAGAGATCACCGTCCCCGAGCCGGCGCTGGACACCGCCGCACTCCAGGCCCTCGCCGACGTCGTCGGCGGCGAAGCCCACGTCCGCACCGACGCAGAGACCCGCATCCGGCACACCCGCGGCAAGTCCACCCCCGACCTGCTGCGCATCCGTACCGGGGACGTGGCGGCCGTCCCGGCCGCCGTGGTCCTCCCCGCCGGTCACGACGACGTCCTCGCCGTCCTGCGGACGTGTGCCGAACACGGCCTCGCCGTCGTCCCGTTCGGCGGCGGCACCTCCGTGGTCGGGGGACTCTCCCCGCAGCCGCGACGGCCCTTCGTCGCGCTGGACCTGGCCCGCATGGACGGCATGCTCGCCCTCGACCCGGTCTCCCGTACCGCCACCCTGCAGCCCGGACTGCGAGCCCCGCACGCGGAGGCGCTCCTGGCCGAACACGGCTACACCCTCGGCCACTTCCCCCAGTCCTACGAGTGGGCCACCATCGGCGGATTCGCCGCCGCACGCTCCAGCGGACAGGCGTCCGCCGGCTACGGCCGCTTCGACGAGATGGTCCTCGGCCTCACCCTCGCCACCCCCGCCGGCACCCTCGACGTCGGCCGCGCACCGCGCTCGGCCGCCGGCCCCGACCTGCGCCAGCTCGTCCTCGGCTCCGAGGGGGCGTTCGGCGTCATCACCTCGGTGACCGTACGGATCCGCCCCCTCCCCGAGACCCGTGTGTACGAAGGGTGGCGCTTCGCCTCCTTCGAAGAGGGCGCCGCCGCCCTGCGCCGCCTGGCCCAGGACGGGCCGCGTCCGACCGTCCTGCGGCTGTCGGACGAGACGGAGACGCTCATCGGCCTCGCCCAGCCCGACGCCATCGGCTCCTCCGGCTTCTCCCAGCCCGCGGGATGCGTGGCGATCGCGGGCTACGAGGGCACGGAGGAGGACACCGCCCACCGCCGTGAGCGGGCCGCCGCCGTACTGCGCGACTGCGGCGGCACCTGGCTGGGCGAGGAGCCGGGCGAACGCTGGGCCCACGGCCGCTACTCGGCGCCCTACCTGCGGGACGCGCTGCTGGACGCGGGGGCGTTCGCCGAGACGCTGGAGACCGCCGGCTTCTGGTCCCGCCTGCCCGAGCTGTACGCCTCCGTCCGCGCGGCGCTCACCACCACCCTCACGGAGTCCGGCACCCCGCCGCTCGTGATGTGCCACATCTCCCACGTCTACGAGAACGGCGCCTCGCTGTACTTCACCGTCGTGTCGGCCCAGGGCGACGACCCGGTGGCGCACTGGGAGCCCGCCAAGCACGCCGCGAACGAGGCGATCATGGCCGCGGGCGGCACGATCAGCCACCACCACGGCGTGGGCAGCGACCACCGGGACTGGTACGTCCGGGAAGCCGGCCCACTCGGCATCAGCGCCCTCCAGGCCGTCAAGCGACAGCTCGACCCCGCGGGCCTGCTCAACCCGGGCATCCTCCTGCCCACCGACTGACCGGCCCGTCCACCCACCCCCCGGCCGATCCCCGCCTCAGCCACCCCCTCCCCACTCCGTGCACGATCCCGTCAGCCGCCCTCGGAGGCACACCGATGCGACAGTTCACCGCCATCGTCAACCCCACCGCCGGCGGATCCACCGGGGTGGCGGCACTGCTGCGGGTGGCCCGGCTGCTGCGGGAGGCCGGGGCCGGGCTGGAGACCGAGTACAGCCGCAGCCTGACCCACGCGCAGGACCTCGCCCGGCAGGCCGGGGCACGGGACCGCGTCGTCCTCGCCGTCGGCGGCGACGGCATCGCCGGCGGCATCGGCGGGACCCTCAGCGGAACCGACACCGTCCTCGGACTGGTCCCGGCCGGCCGCGGCAACGACTTCGCCCGAGCGCTGGAACTGCCCACCGACCCCGCCGCGCTGGCCCGGATCCTGCTCGACCACGCCCCCCGCCTCGTCGACACGATCGAGGTGGAGTCCGCCCACGGCCGCACCGTCGCACTCGGCAGCGTGTACGCGGGCGTGGACGCCCTCGCCAACCGCCACGCCAACCACGCCCGAGTACTGCGCGGAGCCGCCTCCTACTACATGGGCGGACTGCGCGCGGTGGCCACATGGCGCCCGGCCGACTACCGGGTCACCGTCGACGGCGAGGAGCACACCCACCGCGGCTACACCGTCGTGGCCGCGAACTCCGCCTACTACGGCTCCGGCCGCATCATCGCCCCCGACGCGCGGATCGACGACGGACTCCTCGAGGTGGTGATGATCCGTCACGCGCCACGGCGCCTCTTCTTCACCCTGATGAACGAGCTGACGACGGGCGCGCACATCCGCCGGCCGGAAGTGCGGACCCTGCGGGGCCGCGAGATCCGCATCGAGGCCGAACAGCCGGTGCCCTACGGCACCGACGGCGAGGTCGACGCCGTCCTCCCCGTCACCGCGAGGGTGCTGCCGGCCTCGCTGCCGGTGCTGTGCTGAACGCCCGGCACCAGGGCCCGTCCCGGTGCGGCCACGTCCGGTGCCGGCTGCGGGGGGCATCGCTCGACCGGGGCAGCCCGCTGCCCGCCCCGGCACGCACCCCTACGTTCCTCGAGTGCACCGGCCCGTCGGACTCGACGCCGGAGGGCGGCACTGGAGCGCGAAGTCGTCCGAGCTGACGCTGAGAAAACGCCCGATACAGCTGACCGCCGTCGTGTGGCCACGTTCGGCGCAGAACGACAGGGCCGCTCGGCCGTCGGTGAAGGGGCCGGGTGCGTAGATCACCCAGAAGCCGGGGCGGAGCGAGGCGTAGTCGTCGCTGCGCAGGACCAGTGCCTCGGGCACGGTGGCGCGGATGCGTTCGAGGCGCCGGTCGCGGGCCGCGGTGCCCGAGGAGACCGGCTCCGAGTAGAGCTGGGCGATCCAGCGGCCGTTCGCGGCCGGAGACGGCGTGGACTCGGCCGTGACCGGCGTGGAGGGCGAGGGCCGGCGGGAACGCGCGGACGCGCTGGGGCTCTCCTCCGCTGCCGTGCTCCGGGGCGGAGTGACGGGCGTGGCCGACGTGCTCGCCGGGGGACCGCCCGCCCGGTCGGCGGACGCGCCGTCGTCGAACGGGCGCAGGCTGAGGACGAGGCCGGCAACCCCGACGACGGCCAGGACGGCGAGCGCGGCGGTGAGAGCCGGGCTGCGACGGCGGTGGTCAGATCCCGGGAGGGCGCTGTCGGTCCGCGTCGGCGGCCCCGGCACAGGCGGCGCCGGCGGCGCCGTCGGAGCCGGGACCGGTGCCGCGGTCAGTGTCGGCCGGTCCCACCTCGGCTGGGCGCCCCTCTCGACCTGGGCCAGCAGAGCGTCCAGCCGGACGGCGTCCGGACGGGCGGCGGGATCGCGTACGAGCAGGGCCTGCAGGACCGGTGCCAGGGGGCCGGAGCGTACGGGCGGTGGAACGGGGTCGTCGAGGACGGCGGCGAGAGTGGCGAGTGTGGTCTCCCGGCGCAGCGGACTCACGCCCTCCACGCACACGTACAGCACCAGCCCGAGGGACCACAGGTCGGAGGCCGGGTCGTCGTGGCCACGGATGCGCTCGGGGGCCATGTACTCGGGAGAGCCGACGAGTTCACCCGTGGCGGTGAGCGCGGAGGTCCCCTGCAAAGCCGCGATGCCGAAGTCGGTGAGCACCGCCGTGCCGTCCGGGCGCAGCAGGACGTTCGCCGGCTTGACGTCCCGGTGCTGGACGCCGGCCGCATGGGCGGCGCGCAGCGCGGTGAGGACCTGACGTCCGACCGCCGCGGCCTCGGCCGGACTCAACGAGCCTTCGGACAACCGCTGTTGGAGTGACCGGCCGGGCACCAGCTCCATCACGATCCACGGGTGCGGATGCGCCTCGACGATCTGATGGACGGTCACCACGTGCGGGTCGTTGAGCCGGGCCAGCGCCCTCGCCTCACGCATGACCCGCTCACGCACGGCGGGGGAGGCCTCCGCGTCGGGGCGTACGGCTTTGAGGGCGACCTCCCGGCCCAGCACGGTGTCGCGGGCCCGCCACACCGTGCCCATCCCCCCACTGCCGAGCCGCTCGATCAGCTCGAAGCGTGCGTCGATCACGTCCCCCGGTACGTTCATGCACGTCAGGTTAGGGCAGGGAGGCCGGGCCCGAGTCGCGGATCCGGAGGAACGAGGTCCTCATGGGGTAGCCCGTTCTCCGATCGGTCAAGGCGTAGCGGTGAGTTTTGCCGGCCCGGAGAGTCACCCCGTCGTTGTCAGATCACCACTGGAGGAACATGTGGCTCAACTCTTGAGAGTCCAGAACTTCAACGTCTCGAGTGACGGCATCGCCGCCGGCGAGGACCAGAGCTTCGAGCGGCCGTTCGGTCACGACCATCCCGAGAGGTTGTTCGCCTGGGCCGGCGCCACGGCGAGCTGGCCCATGCGCACCGACCCCGGCGGCAGCCGGGGCCTCGACGACTACTTCACCCGGGACTACGCCCGCAACATCGGCGCCGAGATCATGGGCCGCAACAAGTTCGGGCCCCAGCGCGGGCCCTGGCACGACCACGAGTGGCGCGGCTGGTGGGGTGAGGAACCCCCGTTCCGCACCCCGGTGTTCGTCATGACCCACCACAAGCGGCCTTCGTTCACCCTCTCCGACACCACGTTCCACTTCGTCGACGGCGACCCGGCCACGGTCCTCGAGCAGGCGCGCGAGGCAGCGCAGGGCAAGGACGTCCGCCTCGGCGGCGGGGTCACCACCATCCGGGAGTTCCTCGACGCCGACCTCGTCGACACCCTGCACGTGGCGGTCTCGCCGGTGAAGCTCGGCTCTGGACTGCGGCTCTGGGAATCCCCCGATGAACTGCTCGACCGGTTCCACCTGGAGGTCGTGCCCAGCCCGAGCGGCGTGACACACCACCTCTTCTGGCGCAAGTGACCGTCCCCAGGGCCCGCCCCGGCCGGCTGCGGTGCCGCCGGGGCCGGCCCCGGGTGCCGTCTCTCTCGGGAGGGGCGGCGCGGGGCACTGCCGGGAGCCGGGTCACGCGCGGGGGCGGGAGAGGACGTATCTGTTTCCGGCGTCCGGGTCGCTGTAGAAGAAGAACAACCACAGTCTTCTGTCCTTGTCCCGGTCCACGTAGAGGTCCCAGGTGTACGTCGTGGGCGGCGGCACGGAGACCGACGTGGCGTCCCTCGTGTGGTCCGTGCGGTATTCGATGCCGGTCCGGTCGTTCAAGGCAAGGCGGATCTCCTGGCCGTCGTCGCCATCGGTGAGTCTCCAGGTCCCGTTGCCCGACAGGCGCCAGCCGTCGTCGAAGGCGAAGTCCGCTCCGTCGAGCCGCTGGAAGACCGCCGTGCCGTCGCGGCGGAGGGTGACCTGTGTGCCCTCGATGCAGTTCCATGTGCCCGCGAGCTCCGCGACCGTCGCGTCGTGCACGCCGGTACCCGAGTAGAACCCGTACGGACTGCACCCGCTCGTCACGGTCAGCGCGATGGCGGTGCTCCCCAGGGCGACGCCCCACCTGCCCGTCCTCGGCTTCCCCATCTCCGGCCCCCTCCCTCACGCACCCCGGCACGCCAATTGAACACGTTCAACTTTCGGGTGTCGAGGTGGGGTTCCGCTCGCGGTGGCAGGCAGCCCCGGCCGCCGGCTGCCTGCGAGTCGGCGCCAACTGCCGGGCGGCGAGCGGGCGGGCGCCATGGGTGCCGGAACGATGGCGTGGGCAATTCGGCAACGTGAAAAGGGAGTTGGGCGTGCCGAACCCGTTGACTGCGCGCACGTGTGTTGGTTGAGTGGCTCATCCACTGAGCCACTGGGAGGACGGCGTGGAGGCACTGCCCCGCGAGACGATCGTCGATGTTCTGGAGAGCCGGCTGCGTGAGGACATCCTCAGCGGACGCCACCCGGTCGGCAGCTACCTGCCGCCCGAGCGCACGCTCGCCGACGGATACAGCGTCACCCGCACCACCCTCAAGCACGCCTTCGGGCGGCTCATGCAGGCCGGTCTGTTGGAGACCCGGCACGGCGTCGGCACCCGCGTGCGCGACTACCTCCGGCTGGGCGGAGCCGACCTGCTGCCGATGCTCGTACGGCACAGCCCCGACTGGATCAGGGAGGTATTCGAAGTGCGGCGCGGTATCGGAGCGCTGATCGCCGAGCGTGCCGCGGCCCGGGCGACCGACCGGCAACGAGCCGAGCTGCGGACGCTGCTGACGGCCGTCGGGGACGCAACGGACGCCGACGCCGTGCAGCTCGCGGACATCGAGGTCCACCGGGCCCTGGCACGGGCCACAGGCAACCGCGTCTACGTCCTGCTGACCAACACGCTCTTCAACGCCTACCTGCCGGTACGCGCCGCACTCAGGGCGCCGTTCACGGATCCCCAGGTCGCCCGCGGGCGACTTGAGCCGGTGGTCGACGCGGTGGTGTCCGGTGACGAGGCGGGCGCCCGGCGGGCCGCCGAGGGGTATCTGACGGCGACCGAGCGGATCATGCTGGAGGGCCTCGCATGAGCGCGGACGTCGCCCCCGCTCGCGGCACCGTCTTCCGCGAGACGATGCTCGGCGCACTGCGGCTCGACGCCGAGGACCGCACGCGCCGCGTCCGTCTCGATCTGACGGTCTCCGCCGACCGCCTCCTGCGGCTGTCCGGCACGACCGAGGCCCGTGGCGCCGGCCGGATGCGGATCGCCGGGTGGGCCGACGATCCTCGCGCGGAAGGCGAGTTGGAGATCTCGCCGTGGGCGCGACGCCGTATCCGCTACCGCATCAGGTTCACCGCCGACGGCCGGCGGCTGACCCTCGACGGCTGGAAGTCCGTCACCTCGCGCAGACCCGTCGCCTCGATGACCGTGCTGCCGTACACCCTCTGGGAGGACGGCGCGCGGATCGGCACCGGCACCCTGCGGTTCGCGCTCGGCACGCAACTCCTGCCGTTCCTCGCGAGTTTCCGTTTCCCGCGGCAGGAGGAGGCCGGTGCCCACCTCGCGCCACGCTGGCGCGGCGAGCCGGGCCGTACCGAGGTGTGGTACACCACCGTCACCGACCCGGCCACCGGAACCGGCCTGTGGCTGCACCACGAACTGACCGCCCCTGCCGACGGATCCGCACCGTACGGGCACGGCTGGGCCGCTGTGTTCCCCAAGGACGGTCCCGTGCGCCACGCTCGCTTCGGTCCCGCCCCGTGGACTGGTGACGAGTCCGGCTTCAGCGGCGACGGGACAGCGGTCCGGCCCGGCCGCCTGACCGGCTCGGCCGGGGACGGAGCCCTGCGCTGGGACCTCTCCGAAGTACCCACGGACCAGCCCTTGTTCACCTTCCCCCGCTGGGCCTGGCGCCGACCGCTGCTGCCGGCCGCCCAGATGCTCCCGGCCGCGCGGGCCTCGTACGACGGCACCGTCACCCATGACGGCAGCACGCTGACCCTCACCGCCGCGTCCGGCGCGTCGGCCCGGATCTACGGCCACGGCAACGCCCGCCGCTGGGCCTGGCTGCACGCCGACCTGGGCGGCGGGGACGTCCTGGAGATCGTCGCCGCCGTCTCCACGCGTCCGGGGCTGCGCAGGCTTCCGCCCCTGGTCTTCCTCCGGTTGCGCCGCAGCGGCCGCACCTGGCCCCGCCGCCCCGAGCGGTCGGCCGTCGGGTGGGCGGGAGCGGGCCGATTCCGGGCCGACATCGCTCTGCCCACGTGGACGGTCACCGGCCGCTGCGGTCTGCGCCGGATCCGGGTCGAGGTCACCCAGCCCGAGGACCGCACCCTAGCCCTGGACTACACCGACCCCGACGGCGGGCACGCGACGTGCCGCAACAGCGAACGCGCCGACGCCCACGTCCTGGTGGAGCGGTGGTGGTTCGGGGGCTGGCGCACCGAGGCCGCCTGGACACTGGACGGCACGGCCCACGCGGAGGTGGGCACCCGATGAGCCTCGACGGCCTGGTGGCCGCCCTCCTCGCCGACGACGGCACCGCCGACTGGCCCCGGCGCGTTCCCACCCGACTGGACACGCTCCTCGCCACGATGCCGCTCGCCGCCCGCGCCGGCCTGCGCGCGGCGGCCCACGGAATCGACGCCTACGCCATGGCGCGCACCGGGCGCACCCTGGCCGCGCTCACCCCGCGCGAACGGGAGTCCGTACTCGGCGCACTGGCCGCACGGCCCGCACTCCTCCCGCTCCTGGACCTGATCAAAGTCCCCGTCCTCCTGTCGGCCGGGACGGAGCGGATGCTCCAGGAGGGCGGCTCGGCCCCGCGTGGACCGATACGAAAGGACCCGCCGCTCGACCTGACGCCCGCCCACGCCTGGCCCGCCCGCTCCACCGCCGACGCCGTGGTCATCGGCTCCGGCGCCGGCGGGGCGATGGCGGCGCGAACCCTGGCACGGGCCGGGCTGGACGTCGTCGTCCTCGAAGAGGGACAGCACCATGCGACCGAGTCGTTCGGCCGGCGCGCGCCCCTCGAGCGGTTCACCGAGCTCTACCGGGACGGCGGGGCCACGGTCGCGGTGGGCGCACCACCCCTGCTGCTGCCGGTGGGCCGAGCCGTCGGCGGCACCACGGTCGTCAACTCCGGTACCTGCTACCGCACCCCGGGCCACGTCCTCGCCCAGTGGAGCAAGGACTTCGGCTTCACCCTCGCCGACGGCTTCGACCGGCATCTGGACGAGGTGGAACGCACCCTGCGCGTGGCCACCCAGCCCTTGGACGTGCTCGGCGGCAACGGCCGGCTCGCGCTCGCCGGTGCCCGCGCACTCGGATGGCAGGCCGCGCCCCTGCGGCGCAACGCGCCCGGCTGCCGGGGCTCCTGCCAGTGCGTGGTGGGCTGTCCCACCGGCGCCAAGCAGAGCGTGCAGCTCTCCGTGCTGCCCGACGCCTGCGCGGCGGGCGCCCGCATCGTCACCGGAGCGCGGGTGGAACGCGTCCTCGTCGACCCGGACCACCCCGGAGGCGCGCGCGCCTCAGGCGTGCGCGTACGCCGGCCCGGCGGCGGCTTCGAGATCCTCGCCCCTCTGGTCGTCGTCGCGGCGGGCGCCCTGCAGTCCCCGCCGCTGCTGCGGCGCTCCGGCCTCGGCGGCCATCCGCGTCTCGGTCGCAACCTCAGCGTCCACCCGGCGACGAGCGTCGCAGGCCGCTTCGCGGATCCGGTCACCGCCTGGGAGGGCGTGCTGCAGAGCGTCGGAGTGGAGGAGCACCACAGGGACGGCGTCCTCATCGAGGCCACCGCCACCCCGCCCGGCATGGGCTCCTTCGTCCTCCCCGGACTGGGCGGCGAGCTGCGTCGCGAACTGGAGTGCGCCGACCGGCTCGCCACGCTCGGCGCCATGATCGCCGACCGTCCCTCCGGGCGTGTCCTCGGCCGCGACCGCATGCTGCTCCGCTACGACGTGCACCGCCGCGACGCGGCCCGGCTGATGCGGGCCGTGCGCGCCATGGGGGAGCTGCTGTTCGCCGCGGGCGCGGAGGAGGTGCTCACCGGAATCCCCCGCACCCCGCGCGTGCGGGACCTCGCCGAACTGGACGCCGTCCTGGCCGGCACGAGCGCCCGGCAGCTGCACCTCTCGGCCTACCACCCCACCGGCACGGTCGCCGCGGGGGCGAACCCGCAGCACTGCCCGGCCGACCCGGCGGGCCGGCTCCGCGGGGTGCGGGGAGTACTGGTCGCGGACGCCTCGGTCCTGCCCAGCTGCCCCCAGGTGAATCCGCAGCTGAGCATCATGGCGGCGGCGCTGGCGGTCGCGCAGGAGCACCTTCGCGGCTGAGCCTCGGGAGGAACGGCGCCGTCACCATCGACACCGGCACGGGCTCCTGCCGGCTCGCCGGCAGCCGGGTCACGGCGTGGTGCTCTCGACGGTGACCAGGTCGGTGACCGCCCGGATTCCGCCCCGGGCGAGGGCGGCGCGCTGCCGGTCCGCCCCGGTGCCGTTCTGCAGGAGCCGGTGGACCAGAGCGGTGACCTGCCGGCTGTCGCCGGTGGTCTCGAGTGAGGGAGCGATGTGCCGCTGGAGCTCGTACAGCACGTCGCCGGCCCGCCGCCGACCGCCTCTGGGATCGATCAAGGTGTCGCTCAGGCCGTGGCGGGCCGCGTGCCACATGGCAGCCTGCAGCAGTTCCGGGGCGCAGTGCGGCACGGGAGCCCCGGCAGTCGCGTCCGCGAGGACGATCTCGACGAGGGCCCGGACGATCCCGGCGAGCATGACCGCCTCGTCCGCGCGCAGCTGCACGTCCAGGCAGCGCACCTCGAGAGTGGGGTACCGGTCCGAGAGGCGGGCCTGCCAGTACAACTGACCGGTGTCCGAGATCAGACCGCTCTCCAGGAGCTGCCCCACCCGCCGGTCGTAATCCGCGGCGTCCCGGAAGGACGGCGGCATACCGCTGACCGGCCAGCGGCTGAAGATCACCGTGCGCCAACTGGCGAAGCCGGTGTCGTGGCCGTCCCACAGCGGGGAGTTCGCCGAGATCGCCGTCAGCGTCGGCAGCCACACCCGGATCCGGTTCAGGGCCTGCACACCCGCATCACGGCTGGGTACGGCGACGTGGACGTGCATGCCGTTGACCATCTGCTCCGCCACCAGTTGCGGCGCCTGAACGGCCATGGCCCGGTAACGGGCCCGGTCGGTGATGGCAACGGGACGACCGTGACGCAGCGGCGGGGTCGCGCAGGTGGCGATCCGGCAGCCGTGCGTCTCGGCGGCGGCGCCGACGGCGTGGCGCAGGCGCAGCAGATGCCCCCCGACCTCCTCCAGCGTGCCGCACACCGGGGTGGCCACCTCCACCTGCGCCTGCAGCAGCTCGCACTGCACCTCCTGGTCGGTCGCGAGAGACGCCAGTCCCGCCGCGGCGCGCACCTTGTCCGCATGCGGCACGGGCAGACCCGTGACCGGGTCGACCAGCAGGTACTCCTCCTCCACACCGATCGTCGTCATGGGTCCCCACTGTCCTCTCGGGAAGGAGCGCAGGCTCGTGGATGACCGAGTGCCGTGCCCGTTTCATGGCAAACTGCAACAAAGCGGGCAAAGTGTTAAGTGTCCGTCGCAGGGTGCCGCCCTCGCTCCGCATGTGGGCCTCACGTGGGCTGTGGGCCTCACGTGGCCTGTGGGCCTCACGTGCGTCCGACGACGAGGGGCGGCGCCCCGGGGCGGGCCGACTTCGCGGTTATCCAGATGAGCAGGGGGAACCCGGCGGCTCACGAACGAAGCAAGGCGACGGCACCGTCGCAGAAGCGCGCGCCGGCGCCGTGGGCACGGCAGCACGCCGCAGAACGGATCAGAACCGCCGAGGGCGCAGAAGGGAACGGAGCTCGCCCATGGGCACTTCAGCCGGCAGCCGGCTCGCACCACGAGTGAACGGGCTACTGCGACGTACGCGACGAAACTACTCGGCAGGGCAGGAGCGGCCCCTGGGAGGCTATCTCGGAGCGATGGCGGGGTTCGGTCTGTACACGGCCGCATGGGCGACGGCTGTCCGAGTCCGCGGGCGGCCGCTGCCCGACCGGCCGGAGCCCTGGGACGTGGCGCTCACCTCGGTGGCCACCTTCCGACTCAGCCGACTGCTGAGCAAAGCATCGGTGACCAGCCCGCTGCGGGCTCCCTTCACACGGTACGTGGGGCCTCAGGGGCCGTCGGAACTGCATGAGGAAGCGCGGTCCGAGCCCGGCAAGGACACCGTGGGGGAGCTGCTGACCTGCCCCTTCTGCATGAGCGTGTGGGTGGCATCGACTTTGACCGCCGGGCAGCTTCTCTGGCCGCGCGCCACGCGCACGGTGATGGGCGCGCTGGCCGCCCTGGCCGGGGCGGACGCTCTGCAACTGACGTACGGCGCGCTGGTGGCAAAGACCACCGGTGAATGATGGTCCTGTCACGAGCTCACGCGGGTGGCGGGACCGGCAGAGGGTACTTGTCGGGGCATGATCAAGCGTGCTTTGGGGAAGGGACGGGCGCCGGTACGGCCGGAGGTGTCGTGATGACCCTCGGCGAGAAGGTCGAGCAGGCCGGGACCGCCGGCCCGACTCCCATGTGCCCGCGCAGGTCCTCCAGCGGCTGACCGGCCCGCCCGAACGCCCCGCCACCCAGCCACTCATGGTCAACTGGGCCATGCACTACGGCCAGGCGGCCGTTCTCGGCGTGCTGCGCTCGGCCATTGCACAGATCGGACCGCGGGGACCGGTCGCCTCGGCCAAATGCACCGTCGTGCGGCTGACCAGCGACCGGATCCTCGAGAACGCGGCCGGTGGGGGAGCCCCGCCCTCCACCCGGCTCCGCACCGAACTCGTCGTGGACCTGGTCCACCAGGCCGTCTACGCCTTCACCACCGGCGTCGTGGCCGACGCTCTCGCTGCCCGCGGCGGACCGGGCTCCGGGCAACGCCACGCCGTCCTCCGGCCGGGCCGCCGCACCGGCGTGGGCCCCTTCCTCGCACAGATGCCCACGGCCCTGACGACTGAGCAGGTGGCGTGAGGGAGCGGTGGCCAACCAGGGCTTCCGGGCGCACAGGGCCCTGGCCTCCCGAAGTGCGTTAGCCCTCGACCGTGTGGGTCGGCGCGTCGGTGTCGTCGTGCGCGGTGCGGTGTCTGCCGTGTCTCACTGCGGTTCGCCCCTGTGGCTCTCCGCGTCCAGTGCGTCGCGCCTGCCGGCGTGCTCGCGGTACTCGATTTCCGCCAGGTCCGGGTGGTGCAGGTCGAAGGCGGGGGATTCGGAGCGGATGCGGGGCAGGCTGACGAAGTTGTGGCGGGGTGGCGGACAGGATGTGGCCCACTCCAGGGACCGGCCGTAGCCCCAGGGATCGTCGACCTCGATCCGCTTGCCCTCCTTGGCGGTCCTCCAGACGTTGTAGAGGAAGGGCAGGGTGGACAGGCCGAGGAGGAAGGAGCCGATGGAGGAGATGGTGTTGAGCGCGGTGAAGCCGTCGGCGGCGAGATAGTCGACGTAGCGGCGGGGCATGCCCTCCGCGCCGAGCCAGTGCTGGACGAGGAAGGTGGTGTGGAAGCCGACGAACAACGTCCAGAAGTGGATCTTCTCCAGACGGTGGTCGAGCATGGTTCCTGTCATCTTCGGCCACCAGAAGCTGAATCCTCCGAACATGGCGAAGACGATCGTGCCGAAGAGCACGTAGTGGAAGTGGGCCACGACGAAGTAGCTGTCGGTGACGTGGAAGTCCATGGGCGGCGAGGCCAGCAGCACGCCGGTCAGGCCGCCGAAGAGGAACGTGACCAGGAAGCCGGCCGCCCACAGCATCGGTGGTTCGAAGGAGATCGAGCCCTTCCACATCGTGCCGATCCAGTTGAAGAACTTCACGCCGGTCGGCACGGCGATCAGGAAGCTCATGAAGGAGAAGAACGGCAGCAGCACCGCCTGGGTGGCGAACATGTGGTGGGCCCACACGGTCACGGAAAGGCCGGTGATGGCGATGGTGGCGCCGACCAGGCCCATGTAGCCGAAGATCGGCTTGCGGGAGAACACCGGAAGAATCTCGGTGACCACGCCGAAGAAGGGCAGGGCGAGGATGTAGACCTCGGGGTGGCCGAAGAACCAGAACAGGTGCTGCCAGAGGATCGCTCCGCCATTCTCCGGGTCGAAGATGTGCGCGCCGAACTTGCGGTCCGCCTCCAGGGCGAACAGCGCGGCGGCCAGGACCGGGAAGGCGAGCAGCACCAGCACCGAGGTGAGCAGCACGTTCCACGTGAAGATCGGCATCCGGAACATGGTCATGCCGGGGGCGCGCATACAGATGATCGTGGTGATGAAGTTGACGGCGCCGAGAATCGTGCCGAAGCCAGCAAGTGCCAGCCCCATGACCCACAGGTCGCCGCCCAGCTGAGTGGTGCGCTCGCCGCCACTGAGGGGCGTGTAGGCGGTCCAGCCGAAGTCGGCTGCGCCCTCGGGAACCGTCAGGCTGCTGATCACCATCAGGCCGCCGAAGAGGAACAGCCAGTAGGAGAACATGTTGAGGCGCGGGAAGGCGACGTCGGGGGAGCCGATCTGCAACGGCATGATCGCGTTGGCGAATCCGGCGAACGTCGGCGTCGCGAACAGCAGCAGCATGACTGTGCCGTGCATGGTGAACGCCTGGTTGTACTGCTCGTTGGACAGCAGCTGCAGCCCAGGCCGGGCCAGCTCCGCTCTGATGGCCATCGCCAGCACTCCGCCGACCAGGAAGAACCCGAACGACGTGATCAGGTAGAGGTGGCCGATCTTCTTGTGATCGGTCGTGGTCAGCCAGGTGACGATCACCTGACCGCGGCTGCGGCGCTCTGCCGTCGGTACCGGGGCGACGGGCTCGGTGTGTGTTGCCATCGATTCCTCAAATCGGCAGAAATGGAGTGCTGGCCAGTGTGTAGCCGACTCAGCGGAAACTAAGCCTGGTGATGGGCCGCCGCTCGTTGGTTTCCCTGGTTTTTTCGGCTGAACGGCGGATTCATCCGCCCGCCCGAGTGGCAGGTCGGGATGTGGGGACGGGAGGCTTATCGACGGCCTGCCCGGGAGCCCCGATAAGCGGCGCGGCGTGTCGCGGCCAGGGTGCCGCCCGGAGTGAGGCCGGGAGCGCTGTGTCCATAGATGTCGAAGGCGATGCCGTCCTCCTGCCCGCGGGGCAGAGGCGTCCGTACCGTGAGGACGCCGAACGCACGCCACGTTCGGTCCGAGGTTTCGGCGCACAGGTCGAACACGAGCGGGGCGGCGGCGAGGGCCTTGCGCAGACTCGCGGGATCGCCGGACACCGGTGCCCGACCGGAGCGCCGAGGGAAAGCGGCGAGGAGGCGCGTTCGGCCACCGACCCGGTAGGAGAGGAGGCTGGAGTAGGGGCCTGCCAGGGCGTCGGCGCGGGGCAGTGGCAGATGCCGGGTGAGCCGGCCCGGGCCGCTGCTCGTGAGGAGCAGGTCGAGGATCCGGTCAAAGCCGTCGGCCTGCTCCACGCGGATGGCCAGGCCCAGCCCGTCGGGCAGGCGTCGAGGAAGGCCGGCCGCGCGCGACAGGCGCACGGTCGCGGTGTACCGCCGGGGCGTGTCCAGCCACGCCGCGTTCCAGGGCTCGCCCGGGTCGGCGAGGATCTCCAGGTCGGCCGTGCACGTCAGGCCCTGCGGATGCAGAGCCGGGGCCCGGCGCAGCCTGCTCATCAGGCGGAAACCGGCTTCGGTCGTCGTCAGGAGCCGGGACTTGGTCGTCGGCCCGCGTCGTCGTTCCCCGGCCGGGGCACCGTGACGCGGCCGGACGAGACCGCTCAAGGACCGGACGGACCTCACCGCCATTCCCGGCTCCTCTCCTCCGCCTCGTCCTCGGCTCCGGGGCCGTTGCACTCCGCTGCGAAGCGGTCGTGCGGGTAGGCGCCTTCCGGCCGGGGCCTCGGCGACGGCCGCGTCAGCCGTCCCCTTCGGCGGCCGGCCGGGTACCCCGGCAGGATGGGTTCACTCCGGGGCCAGTGCCACCGTCGTCGTGACCCGTGTGACGGACGGTTTCCGGGGCACCGAGCCGAACCCAAAGCGCACCGGCGGCTCCACCTGGGCCGCCGCACCCAGGTCGGTGCCCTCGTAGGCCGCGGTCACCGTGCGGACCGGCCGCAGGTCCCGGGCGCCGTACCACTCCCTACGGCCGTCGCCGACAGGGCTTCGGGTGCGCACGCCGCGCAGCAGCAGGCGGGCGGGCCAGTCCGTCAGCGCGCACCACGCGGGGCGGCGGGCGCGCGTGGCGGGCACGGCGCACAGCAGGAGTCCGAGGAGTCCTCGACGACCGGTGGTGAAGCGCAGGTCGAGTGGCCCGGCGGAGACGGTCCAGGTGTCACCGATGACCCGCACGTCGACCGGAACGACGTGCACGGCGTCGAAGGCGTAGGTGTCGCTGATGAAGTCCGCCGTCTCCCGCGAACGGGCCAGCAGCAGGCGCTCTCCGTCGGCGCGTTCGAGCATCACGTCACTGAACGGCCCGAACGGCGACCGTTGCCAGTGGCCGACGACGATGCGCGTCCCGGACGAGGTGCCCATTCCGGCGATCCGGCCGTCGAAGCGCAGCCGCAGCTTCGGTCGCGGTCGCCGCATCCGTGCTCGGGTCGGCCCCGGGCCGGTGCACGTCCGCCTTCGCGGCGCGGAGCCGCGAGGGTCCGAGGAGGACGACATGCCTGCCTCCTTCCGGGGGCGCCGACGGGGCCGCCAGGGGGCGCCCGGGGACGCGCCGGAAAGCCGGGCAGGTCCAGCGGCGAACGGCCCCCGGACATGCACGCTCTCACCCGGCCCGGACACCTGCCACCGGGGGGTACGGAGGTTCCGCGGATGCCCGCTGCCGCACGCGCGAAGGCCGGGTGGTGGGGGTTCGTCCACACCTGTCGCAAGGAGGACCTGTCGTGAGGACGACCCTGCGTGGGCCCGGCCCGTGATGACGACCTGCGGGGGGCCTTCGCGCGTCGTTTGTCCTGTGACCGGGCGGGGACTCGGCGCCCATGAGTGCAACGCCGCGTCGCCGTCGCCTTCAGCAGAACCGGGTCCTGTGGCTCCTGGACCGTCTGGAGCGCATGCCCCAGGCCGACCCGGTGATCGACCGCCTTCAGGCGGGGGTACGGTCCCTGCCACTGGGGCCCGTACGGGATGTGCTGCACGGCAGGTGGCTGGGACACCCCGTCCATCCGCTGATGGTGCAGGTCCCGATCGGAAGCTGGCTTTCCGCGGCCGTGCTGGACACGCGGCCCGGCCGCTCGCGGGAGGCGGGCCTGCTCGTCGGGGTCGGGCTGGCCGCCGCCGCGCCGTCCGCGCTGGCGGGCGCGGTCGACTGGGCGGAGCTGCACCGTGAGCAGGCGCGTGTCGGACTCGTGCACGCGGCGGCGAACTGGGCGGCTGTGGGGCTGTACGCGACCTCGCTCGCCTGCCGTCTCAAGGGGCGTACGGCGGCCGGCCGGGTGTACGGCTTCCTGGGCCTGACGGCGGTGGGGCTCGGCGGGATGCTGGGCGGTCACCTGGCCTACCGTCAGGCCTCCGGCGCCAACCATGCGGAAGAGGTCCCGCACGTGGTCCGTGAGGGCTGGCACCGGATCGGTGGGGTGGCCGAGTTCCCGGTCGGGCAGCCCGTACGGCGCCTCGTGGACGACGTGCCGGTCCTGGTGTACCGCGCATCCGGCGGAACCATCCACGCACTGGCCGAACGATGCAGCCACCTCGCGGGCCCGCTGTCCGAGGGAACGGTCGCCGACGGGTGTGTCCAGTGCCCGTGGCACGGCAGCGTCTTCCGGCTCTCGGACGGATGGAACGTCCGCGGACCCGCCACCGCACCCCAGCCCGCCTTCGACACCCGCGTCCTCGACGGACACGTCGAAGTCCGTCTTCGCCGGGACGCCCGGGCCGACGGGGGACAGGCAGCGGCGGAAAGGGTGCACGAGCACACCTGACGGCAGCCGCCTCGCGCAGAACGTCGGGCGCCTCTCTCCCGGCCTGGGCTTCAGCGGTGTGCACGGCTGCGCGGGCCGTACCCGCGCAGCCGTACCACGGCGGTACGTCCATCGCACCCCCGCCAGAACCCGCCGGCACCTGCCGAGGGCCCGCCACCCGCCGCACCTGATCCGGAGCCCTGCCTACCGCTGCGGGACGGCGAGTTCACGGCCGCGGTAGAAGCCCTCCCGCTCCTCCACGACGTACGCGGCCATGTTCGCGCGCCGCTGCGCCTCCGCTTCGGAGGTCCGCCACGAGTCGCATGCCTCCTTCGAGTCCCAGAAGGACACTCCGGTGACCTCCTGCGCGTCCTCCGACCAGTACGCGAACGCGCGGCGCATGCCCTGCGGCGAGGGGTCAGGACGCCATGCCCGCTCGAACTCCTCCAGGGCGCCCGGCCGAATGCGGCGCGTCGTCACCCACACGAAATGCTCCTCCACCGCGGCCTCCTCCATGCGGTCCGGCCTACCGGCCTTCTTCCGACCACCGTAGGTTCCGAGGCGCGCTTCCGCCTGCGGGACGATCGCTACCCACAGTGACAGTGACAGGGGCAGGGGCAGGGGCAGGGGCAGCGGTGTTGCCCGGCCGGCCGATGTCGGCGGGGACCCGGCCGAGCGAGCCCGCCTACAGGCTGAGCGCGTCCTCCACGTTGTTCACCCAGGCGGTCACGGAGTTGGTGTCGGGCGAGACGTACAGGTCGGGGGTCTTGGCCTTGAGCGGCGGCTGTTCCAGATCGGACTCGGTGTTCATGGTCATCGCGATGAACTGCACGGTCTTCCCCTTGCCGTCGTCGGCGCCGCCCATGAGACCGGCGTAGGCCGACGCCCCCGGCTCGAGCCTGAGCGCCTCCTCGATCCCGGGGGCCTCGCCCCGCTCCGTGGCCTGTCCGTCCAGGTCGCCGAAGGTCACGACCGGATGGCCCAGTACCCGGCACGCCTTCGTGCTCTTGTTGGTGATCTTCAGGAGGTAGCTGCTGGTCGTGGGTTCCGCCATGGTCGCGGTGAACTTCACGTCGTACGTGCTGCACGGGAAGACGTCGTGATCGGCCGACGAGCGGTCCTCCGTGCCGGACGGGCCCTCGCCCGACGCCCCAGAGGAACCGGGCGGCGTGGACGGCGTCGCCGGTGCGGCCGACACGGACGGACTCGCCGCCGGTGCCGTCCCGGCCCCGCTCGCCGCGCCGTCTTCGGCAGGCTCGCAGGCGGTCAGCGCCAGAGCGGAGACGGCGGCGAGGACGACGGCAGCTCTGTGAACGGTGCTCATGGTGGTGTTCCCCCGATCGAGAGGCACGAAGTGTGCCGGACTGCGCACAAGCGTCTCCCAGATGCTTCACAGCTTGGTGACAGGATCTTGCCGGCTCCGCCACTGTTGCGGCCGGTCGCCCGGCGGCCCCGGGCGCCCCGGTGCGAAGCCGACGGCGGGCGGGGTGCGCGCCGGTCCGTCACCGGCTCTGCAGCAGGAGCAGGGCGGTGTCGTCCGTGTGCGTGTGGTGGGGGACGGCGTGGTGGATGAGGTGGTCGGCCAGGTCGTCGAGCGGTCGGTCGCCGCCGAGGGTGAGGTGGTGCGCCAGGGTGGTGATGGACTCGGTGATGTCGGCGTCAGGGGTTTCCACGAGGCCGTCGGTGTAGAGGGCCAGGACCGAACCCACGGGCAGCGCCGCGGTCGTGACCCGATAGACGGACTCGACGCTCATGCCGATGCCCAGCAGAGGCCCGGGCTCCACGTCGAGCACACGGGTTGCGAGTTCGGGGTGAGGGTCCCGCAGCAGCGCGGGCGGATGTCCCGCGCTGGCCAGGTAGATGCGCCGTTCGGCCAGGTCGATGTGGACGTAGAGGCAGGAGACGAACAGGTCGTTGTCGAGGTCCACCAGGACCCGGTTGGTGCGGGCCAGGACTTCACCGGGCAGCGCGCCGACGGTGGCGTTGGCGTGGACGGCGGTGCGGACCTGGCCCATGAGCGCGGCGGCGGTGATGTTGTGCCCCTGCACGTCCCCGATGACGGCGGCCGCGGTGGTGTCGCTGAGGCGGATCAGGTCGTAGAAGTCGCCGCCGACGTCCATCCCCTGGGCGGCCGGCAGGTAGCGGGCGGTGACGTTCAGCTTCGGGATGGTCGGCAGGGTGTGGGGCAGCAGGGCTTGCTGGAGCCCGTGAGCGAGCCGGTGCTTGGCGTCGTAGAGCAGCGCGCGGTCCATGGCCTGGGCGATGATGCCGGCCAGCGAGACGAGGACGGCGCGGTCGCCGGCGCTGAAGACGTGCGGGTGCTCGTAGGAGAGCACGCAGCACCCGACGTGCCGGTCGGAGACGACCAGGGGCAGGAAGGCCCATGCCTGTTTGCCGCTGAGTGCGGGTGCACGGGGGTGGGCGCGGGCCAGCTCGGCGGGGTCGGCGTAGAAGGCCGGGACGCCGCCCTGGAGGACCTGGCCCGCCGGGGTGAGCCGGGTGTCCAGCGGCAGACCGTCCAGGCGGGCGATGATGCGCGGGTCGTAGCCGCGGTGCCCGATGATTTTCAGGCGTCCGGCGTCGGCCACGGAGACGACCATGCCTTGGGCGCCGAAGGCGGGCAGCACCTGGTCGGCCACCACGTTGATCACGTCGGCCACGGTGACGGTCTGGCTCAGGGCGGCCGCCAGGTGGACCAACTGGTGGATCCGCCCCGCGCGAAGCCCCTCGGGCGCGCTGTCCAGGTGCGCGGTGATGTGGGGCGGCGGCGCATCGGCCGGATCCCGTTGTTGGTTGGGGACGATGAGAGCGCTGATGCCGCTGTCGTCCGGGTAGAGCCGGAAGTCGAGCCATCTGTCGGGTGGGCGCAACGCGGTGTAGGCCACAGGCTCACGGCTGAAGACGGCGGTGCGGTAGTTGTCCTCGTGGACGGGGTGGTCGAGCCAGGGCAGGGCCTGCCACGGCACGGTGCCCATGAGGCGGTCGACGGTGCTGCCCAGCAGCCGGGCCGCGGCGTCGTTGAGGTAGGTGATGCGCCCTTCCAGATCCAGGCTGAGGGCTCCCACGGGCAGCCGCTGAACCAGGTCGGCGGCGGCGAGCCCGGTCTGGGCCGGATCCGGGCCGGGCCGCCGGCCCAGGGTCACGGCACGGGGTGTCTCGGGGATCGCCGGGGGAGCGGGGGAGTCGTCCAGCGCCCGGGTCAGGCTGCGCGCGCTGGACATGAGCAGGTTGTGCTCACGGCGGGTCAGGGACGGCGGGTGGTTTCCGGACCACAGCAGCCCCAGCGCGCCCCACCTGCGGACGCCGTGCAGCGGGGCGCAGGCGAGCGCGAGCTGGTAGGGGAACGCCGCCGCCATGTTCGGATACAGGCGGGCCATGTCCTCCTGCCGTCCCACCCACACCAGACGGTCCTCCCGCACCGCCTCGGTCAGCGGACCCCCGGCCGACAGTGCCGTCCGATGCGGCAGCGTGATGGCCACCACCGGCACTCCGCACACCGCCGCCAGGCCGAGCACCGGCTCGCTCACGGACAGCAGGTACACGCCCCCTGCCAGAGCCCCCGTACGGCGCACCGTGGCGCTCAGCGCCTCGTCCAGGGCCTCTTCGCCGTCCAAACTGCCGTAGGGGATATCTCGCACATATCAGACAGTACGCTGCTGGACGCCGAGGCTCCGGTTCGGCGACCCGACCGCGGCACAGGACCGATCCGGTTCGCGGGTCGCCGTATGCGGGACTGGGCGGAGGAAACCCGATGTTGCGCCGATCGGTGGCTGCTCGGCGCGACGCAGCCCGTGCGTCCTGCGCGGGGGCGCATGACGCCGCCCCCACGGAGAGGAGCCCGCCGCGCGTCCGGTCGGTGACCGACTCACCCGCGAGCGGCCCGCGTCCTCGAACGGTTGGCCTTGCGGATCGCCTCCATCAGCTCCCCCTTGGTCATCCGCGACCGTCCGCCGATGTCCAGCCGCTTCGCGATGTCGTACAGGTGCTCCTTCGAGGCGCTCTCGTCGACACCCTCGCCACTGCGGCCGCCGCGTCCCCGGGGCCGCGCCGACCGCGGGTCCGAGGGCCCCATACGGCCGCCCTCCTTGCGCTCCCAGTGGTCGCCGACCTTCTCGTACTTGTGCTTCAGCGCGCCGTAGGCCACCCGGTGGGCGCGCTCTCCCTCGCCGTACTGCTCCACTGCCGAGTCGTGCGCCTTGATCCAGGTGCGCTGGGCGTCCTCGGCGGAGCGCTCCAGAGTCGAGGGGAGTTCCTCTCGTCCGGGCATGGGACCTCACCTCCGTGCGTCATGACGCGCGGACACCGTCCACGTTCCCGGGGCCGTGCGCCGAAAACCGGCCCGCGGACGGACGCCGCGAGGCCGGTTCTCTCCGCATGGGCGCCCTGCGCCTGCACACCGCCCGGTGCCCGGACGACTCCCAGCGCCGGAGATCGGCGTGCGGGGCCGTCCGGTCCAGGAGGTGGCGAAGGCGGACCGGCGCCGGGCGGCGGGCCGGTCACCGGCCGCGGGCGACGGAGAACGCGCGGCCGGTGAACCGTGCCCCTCAGGTCATCCGGGCTTGATGCGGCCGCGCCACGCGCCGGACTCGTCCCCGCGCTGTTCGATGAACTCCTTGAACCGTCGCATGTCCCCCTTGACGCGTCGGTCGATCATCCCCAGCATGTCCCCCGCCTTCTCCGCGGCGCCGCTGGGCTCGACGTCCATCACGAGTTCCACCCGGGTGTGCGTGTCGTCCACGCGCTGGAAGCGGACCATGCCCTTCTGCTGCGTCTCTCCGGTGGTGCTACGCCAGGTGATCCGCTCGTCGGGGAGCTGGTCGACGATCTCGGTGTCGAACTCGCGCCGTACGCCGCCGATCTTGGTGACCCAGTGGTTGTGGCGGTCGTCGAGCTGCCGGACCTCCTCCACACCCTCCATGAAGTTCGGGAATTCCTCGAACTGGGTCCACTGGTCGTACGCGGTGTGGACGGGGACCTCGACTTCGACTGCTTCCTTCACCGTGCTCATGACCTCACCTTTCTCGCTGTTCGACCCGCCGCGGTACGGCTGCGCGCCCGCCACGGGTCTCCCACACCGCGGCGAGTACCCAAGAGAAGGCCTTTCGCCCGTCGGCGGCGCTCGCCGCCGGGACGGACCGGCCACGCGGGGCTGAACGGAGCATTCACTGTCCCCGGCTCTTGTCGGTGATGTGCTGAGCGGAGCCGCGGGCCTGGTCCGCCACGGTGCCGGCCTGATCGCGGGCTTCGTCCTGGGTGGTGCGGACGGCCTGTTCGGCGGTGCCCTTCACCTCTTCGGCCGCGCTCTGTGTCGCCTCTTTCGCGCCTTCCTTGAGGCTCTGCGCGGACTCGAGCGCGGCCTGCTTCACCGGTTCGAGGGCCTCTTGGCCCTGTTGCACCAGACCGGAGGCAGCCTGCTGCTCGGTCTGCGACGTCGGCAGCAGGGAGGACGCCAGCACCCCGGTGCCGAAGGCGATCAGGCCGGCTGCCAGCGGATGGCCCTGCGTCTTCCGCATCGTTTGTTCGGGCGTCCGCCTGACCGCTTCACCGGCCTGTTGGGCGGCGTCGCGGGCGGTGTCGGTCACCTGTCCGGCGCCTTCCTGCACCGAACCGGCCGCCGACCGGGTGCTGTCGGCGAGACTGTGCGCGGTGTCGGAGGCGGAGCCCATGATCCGCTCGCGGAGGCCGATGACCCTGCCCCGCACCCGGTCGGTGCGACGGCGCACCGCGTGCCGGGGGCTGGCCCGGTCGGCGAGCCGGTTGACGTCGGTGGACAGACGGTCGCGGGTGGCGTCGATCTCCGCCCTCATCTGGTCGGGTGACGTGCCCATCGCGTGTTCTCCTTCATCGATTCGACGGTCTGTTCGGGCTTCGGAGTGACGGTGCGCATCCGGCTGCGGCCCCGCGCATAGAGGACGGCTGCCACCACGGCCCACACGGCAGTGACGATCACGGCGGCCCAGCCGCCGTCCATCACGTTGGCCAGGCCGAGGACGGCGGCCAGCGACAGGAACAGCAGGGCCATGTAGCCGGCGAACCCTGCGCCGCCGTACATTCCCGCCGCCTTGCCCGCCTTGGTGGCTTCCTGCCTGACCTCGGTCTTGGCCAGCTCGACCTCCTGACGGAAGAGGGTCTGGATGTCCGAGGTCACATGCGACAGCAGCTCACCCATGGATGGGTCCTGCCCGTAGGAGCTGCCCTGGTTCGGCTGGAACGACGACACCTCACACCCCCGGACGCGGAGGCTCCGGCATGTCACCGGGAGCCGCACTTGTGGGCGGGCCGGGCGGCGGGGCCGACGACGCGGCCGGTGGGGACACCGGCGGCTGCGGCGGTGTCCACTGACCGGTCCCGGGCGCGGGCGTCGGCATGTCGGGCTCGATCGAGCCCTGTGGCCCCACGGCTCCCGGGGACTGCTCCTGTCCGGCCTCGGTGGATTGCGCGGCCTTGCCCGCCGTCTTCCCAAGGCGCCCGACAGCGAGCCCGGCCAGCAACGCCCCGCCCAGGAAGAGCCCTGGGCGCCGACGAGCGAAGCGCTGCAGGTCGTCGACCATGCCGTCGATGCCTTGCTTGTCCACGTAGTCGGCCGCCCGGTGCCCGCGGTCGGCCACCTGGGACGCGAGGCTGCGGGCGGGCGAGTCGCCCGGAGCGTTGTCCGCGAGCTCGGCCAGGTCCTGTGCCCACTGCCGCAGCACCCCGGCGGCTCGTCTGGTCTGTCCTTCGGCCTCGTCCATGGCACGGCCGCGCAGTTCGCCGACGACCGAGCCGGCCTGCTGCCGAGCCTCTCCCGCGACCGCCTTCACCTGCTGCGCCGCCGTGGCCGTCACCTGGCCCGCGGCCTGTCGTGTCTGACCGGTGGTGGCCGCCGTCTCAGCTTTGACCGTCTCTCCGGTCTGCTGGATCCTTCCGCCCCTGTCATGTACGGACTCGCTCATCGGCAACCCTCCTAGCCACGCAGTCCCATGGACCTCATGGGACCCTGCTCAGCCCGAGTGTCTGCTTTGAGGCGATTCACACATCTTTACGAAGAAAGTGCCGGATGTTGGGGGATTCGGACGGGCCGTCCGGCATCCCGATGCGCCCGCCGCTCAGGACGGCGGTCGGTATGGGGTGGCTGTGTTCGACGGGATCCCGCGCTGACAGCGGCCGGGCACCGTTCAGCGACCGGGCACCGTTCAGCCCCGCGGCGGGAAGTGCGGCGGGGCTGGAGTGAGTCCTGCGAATGTGTCAGCCCGTCAGGAACCACAGCTGAGAAGCGGTGGCGTGTCCGCCGGGCATCTCCCGCAGGGGCGCAACGTTGTCGTCGCCATAAGTAGCGGTGACGGCGAGGTCCTCGTTGAGGTAGGGCACCAGGGCCCAGGCGTTACCGTCGACGGTCGGCCGCAGCCGCCACCACTGAGCCTTCTTGGTGGACTGGCACGGGGCCAGGTAGACGTAGGAGCCTGCGTCACCTCGGACCTCCGCGCAGTTGCCGGTGGTGGTGATCGTCCACTCGTAGACGCTTTCGCCCTGGGCTGTCCGCGTGGGGGCGAAGCGGAAGGTGCGCGGGAACGGGTGGTCCGCCCGGTAGTACACCTGCAGGTAGGTGTCCTTGCCGCCTGAACCGTCGTCGGGGATGAGGTAGTTGGTGTGGGCCACGCTGGTGACGACCACGGGGCCCGAGGGGGCGGCGGGAGCGGCGGGCGCCGCCTGGGCGGGATTGCTGAGGGTGAGGCCGGCCAGCGCCGCGACCGCGGCGCAGAGGCCGACGATGCGCTGTCGAATCGGCAGGGTCATGGGAGAGTTGCCCCTTCCTCTGGGAGTCGCGGGACGTCGCCCGCGGCTCATGTGATTCAATCGCGGTTCCCTCCCGTCGGGGATCGCCCGCGCGGGTGAAGGCGGGCCCCTGACCTGCAGAAACGACATTTCTTGAGGCTGGCCTTCACAGATCCGGTGATCGTGGGGTCCGGCATCGGCGAGGCCCTGGAGCCACCGACCGAGTCGACCGGAGGCCGGGGTCGATCGACCGCAGGTCAGGGTCGTGGGTGCGAACCGGCCAGCTCGGGACCGCACATGGGGTCGCCGTCGGCGGCCATTGGGTGTGAACGAGAACGTTGGCGGGTCGGCCGATGAGATAGCTATCGGGACCGGCTCTCGATGAGGTGGGCAAGGCCGTCCAGGATGCGCTGCAGCCCGAAGTCGAAGGCGTGTTCAGGGTTGTACACGCCTTGGTGAGCCGCGCCCGCGGCGCTTCCGACCCGGGCTGCGAGAGGGAACCGGGCGGGATCGAAGACCCTGTCCAGAAGCGGCGCGTTGACGGCCCACCACTGCTCGTCGGACATGGCGCTGTCGCGGGGGGCGGCCTGGGTGTCGAGGTCGGCACGTGCGACGGACTGGACGAAGCCGAGCAAGAAGGTGAGGGCGGCATCCATCTCGACGTCATCGAGCCCGAGGCCGTCGAATGCGGCCAGTTCGTGTTCGTACTTGGTCATGAGTCCGGGGCCGAGCGGAGGGCGTGTGGTGGGCAGAGTCGCCACCCACGGGTGGCGCCGACAGAGGTCGCGGTTCTCGTGCGCGACGGCCTCCACCCTCGTACGCCACGGAGCGGCTGCGTGATCGGTGCGCGGCATCCGCAGATAGACGGCGTCCACCATGAGGTCGAGCAGCTCTGCCTTGCCCGGGACATACGTGTAGAGCGTCATCGGAGTGACGCCCAGTCGCTGGGCGACGCTGCGCATGGTCAGGGCGTCCAGTCCCCCGGAGTCGGCGAGGTCGACGGCGGCCTGGACGACGGCGTCGACCGTCAGACCTTGCCTGGGGCCGCGCCGGGGGCCGCCCTGTCCCGGCTCGCGCCACAGCAGTTCCAGGGTGCGGGCCGGGTCGACCGCGCCGCTTCGTTCCTTCGCCATGCGCCCCATCCTCTCCGCGAGGGCTCTGGTTCTGCGCGAACCCTTTACTCTGTACGACGTATACTGTACAACGTACAGAGATTGTTTCCGACCTCAGGAGAACCATGAAGATCGCTTCCACCGCCGTCTCCCTGACCGTCGATGACGTTCCCGCCTCCGCCGCATTCCTGACCAGGCACTTCGGTTTCCAGGAGGCCATGGCCGCCGAAGGCTTCGCCTCACTGGTCCGGGAGGACGCCGCCAACGTGATCTTTCTGCAGCGCGGCATCGAGGTCCTGCCCGACGGCTTCAGGGACCAGCACGCCGCGGGTGTGATCATCGCCTTCACCGTGGACGACCTGGAGGCCGAGTACGAGCGACTGCAGGACGAAGGCGTCTCCATCACCCTGCCGCTGCGCGAAGAGCCGTGGGGCGAGCGCCTCTTCCAGGTCACCGACCCGAACGGTGTGGTCCTCCAACTCGTCTCCTGGGCCGCGCCCGACAACCGGTGACGGCCTGACGGCGATCACGGAGCCAGTTCACAGGCACCCCCGGAGGCCCCGCAGCGGCGATCCTCGGTGCCCCCGACGTGGAATTCGCAGGCGCAGGGGCATACGGGAGGCAGGCAAGCAGAGAAGCGGACACGGGCAGACGCGCCGACGGCGAACGCGGTGCCGGCCCGATCGACAAAGGAGGCCGCGATGGCGGGGTCGGAGCATGCGGAGACCGCCCACGGGGCGTCCGTACGGACAGCCTCCGCCGCGCTGACCGGGGCGCTGGACGCCATCGGCGCCGGCGCCTACGTCGTCGACGAGCAAGGTTGCATCGTCGCCGTCAACGCCCACGCCGAGTACCTGCTGGACCGGCCCGCCGCGGAAATCCTCGGCCACGACGCGCACGACCTGCTGCACCGCGGTCCGCAGGGGGAGCCGCTGCCGAGGACCCAGTGCGCCATGCGGCAGGCGTTCCACGCCGGGCGCACAGCCCAGGCCGACGAGGACTACTTCGCACGCGCCGACGGTTCCCTGCTGCACATCTCCTGGCTGATCACCCCGTACGACATCGGCGACCGCCAGGTCGGCACGCTCGTCGTCTTCCACACCCCCGAGCACCCGCTGGAGGCCGGTCCGCGACCGGAGCCGATGGCCCAGCATCTGTCGGAACTGCAACGGCTCGCTCTGCTGGCCGAGACCACCGCGCAGCTGACGTCCACCCTCGACGTCGACGAGGCGCTGCAGCGGCTGGTGAGCCTTGTCGTGCCCCGACTGGCGGACTGGGCGGTCGTCGACCTCATCACCGAGCGCGACGAGGTGTGGCGTGCCGTCGTGGTCCACGCCGACGGTGACACGCTCGTACCCCACGAGGACCTGCAGGGACCGATGCCGCCGGTCCCCGAGGAATCACCCATGCCGCTGTCCAGAGCCCTGCGCGGCGTCGCCTCCACCCTGGCGGGCCCGAAGACCTACCAGGGAACACCGGATTCCGGGATCGCGGTGGAGCAGCGCCGCCTCTTCGACGCCACGGGGATGCACTCCGCGGCCATCGCCCCCATCCGCAGCACCCGCGAAGTCCTGGGGGCCCTGACCCTGGGCCGCGCCGACAATCCGGCGGACTTCACCCCCGCCGACCTTCCCCTGATCGAGGACATCGCACGCCGCGCCGGTCTCGCCCTGGACAACGCCCGCCTCTACCAGCGCCAGCGCAAGGTGGCCGAGACCATGCAGAACCATCTGCTGCCCCAGATGCCGGGCGTTCCGGGCCTGCAGTTGACCGTCCGCTACGTGCCCGCACCCCACGCCTCGCAGGTCGGCGGCGACTGGTACGACGCCTTCCCTCTGTCCGACGCGTCCACAGCCCTGGCCATCGGAGACGTCGTCGGGCACGACCTGGAGGCGGCGGCCGGAATGGCGCAGGTCCGCAACATGCTCCGCGCCTACGCCTGGTCCCAGAAGGAACCCCCCAGCCGGATCGTCGAACGGCTCGACGAGGCGATCCAGCACATCACCGACGTCACCATGGCCACGATGATCTTCGCCCGGGCCGAAGCGGCCGACAACGGTCACTGGAAGCTGTCCTGGACCAACGCCGGCCATCCTCCGCCCCTCCTGATCAGCCGGGACGGGCTGGCCGGCTACCTCACCGACGGCCACGGCATCCTCCTGGGCACCCAGACGGGCATTCCGCGCCCTGACGCCACAGCCTTGCTCCCGCCCGGATCCACGCTGCTGCTGTACACCGACGGCCTCATCGAAGCACCCGGGCACACCCTCGACACGGGCCTGGACCAACTGCGCCAGCACGCCGCAGCCCTCGCCCACCGCCCCCTCGCCTCGTTCACCGACCAGTTGCTCCGCCGTGTCCGCCCCGCCGGGAACGACGACGACGTCGCCCTCCTTGCCCTGCGCGTCCCCAAGGTCTGATCCGCAAAAGATCCCGCGCGGCCCCGGCCGGCCGGGCAGAAGAACGCGGCGCACCGCCGGGATTGCGGACAGGGCCGGCTGTGTTGGGAGGTACGTGGTTGTGGAGGGGACAGTGTCCCGGGGCCTCATCTACAGCCTGCAGGTACGATCGTTCGGCTGAAGCCCTGCAGAGCCTTTCGCCGCGTAGGCGACCGCCCTTCACGACCGCGCACACGGGTCAGCCCCGCTCGGTGACACCACCTGGCGGGGCTGAACTGCTGTGTGCAGAGCGGACGTCGAGGCGGGCCACCGCATCGTCAGCCCGTCGCCGCGGGCTGAACGCCTGACCGGAGACCCCCGTGGCGGGCATGCGTGTCGTGTCCGCCCGGACCGGCGTCGCCCGGCGGTCAGAGGCTGGTGAGCAGACCGTCGAGCGGGGCCGGGACGTGGTCGGGGTCGAGGGCCTCGACGAGGACGCGGCCGTAGTGGATCTTGCGCCCCTTCTTCGTTCCGAAGAAGCGCCTGTACTGCCGCTGTGGGGCGCGGCCCTGCTGTGCGGGCTGGCGCAGGAAGGTCTGCAGGGCACGCAGATCGCCCTCCGCCCGGACGAGCTCCTCCACCCGTGTCATGCCCAGCGCGCGGATGAGCTCGTCCTCGAGATCCGCCGCGCAGACGAAGAAGCCTTGCTGTGCCGCACCGGCCCGCTCGAAGCCGCGGGCGTAGTAGGGGCGCTCCGCCTCGTCGCACAGTCCCGTGAGGCGGAGGCCGAGGCCGGGGGAGCCGAGGAGCCGGGCGTAGCGTCCGATGCTCATCGCACCGCCGATCGGCAGGACGCAGACCCCCTCGGCCGCCAGGTTCCGGCCGCGGCGCTCTGCCAGCGCGTCGACCGCGGCGACGTCGCTCGGCCCTTCGAGCAGGACGGCCGCCCGGACGGACAGCCGCTCGGCCAGCTCGTGCGCGGGACCGCCGGGGCCACCCGCCGCCCACGCGGTGACCGCGTCCCGGAACGCCCCCATGTCAGCCATGAGCCGAGTCTGGGCCTCTTCCGACCACGACGCGAGGGAATTACCGCCGGTGCGTGTCATGGGCGACGTTCAGCGCGAACCAGCCGCGGCGCAGGCTTGTGGGCAGGTGGCCGCGTTACGTCGGTCCTGACGGCGTGCTGTCGGCGTGCCCTCGGCGTCCCCACCGCGGCTACGAGCGCGAGGTGACTCCAGGACGTCTGTCAGCACGTCATTGTCAGTGCCGTGCGCTTCACTGTCCGCCATGGAGCTCACGCAAGCGACCGTCACCGACCTGCTGGCCCGACTCGGCCCGGGCAACGGCTACATGTACCTGCCCGACGACCTGGATCCGCAGGACCTGACCGACCTGCTCGGCGGCAGGTACGGCGCACCGCGCACCCTCGTCCTCGACGGCTTCACCGATCCGACCGTCGACGAGGCCGGAGGCGCGGCTCTCCTCGTCCCCTTCGAGGACCGGGCCGTGAAGATACGGGCGTGGGCGTACGGGGACCGGTGGGTCGGCACCGGTACGGCGCGGGACGCCGAAGGGATCGAGCGGCCGGTGCTGGTGGTCGCTCACCGGGCTGTGCCGGAACCCTTGGCGGTCACTCCGGAGGAGGACGGGGACGTCGACTGGACGGAGCGACTCAAGCGGATCACGGGCTGGACGCAGCCCGCCCAGCGGCCGGACGTGGACTGGGCGGAGGTGGAGTCGCGCCTGGGCACCGCGCTGCCGAGCGACTACAAGCGCATGGTCGAAACCTTCGGCGAGGGCGCCTTCGACGCATGGCTGGACCTGCACCAGGAGCCGTGGGCGGATTCCAGGGAGGACGGCCTGCTGAGCTGGGCGGGCACGGAGCACGAGGACCTGTACTGCTGGCGGGTCGCAGGCGACGACCCCGACCGCTGGCCCGTGGTGGTGCGGACCTTCGACGGCGAGTACGTCCCCTTCGACTGCCAGGCCGCGGAGTTCGTCTGCCGCATCCTCGTCGACCCGCATCACCCGTTCACGATGGCCCGCTACTTCGACACCCACTGGTTCATGAACTACCGGGAGAGCGACTGACCGACGATCCCAGGCGGGCGGCATCGGCCTCGGTACTGCGGCGCAGGGCTCGGTCCCCGGTGGCGCCGGTGATCAGTGACCTCGCGACGGCGACGACGCCGAAGAAGAAGGCGTCCCAACCGGAGTCACGCCTGCTGCTTGGCGTCGATCTCTGCGACGAGCGCCTCGACGCGGGTCCTGATCTCGTCGCGGATCGGGCGTACGGCCTCGACGCCCTTGCCCGCCGGGTCCTCGAGGGTCCAGTCGAGGTACTGCTTGCCGGGGAAGACCGGGCAGGCGTCGCCGCAGCCCATGGTGATGACGTAGTCGGACGCCTGGACGGCCTCGGTGGTGAGGACCTTCGGCGTGGCCGCGGAGATGTCGACGCCGACTTCCTTCATGGCCTCGACGGCGGCGGGGTTGACCTGGTCGCCCGGGAGGGAGCCGGCGGAGCGGACCTCGATGCGGTCGCCCGCGAGGTGGCTGAGGAAGCCGGCGGCCATCTGCGAACGGCCGGCGTTGTGGACACAGACGAACAGGACGGAGGCGACGGGGCTGGGGGACATCGGTTCTTCCTTCGTCAGTGGATCAAGCAGGTGATGCGGCTGGGCAGGGGGGGTGGGGATGCGGTCATGGAACCCACTCGCGGCCTGGTCCTGACGGGAGTGGAGATGCGGTCCCAAGGATCAGTCCGGGCTGGTATCAGCTCCGACTGATGTGACAGTATCAGTCCATGATGACGTCGGTCGACACTGATCTGCTGCGGGTGCTCGCGGACCCGCTCCGGCTCCGGATCGTCACCCTGCTCGCCCAGGAGACGCTCTGCAGCACGCACCTGATCGAGGAGACGGGGGCCCGGCAGACCAACCTCTCCAACCATCTGAAGGTGCTGCGCGAGGCGGGGGTCGTGGAGACGGAGCCGTGCGGCCGGTTCACCTACTACCGGCTCAAGCCCGACGTCATCGCCTCGCTTGCCGGTCAGGTCGCCGCCCTCGCGGAGACCGCGCGCGTCACCGCCGAGAACAACGTCAAGCGGTCCTGCCCCTGATGTGGCGCCTGTCGCCTTCCACCCGCACCCGAGGAGTGCCGTTTGTCCGCCACCGAGGCCAGCGAGGCCACCGAGCACGACAGGACCGGGGAGTCCGACCTGGCCCCCGGCGCCCCCGGCGCGGAGCCGGAGCCCGCTCCGGGTGCTACCCCGCCCCAGGCTCCTCCGCTGCTCGCCAGGGCCGCGGCCGAACTGGTGGGCAGCGCGGCCCTGGTCGCGGTGGTGGTCGGCTCCGGAATCCAGGCCACCGACCTCACCGAGGACGTCGGGCTGCAACTGCTGGCCAACTCCACCGCCACGGTCTTCGGCCTGGGCGTGCTGATCACCCTGCTGGGTCCGGTCTCGGGTGCGCACTTCAACCCGGCCGTGACCTTGGCCGAGTGGTGGACCGCCCGCCGTGGCGGCGCCGGGGTCAGCCTGCGCGAGGCGGCCGTGTACGTCCCGTCCCAGGTCGTGGGCGCGATCGCGGGCGCGGTCCTGGCCGACGCCATGTTCGGCGAACCGCTGGTGAAGTGGTCCACCCATGACCGGTCGGCGGGCCATCTCCTGCTCGGCGAGGTCGTGGCGACCGCCGGCCTGATCCTGCTGATCTTCGGCTTGGCCCGCACCGACCGGCTCCGCTTCGCGCCCGTCGCCGTCGCCTCGTACATCGGGGCCGCGTACTGGTTCACGTCCTCCACGTCCTTCGCCAACCCGGCGGTGACCATCGGCCGCGCCTTCACCGACACCTTCGCGGGCATCGCGCCCGGCTCGGTGGCGGGTTTCATCGGCATGCAACTGCTCGGCGCGGTGGTCGGGCTGGCGCTGGTGGCGCTGATCTTCATGCCGGGCCGGGAAACAGCCGAGTGACCCGGACGGCCCAGGTGGTGGTGATCGGCGGCGGACAGGCCGGGCTCGCCGCCGGTTACCACCTGCGCCGTCTCGGCCTGGAGTTCGTCATCCTCGACGCCCGGACCGAACCCGGCGGCGCATGGCAGCACACCTGGGACTCCCTGCACCTGTTCTCCCCGGCCGCCTACTCCTCGCTGCCCGGACGGCTCATGCCGCCTCAGACCGGGGAGGAGCACCCGGACGCAGCGCACGTGGTGGCGTACCTGCGGGAGTACGAGAAGCGGTATGAGCTGCCCGTGCGGCGGCCGGTCCGCGCACTCGGGGTGTACCGGGACGGCGGACTCCTGCGCGTGGAGACCGACTCCGGTACCTGGCACGGCCGCGCGGTGATCAGTGCGACCGGCACCTGGCGTCCATTCCTGCCCGCCGTCCCCGGAGGCGGGGACTTCGCCGGACAGCAACTGCACACGGTCGAGTACCGGCGGCCTCAGGACTTCGCCGGCCGCCGTGTGATCGTGGTCGGCGGCGGCAACTCCGGCGCCCAGATCGCCGCGGATTTGGCGTACGACACCGAGCTGACCTGGGTCGCCCGGCGCCCGCCCCGCTTCCTCGCCGACGACGTCGACGGCCGTGCCCTCTTCGGCGCGGCCACCGCCCGCCGCCGCGCCCTCGACCGGGGCGGCACCGACACCGGCGGCGTCGCCGCCCTGGGCGACATCGTCGCCGTGGAGCCTGTCCGGGAGGCCCGGGACCGCGGCCTGCTCAAGGCGAGCCCGATGTTCGCCCGCCTCGTACCCGGCGGTGTCGAATGGGCCGACGGCACCCGCGCCGAGGCGGACGCGGTCATCTGGTGCACCGGATTCCGGCCCGCCCTGTCCCACCTCGCGCCGCTCCGGCTTCGCGGCCGACGCGGCCACATCGCCACCGCCGGCACGCGGGCGGTGGACGAGCCACGACTGCATCTGCTCGGCTACGGAGACTGGACCGGCCCCGCCTCCGCCACTCTCATCGGCGTCGGCCGGCCCGCACGCGAAGCGGCCTGTGCGATCGCCGGCCTGCTCGCGTAAGCGGCTCGTCCTGGAGCCTGCGCACGAATGACGCGGCCGCGGGGCGCGTGCCGGTCGCCGTCAGGCCGCGCCGGGCGCGCTGGTCAGCAGCTTGCCCATCGCGGCCAGCACTGACGGCTCGACCCGGTAGTAGACCCAGGTGCCGCGCCGCTCGGAGGTCAGCAGGCCGGCCTCCTTGAGCTTCTTCAAGTGGTGGGAGACGGTCGGCTGGGAGACGCCGACGTCGGAGATGTCGCACACGCACGCCTCGCCGCCCTCGTGCGAGGCGACGGCGGAGAACAGCCGCAGCCGCACCGGATCGCCCAACGCCTTGAACATCCGCGCGGCCGTCTCGGCCTCCTCCGCGGTGAACGGGCGTTCGGTGAGGGGCGGGCAGCACGGCGTCACGGCATCCGACGCGGTCTCGAGCAGCGGCAGCACCTCGACGTTCGACATGCGTCTATGTTGACATACGTCGAACCAGTGGGCGAGGGGCGGATGACTCTGCCGTGCGCGAGGTGGGCTGCCAGGCGCCGCGCCGCGCGGTCGGCGTCCCGGCCGACGCCGCGCAGGGAGTCGGCCGCCAGGCTGCGGTGCCACTCCAGTCCGACGAACGTGCCGGGTTCCGGTACTGCGCGCGTTACGTGCAGCGCCGCGCCGATGAGCTCGCCGGGCAGGGCGGGCCCGTACGGGCGCCCGAACGTGCCGGATGCCGCGACAACGCCCCGTGCCGCCATCTGCTCACCGCCCTTCACGGCCACCCCGAGCCCGCCTGGCGCGCCGGACAGCGACCACCCGGCGGCCGGCCGATACGGACGTCCGCGTCCAGTCGGGCGGCGTGCGCGGTCAGGCAGGCGGCGACCTCGTCACGGCGCGGGTAGCGGTTCCCATCTCCGCTCCGAACTGAGTTCGATGGATGTCTATGTTGACGCTTGTCGAAACAGGCGTCATGCTGGGCGGGCAAGCCATCGACACATGTCGAAACACGCTAGGAGTCGCCGTGAACGCGCCCACCACCGAGCTGCCCGTCGTCGTGATCGGAGCCGGCCCCACCGGTCTGGCCGCCGCCGCCCACCTGACGGGCCGCGGCCTCACCCCGCTCGTCCTGGAATCCGGCCCGGCCGCCGGGGCGGCGGTACGCGAGTGGTCGCACGTCCGGCTGTTCTCCACCTGGGGCGAGCTCACCGACCCCGTGGCCGAGAAGCTCCTCGCCCCCACCGGCTGGATCAAGCCCGACCCGGCGACCTACCCCTCCGGCGGTGACTGGGCCGAGCACTACCTCCAGCCGCTCGCCGACGTCCTCGCCGACCACGTGCGCTTCGGCGCCCTGGTGACCGGCGTCTCCCGCGCCGGGCGCGACCGCATCGTCGACGCCGACCGCGAGACCCAGCCGTTCGTCGTCCACGTCGCTCACGCCGACGGCCGGCAGGAGCGCCTGTTCGCCCGCGCGGTCATCGACGCCTCCGGCACCTGGGCCACGCCCGGCCCCGCCGGCGGCAGCGGCCTGCCCGCCCTCGGCGAGCGCGCCGCCGCCGACCGGATCACCTACCGCGTCCCGGACCTGAAGAACCCGGCCGTACGAACCCGCTACGCGGGCAAGCGCACCGCCGTCATCGGCTCCGGAGCCTCCGCCTTCACCGCGCTCGCCTACCTCGCCGACCTCGCCAAGGGCGCCGACGACGCTGGAACGAAGGCGGTGTGGGTCCTCCGCCGGGGCATCTCCGGCTCCACCTTCGGCGGCGGCGAAGCCGACCAACTGCCCGCCCGCGGGGCACTCGGACTGGCGGCGAAGGCCGCTGTCGACGACGGCTACGTCGACGCCGTCACCGGGTTCCGCACCGAGACCGTCGAGCGCGACGCCGACGGCCGCCTGGTCCTCATCGCCGAGGACGGCCGCCGCCTGGACGCGGTCGACGAGGCCATCGTCCTCACCGGGTTCCGCCCGGACCTGTCCTTCCTCTCGGAGATCCGCCTCGGCCTGGACGAGCGCCTCCAGGCCCCGGTCGCGCTCGCCCCCCTGATCGACCCCAACCAGCACTCCTGCGGCACCGTCTACCCCCACGGCCACCGGGAGCTCGCCCACCCGGAGCAGGGCGTCTACCTGGTCGGCATGAAGTCCTACGGCCGTGCCCCGACGTTCCTGGCGATGACCGGCTACGAGCAGGTCCGCTCCGTCGTCGCCGCGATCGCCGGTGACCTCGAATCCGCCGACCGCGTCGAACTCACCCTCCCGGAGACCGGGGTGTGCGGCGGGGCCGGGCTGTTCGACGCCCCCGAGGCCGACCAGGCAGCGGGCGGCTGCTGCGCCCCGGCACCGCAACTGGTCCAGATCGGCGCACCCGCCGCGGTAGCCGTCGGCGAGGCCCCCGCGGCCGGGGGCTGCTGCGGCTCGTGACGTTCCTCAAGCCCGCGGGCGGGGCTGCGACCGGATCGGGGGGTCGGTCGCGGTCCCGCCCTGCCCGCACGCGGCGCCACGCCGACCATGACACCTGCCGCCCCGCCGGCCATGGCACCCCACGGACACGGATCTGCGCTGCTGCCACCACGCCGCCAGACGGAGGGGCGGGCATCGGACGACGCCCTCTTCACATGAGGGTCTGCGCCGTGGCTTTGTTCATGAGAACGGACAGCAGATGTTCACTACTTCGGGAGGCACCGCTGTCCGGCGCTGTTCGATTGCGGAGCAAGTCGGAGACCGGCTACCGGCACCTTGGGCAGTCCGCTAGAAGAGGCCAGCGTGCATGTGCTGCGTGAGGTTTTCGAGGATCTCGCGCAACCACGGACTGCGGACGGCTGGCAGCCGGACCAGGGTGTGCTGAAACGCGCCCGGATCGGCCCGGAACAAGTACCGTGGACGCGGTGCGGGTGGGTCGTCGCGGAGGACGCCATCGGGCATGCCGCCCGACGCGGGAACTGGCAGGTGCGGCTTGGGGAAGGCCAGCCACAGCCACACCCCGAACGGCACAGGTACCGGGTAGGCCGTAGTGGCAGGGCCGGCCGGCTCCCAAGTCTCTCCGGTCTGCGGATGGGTCGGCACGAGGACGATGTCAGCGTCCGCGTTGGGGGTGGGCCGTCCTGGTCCGGCTAGGACAGCGCGCCGTGCCGGCGGACCCGCGGGCAACAGGGCGTCGAGGGCGCGCTGGAACACTTCCTTACTCAGACCGTCCGGGACGGTCACCGGCCGGCCCTCCGAGGCCGCTAGCAGGTGAGCGAGTGCCTGGCCGACTGCGGCCTCCCACTGCGGGCTCCACGACCAGAAGTGGTTCGGCCCGAGCCGCGACCCCCATGTGGCGACCGGCTCGAACGGAGGCGTGCTCTTCCCTTCCTCCAACAGCTCTGCCCAGGAGAGTGGTGCGGAGTCGGCGCCGTCGACGAGGAGGCGGCGCACGGCGTTGGGGGCAAGCCATACCGCCTGCCAGAGTGAGCAGTCGTCGATCCGGCTCGCCACGGGCAGGCCGCACCCCTCGCATGCCATGTTGGGACCGTCTGCTCCGTCGAGGCCGCAACAGTAGCCGCCGGCCCGCTCCGGGATCAGCAGGGTGCCGCGGGCGTCGCCAGGTGCGATGACGATCGAGCCGGGGGCGCCGTCGGAGAGGGCGTGGACCGGCGCGTAGATGCCGCGGGCCACAGCCTCGTCCGGATGGATCTCCTCCCATCTCCGCCACGGCGGCCCCCAGGGCTCCGGGTCCACGGCGAACGTGCCCGATTCCATCAGCACCGGGAGCTGAATCCCGTTCCCGTACTTCTGATGGGCGTGGGCCGGCAGGGCGACCCGGGACAGCGGGTTGGTCAGCTCAGCGCCGCACCCCACACACACGAAAACGAACAAATGCCCTCCGCTAGCAACAGAGGGCATCGTCGCAGCTTCGTGGCAGACTGGCCAACGTGTTTTGATCCACTGCGGGGACCGAAGCACAGCCACGACGTTGAGCATCACCGTTCGAATCCTCGGCGTACTCTGATGCCTCCCGAAGTGGTGAACATCTGCTGTCCGTTCTCGTGGACAAAGCCAGCGCCGCATAGAGAGCGCCCATGGAAGTGGCGAGGGTGCCCAGCAGTAGCCGCAGCAGCCGTTCGGGCAGGTGAGGCTGGAGGCGAGCGCCGAGGTAGCCGCCGGTCAGCCCGCCGAGTCCGCAGGCCAGCCCGAGGAGCCGGTCGGGGGCGATGTCGTCTCCCCCGGTGAGGGACAGCAGTCCGTAGGTACCGGCGCCCACCAGTGAGGTCAGGAAGGTGGAGGCGAGCGCGGCGGGGGCGACCTGGGCGACGGGGACGCCACGGCCCACGAGGATGGGCCCGAGGATCGAGCCGCCGCCGACGCCGTAGACGCCGCCGACCGCGCCGATCGCCACCGCGAGCGCGGTGGCCGTCCGCGGTGACGGCGCGGCCGGTGGGTCGGTGGAGGTGGGACGCAGGGTGCGGGCGACGAGCCAAGGCCGAGGGGGAGCAGCAGGGCGGCGACCAAAAAAGCGGAAGACAGCCGGCCCCGGAACGGCGAAGACGCGGATCAACGCGCCCAGGACGACTCCTGGGAGTGTGCCGACGATCAGACGACGGGTCAGCGGGCAGTACAGGAGGCCGCCGCGTCGGTAGCGCAGGAGGGCTCCGGGCCCGGCGACGACGTTGTAGAGCAGCAGCTTCGTCGGTGTGACGGCGGGCTGGGCACGCCGAGCACACTCAGCTGGACGGGCAGCAGGAGCACGGCGCCGGAGACTCCCACCGGTGCGGTGACGAGCGCGATCAGCACACCTGCGGCGAAACCGAGGACTCCCGTCAACCAGTCCACCGCTGTTCTCCTCGTTCGTTCCTCGGTTCGAGCCGTCCGCTCACGCGGCTGTGCGGAACGCACCCCGGCTCCCGAAGACGGCAGGGGCGTCGTTCTGCGCCGCCCTCTCGGGGCGGCGGGCGACGCAGAACTTCGCCGAAGCCCGACGGAAGATCCACCCGGCTGCTCTCTCGGCTCCATCCGGGCCCACAGCCGTCACCAGCACGGCGGCAACGAGCAGATCGACCTGATCACGCTTACCTGCGTGCGGGGACAGCCGAGGTGTTCCACCGGGAGCCTTCGCCGGCCCGCCCGGATCCACGGCACCGACAGGGCAGCCCTTGCCGAACTACGCGAGGGACACCACCGTATCGACGTGCGCTACGAGTTCCGCCGGTCAGTCGGCCGCCGACGCGGCGGCTTCGCGGGCATGGCGTTCCTCGATGCGGGCGATCACCCGCCGACGGGCCAGTCGGCGAGCCGCGCTCAGCTTGGCGTCGGCGGCGAGCAGCGGGATCCACAGCAGCCAGCCCCAGAGACTGAAGGAGACCGTACCGGTCTCGACCAGCAAGCGGTTCGTCGCGAAGGCTGCCAGACCCGCGGTGACGTACGCGCCGAAGCGGTGGGCCAATAGGAAACGCAGAGGCGCGTTGGCCGGACCCTGCAGAATCTCGAGCGCTGCCGCGAGTTCCGCGGCCCGCATGTCCTCGTCGGCCGCGCCCGACGGGACGTGGCTGCCGCCGCCCGTGCGCAGTGCGTCGGTGACGTGCCGACTCAGTTCGGCATTCTCTTCGTACTGTGTCCGGCGCGCGGTGACGGCGGCCGCGACGTCGTCCCAGTAGCCGCGGCCGGCCCAGCCCAGGACCGCGTCCACTCGTTCACGGGCCGGCGAGCCCGGCGGTGCCAGTTCGTCGACCCTGGCCTGGAGGGAGCGGGCGCGAGCGGCCCGGGCAGGATGGTCGAAGGCGTCGGCTCGGACACAGAGCTCGAGGTAGCACACCAACAGTCCGAGATTATCGGGAGCCAGCGCCAGGCCCTGCCTGTACGCACGCTCCGCCTCGGCGTCGTGATCGTCCTCGTCCTCGGCGGCGTGCGCCTGACCGAGCCAGCGGTACAGCGCCGCATCCGGCCCGACCTCGTCGAGTCCGGCCTGCGCGGTACGGCGCACGGCCGCGTAGCCGCCCGCCGCGAAGAGCTCCGAACACTGATCCGCGTATTGCTTCGCTTCCACATCCCACCCCGGTCGTCCAGATGCCGCACGATGGTCCACCGCACTGACCCACGTCAAGATCTTCAAGGTCACGGTTTCCGCACGTCACGCGGCACCTGGCGCATGGGCGCTACGGCTACGGCTACGGCTGCGGGGCGGGCTTGGGCACCATGAGCAGCAGCCGCGTGTTCGGCACGAGCTTCCGGTTCACGCTGGTGCTCTGCACGAAGATCGTGAAGTCGTCGTTGTGGTCCGGCCTGACGCGAACTTCCACATCCGGAAGGCCGAGCAGCGTCCGGGCCTCGGGACCCGTGTACACCCGGTCCGTCTTCTTCTCCAGCACCGCGATCTGCTTCCGCGCCTGAATCTTCTCCGACTTGCTCAGCTGGTAGAACGCACCACCGGTCCGGTAGGTGTGCCCGGATTCGACGACCCAGTCCCGGATCGACGCGTCACGAGCCACCGGTATCAGCTGGTACTCCGACGGGTTCACCGGCGTGAGGCCGGCCGCCTTGATGGTGTCCTCGTTGACCGCCTCCGCACCCGTGGAGAACACCGCCCGCGATCCCCGGATGCCCTTCGTGCGGCCCACCATGAACTTCTCGGTGGCCTGCTGGATGACCTGTCCGGCCTCCTCCAGACCCTGCGTGCTCGTGGCGTCCCAGATGGCGATGTTGTCCTTCGGGAAACCGCACTGCATGGCCTCGCGCTTGCCCATCTGGTCCGGCACGAGAACGGCCAGCGTCCAGTTGTCGTCCTGCGTCTCGATCATCTCGGCCACGGCCGCGACCAGTGCACGCGCATCCCTGGTAGGGGCGTCCGGGCAGCGATGACTCGCGTTCTCCTGACCGTCGGTGAGCACGAACGTCAGGAAGCTGTGGTCGCCGTACAGCTGAGCGGTCTGGGCCAGCTCCCGCTGCGACTTCAGTGCGGCCGCCAGCAGAGCCGTCATTCCACCGACCCGGTACAGCTGCTTCAGCGACGGCATCCGCAGCACGTCCTTGTCGTAGATGACGCACTCCACCTTGTCCGCGAAGACGTACACCGTGACGCGGGTCTCCTGGTCCAGCTCCCGCGACCGGCGGGCGAGATAGGCGATCTGCTGGTCGGCGACCTCGACGACCTTGCGGCTCAGGTGCGACATCGACGAACTGGCATCCAGCACAAGAGCGACGTGGTTGATGTAGTTCTGGCTTCCGGACATGACAGCCCCCCTCGTTCCGACTCGATGCTCCTATCGTCCCACCCACCACTGACAATCGATCTTGGTTCCGGACCGGACGAAGGGCACGGCCGGCAGGGGTGCGGGACGGGATGCGGCAGGCGACCCCCGGCACCGTCACAGGCCCGGGGCCTCTCCGCGCACCGCCCCGTCGTCCGGTAGCGCCTGCTCGGCCCAGATCACCTTGCCCTGGGGCGTGTACCGGGTTCCCCAGCGCTCGGTCAGCTGCGACACCAGGAACAGGCCCCGGCCCCCCTCGTCGGTCGTCGCGGCATACCGCAGATGGGGCGAGGTGCTGCTGCCGTCGGCCACCTCGCAGATCAGCGTGCGGTCGCGGATGAGCCTCATGCGGATCGGCTCGCAGCCGTAGCGAACGGCGTTGGTGACGAGCTCGCTCAGCACCAGTTCCATGCTGAAGCCCAGCTCGGACAGGCCCCACTCGTCGAGCTTGGCGGTCGCCGCCGCGCGCACCCCCGCGACGGCGGCCGGATCGGGTGGCACGTCCCACTCGGCGATCCGATCCGGCGGCAGCGCACGGGTACGGGCGATGAGCAGAGCCACGTCATCCGTGGGGCGTCCGGGCAGCAGCGACTTCAGCACGGCCTTGCAGCTCTCCTCCGGCGAGCGCTCCGGGTGACCCGCCAGTGCTTTGCGCAGGAGTTCCATTCCCTCGTCGAGGTCGCGGGTCCGGTCCTCGATGAGGCCGTCGGTGTAGAGGACGAGCCGGGAGCCCTCGGCGATGTCCAGCTCAGCGGCCTGGAAGGGCATGCCGCCGAGACCCAGGGGCGGACCCGGCGGGAGGTCGACGAAGGTGACGTTCCCGTCGGGCTGGACCAGCGCAGGCGCCAGGTGCCCCGCTCGTGCCATGGTGCAGCGGCACGTCACGGGGTCGTAGATCGCGTACAGGCAGGTGGCGCCCACGACGGCGGCGGGGCTGTCCGTGGACGTCTCGTCCTGGTCGATGCGCCCGACCAGGTCGTCCAGATGGCTCAGCAGCTCGTCGGGCGGCAGATCGAGCGAGGAGAAGTTGTGCACCGCGGTCCGCAGCCGCCCCATGGTCGCGGCGGCGTGCAGGCCGTGGCCGACCACGTCACCGACGACCAGCGCCACGCGGCTGCCCGGCAGAGGGATCACATCGAACCAGTCCCCGCTCACACCCGACTGGGCCGGGAGGTACCGGTAACCGACATCGAGGGCGCTCTGCTCGGGCAGACCTCGCGGCAGCAGGCTGCGCTGGAGCGTGACCGCCAGGGCGTGCTCGCGCGTGTACCGGCGGGCGTTGTCGATGCTGACCGCGGCACGAGCCACCAGCTCCTCCGCCAGTGAGAGCTCCTCCTGGTCGAAGGGTTCGTGCTCCTTGGAGCGCCAGAAGTTGACCATGCCCAGCACGACACCGCGGGCCTGGATCGGAGCCGATATCAGCGAATGGATGCCGTAGTCCACTATCTGCTCGGTGCGCTGGGGGTCCTGCAGGTGCCAGCCCGTCTCGGCGGACAAGTCGGTCACCAGTTCCGAGCGGCCGGTGCCGTAGCCGCGTGCCTGGGGCGTGGACGGCAGGAAGTCGATCAGCCGGCCCTTCTCGTAGAGCGGTTGGTCGTCGCGGATGCCGCATACGGCGACGCGTCTCATGCCCTGTGCCGTGGTCGCCGGTTCCTCGCCGTGCAGTACCGCGTCGGCCAGGTCCACGGTGACGAAGTCGGCGAAACGAGGGACAGCGATCCGGGCGAGTTCGTCGGCTGTCCGGACCACGTCCAGGGTGGTGCCGATGCCCAGTCCGGCGTCGTAGAGGAGTTTCAGCCGCTCACCGGTGATCGCGGCCCTGCCGGAGACCGCCTGGAGCTCCGTGGAATCCCGCAGCGTCACCACGGTGCCCTTGGGGCCTCCGCCGCAGTCCGTGGGCCTCTGGTTGACCACCAGCAGCCGCGGCCCGGCCAGGTGCACCTCGTCGGCGGCCTCGCGGCCGGAGCCGAGCAACGACGCCATCTCAGGTTCCAGGGTCGGCATCTGGGACACATGCTTCCCCTCTGCGTCAGGGGGCAGCTCCAGGAGCCGCTTCGCCTCGTCGTTCGCCAGCAGCAGTCGCCCCTCACCATTGACGATGAGCACCCCTTCGCGCACGGAGTGCAGCACCGCGTCGTGGTGCGTGTACATGCGGGTCATCTCGTTGGGGGCCAGGCTGTGCGTCTGCCGTCGCAGCCGTCTGCCCACCAGCACCGTTGCGGCGGTGGCCGCCCCGAGTGCGCCCGCCCCGGCGGTCAGGATGATCGGAATCTGCCGGTCCACCAGGCTGGTCACGTTCTTGACCTTCAGCCCGGCGGAGACGAGGGCCGCCACCTCGCCCCGGGAATCTCGGATGGGCACGGTCGCCTGGACTTCCTGGCCGAGGGGGCCGCGCACGCTTTCGGTATAGACCCTCCCCGCCAGCGACGGCTCGATCTCTCCTACGAACCGCTTCCCGATCCGGTCTGGCAGGGGATGGGTGTAGCGGGTCCCGTTCGTGTCCATCACCACGACGAAGTCGACGCCCGCGGACTTGCGTCCCGCCTCGGTCAGCGGCTGAAGGACCTTCGAGGGATCGGGGGCTTGCAGTGCGTTCAGCACGCCCGGGGAGTGCGCGAATGTCTGCGCGACGGCTATGGAGCGCCGTTCGGCCTCGGCATTGGTGTGCCGCCGTGACTGCAGGACGAGGGCGAAGACGGCGAATGCCACGAGCAGCACCACCAGCGCCACCTGCAGGAGGAATATCTGCCCCGCGACGCTTCGCGTGTTCCTTCGCACCAGCGACCACGGCGATATATGCCGAACTCGGGCGAAACGGTCTGCCATCCGGCCTTTCTAACACTGCCCACCCCGCGCAGTCACGGGCCTGTACCGCAGACGTCCCCGCCGGCCGGCAATCCATCGCCTCGGCCGCCCCCTCAGTCACTCCGGCCGCGGAACGCCCCAGCAGTACCAGAACCTCCGAGGTCGGTGCGGCCGCCGACCGTCTCGGGCTGCCCCGGACAAGCCCCGCGCCACTGCCGCCACAAGATTCCGAGAACACGGTCGGGGGGGGGGGGGGCGCGGGGGCGCGGGGGCGGGGCGCCGGGGCCCCCCCCCCCCCCCCCCCCCCCCCCCCGCCGGGCCCCCCGAC
>NZ_JBIUBX010000025.1:0-164101 GCF_044548445.1 Streptomyces sp. NPDC052016
ACGCCCGGTTACATTCCGAACCCGGAAGCTAAGCCTTACAGCGCCGATGGTACTGCAGGGGGGACCCTGTGGGAGAGTAGGACGCCGCCGAACAAATATTGAGAAATCCCCCGTGCCATTCGGCACGGGGGATTTCTGCGTTTAGGGTCGTGGACATGGACTACGACCTGGTCATCTTCGACAACGACGGTGTGCTCGTCGACAGCGAGCCCATTTCCAATCGACTGCTCGCCGGCTATCTGACCGAGGTGGGTCATCCGACGACGTACGAGGACTCCATCCGGGATTACATGGGGTCTGCCATGCACCGGATCCACGAGCTGGTGCTGGAGCGGACCGGGCAGCGCTTGCCGGAGGACTTCGACGACGTTTTCCACGCGCGCGTGTTCGCCGCGTTCGAGGCGGAGTTGGTGGCGGTGGCCGGGGCGGCGGGGGTGCTGGAGAAGCTGGCCGCGGACGGGGTGCCGTACTGTGTGGCCTCCTCCGGGAGCCATGAGCGCATTCGGGTGGGGCATCGGACGACCGGACTCGACCGGTGGTTCGACGACGGGCGGATCTTCAGTTCCCAGGATGTCGGACGGGGAAAGCCGGCTCCGGACCTGTTCCTGTACGCGGCCGAGCGGATGGGGGTCGAGCCGGAGCGGTGTGTCGTGGTGGAGGACTCGCCGTTGGGGGTGCAGGCGGCTGTCGCGGCGGGCATGGACGTGTTCGGGTTCACCGCCATGACGCCGGCGGAGAAGCTGGCCGGGGCCACGCGGCTCTTCGCCGACATGGGGGAGCTGGCCGACTTGCTCGTGTGACACCGGAAGTTGACGCACATTCATCTTTGGCTGGATCTACCCAGCGGTAGCTCGGGGCCCTACGCTCGCGGCCATGACGCAAGCGCTGCGGCACGGTAGGGCCTCCTTGGCGTTCGGCTTCTTCGCGCAGGGTGTCGCCTTTGCTCTGCTCGTGACCCGGATCCCGGCCATCCAGGACCGGTACGGGGTTTCCGACGCGCTGCTGCCGGTCTTCCTCGCCGCCGTGCCCATTCTGGCCGGTGTCGGCAGTGTGGCCACCGAGCGGCTCGTGAAGCGGATACCCTCCGGCCGGCTGCTGCGCTGGTCCCAGCCGGTCGTGCTGCTGGCGCTGGTCGGGGTCGGGGCGGGCGGGCGGATGGTCGAGCTGGGGATCGCACTCGCGGTCTTCGGGCTGGCGGTGGGCGTGTTGGACGCCTCGATGAACATGCTCGGGGTGAGCCTGCAGCGGGCGTACGGGCGGAGCATCATGCTCGGTTTCCACGCCGCGTACAGCCTGGGTGGGATCGTCGGGGCCTCGCTGGCGTGGGCGGGGGCGCACTGGCATCTCGCGCTGTGGGTGTCGTACCTGCCGGTGGTGGCGGTGTTGTTGCCGGCCGTGCTGGTGGGGAGCCGGTGGTATGCCGACGGGGGCGGCGGGGAGGCCGCCGACCAGGGCGGGACGGCGGACGGTGGGGGTGTCGTCTTCAAGGCCCTGCTGCCGCTGTGTCTGGTGATGACCTTCGCGTACATCGGGGACTCGACCGTGTCCAACTGGAGCGCGAAGTATCTCCAGGACGTGTTGGGGAGTTCCGAGCAGCTGGCGACCGTGCCGTACAACGTGTACATGGTGACCACCTTGCTCGGGCGGGCCATCGGGGACTTCGGGGTTCGGCGGTTCGGGGCGGTGGGCGTCGTGCGGGCGGGGTCGCTGGTGGCGGCGCTGGGGTTCGGTGTGGTGGCCGTTGCTCCCGGTGCCTGGGTGGGGATGGGTGGGTTCACCTTGCTGGGGCTGGGGTTGTGCGTGGTGGTGCCGCAGACGTTCGCCGCGGCCGGGAGATTGTTCCCGGGGGCGTCCGATGCTGCGGTCGCACGGCTCAATGTCTTCAACTATGTGGGCTTTTTGATCGGTTCCCCGTTGGTGGGGGCGTTGGGCGACGCGTGGAGTTATCGGGGAGCGATGGTGGTGCCGATGGTGTTGGTGCTGGTGACGTTGGTGTACGCCAAGTCGTTCGCGCCTCAACCGGACCGATACGGTGGCGGGCATGAGCGGCCGCGCACAGCTGATGTGGGACGAGGCAGTAACGGGCTATGACTTCGGTCCGAGCCATCCGATGGATCCGGTCCGGCTGGATCTGACCCGGAGGCTCGTCCGTGCCCTGGAGCTGGACCGTGAGGTGGACGTGGTGTCCGCCAAGCCGGCCGGGGAGTCGACGCTGCGGCTCGTGCACCGGGAGGACTACATCGAGGCGGTGAAGGCGGCCTCCGCGGATCCCGGGGCGGCGGACCCGTCGTACGGGCTGGGAACGATGGACGATCCGGCCTTCGCCGGGATGCACGAGGTGTCCTCGCTCATCGCCGGGCTGTCCGTGGGGGCGGCGGAGGCGGTGTGGCGCGGGGAGGCCCTGCACGCGGTGAACTTCGCCGGCGGGTTGCATCACGCGATGCCCGGAGGCGCGTCGGGGTTCTGCATCTACAACGACGCGTCGCTGGCCATCGCCCGGTTGTTGGAGCTGGGGGCCGAGCGGGTCGCGTACGTGGACGTCGACGTGCATCACGGGGACGGGGTGCAGGCGGCGTTCTGGGAGGACCCCCGGGTGCTGACGATCTCGCTACATGAGCATCCTCGGACGTTGTTCCCGCAGACGGGGTGGCCGGAGGAGACGGGTGCGGGGGACGCCGAGGGGGCGGCGGTGAACGTCGCCCTGCCGGCGGGGACCGGGGATGCGGGGTGGTTGCGGGCGTTCCACTCCGTGGTGCCGGAACTCATCGCCGATTTCCGGCCGGACGTGTTGGTGACCCAGCACGGGGCGGACACGCACTTCGAGGATCCTCTCGCCCATCTCGCGGTGTCGCTCGACGCGCAGCGGGCCGTGCAGGTGGCTTGCCACGACCTGGCGCACGAGTACGCCGGTGGCCGGTGGGTCGCCCTGGGCGGGGGCGGGTACGCGGTCGTGGACGTCGTGCCCCGGTCGTGGGCGCATCTGGTGGGGGTGGCGGCGGGGAGGCCCGTCGCGCCGGAGACGGTGATTCCCGAGGGGTGGCGGCAGGAGGTGTTCGCCCGTACGCGGCAGTTGGGGCCGGGACGGATGACCGACGGGCGGTGGCCCGTGGAGTGGGCGGAGTGGGAAGCGGGGTACGACCCCGCCGATCGGTTGGACCAAGCGGTGCTGGCCACTCGGCGGGCCGTGTTCCCGCTGCGGGGGATGCTGGCGTAGGCGGCGGATCGGGGGCGGTCAGGGGCTCGTCCCCGCCGCCCCTCACACGCCGGACGGGCTCCTCGCGCGGGCCTTAGGCCAACCGGGCCCTCTTCCCCCGTTCGCCGGACGCCCCAGGCCCGCGTCCCTCACCATCACCCCGTGTGGAGTACCGCGGCCCTTCGGGCGCATCTGCTGGCTGCCGGGTTGGCCGGGGTGGTGGCGACCTCCAGGGAGGAGAGTCTCCGGAGTTATCGGCTCTTCGCCGCTCGGGATCCTCGGGTGTTGATCGGCGTCGATCCCCAAGGAGTCTGGGGGGTGCGGGAACTGGTCGGGCTGATGGCGGCCAAGTGTGGGGTTTCGGCCGACCCGGAGCACGTTTCCGGGCATGATGTGATCGATCCGGAGCGGACCCTGGCCGCGCTCGACGCCTTCGCGGAGCGGCTGGCCGCGGTCGCCCGGCGTGGTGCGACGGTGCTCCTGGGCACCGGGCATCCCCATCGGCTGCTCGGGTTCTACGCCGGGCTTGCGGACGCTTTGTCGGCGGCGGGATGTAGAGTCCTCACCCCCGCGCAGGGTCGCTGTGTCGACATAACGACCCGGTTCGGACTACGCACGCACAACCTTGACTACGTACGGGGTGTCGCGTTGGTGCGGGAAGCCGGGGTCGGGCGCCCCGGTTGTGCGACCGGCGTGCACACTCATTCGCCGCTCCCGGTTCGACTGGCGCTGGCGACCGCCGCGGAGGCCGGCGGACCGCTGCCGGAGCTGGTGATCGGGGATCACGGGTGGGTCTGCGGGGCAGGTCAGCTGGGGTTCGAGGCGATCGGGCTGGCGGACACCGACGACCCCGCGCTCTTCGTGGGGGAGGCCGAGGGGTCGGTGTCCCTCGTCGTTCCACTTGATGACGCTGTGCGGTCTGGTTACTACCGGCCGCTTACCCGCTACGTACTCAATCGGGCGTGTCTGTCACAGTAGGCCGCCGATGGGTGCACCTCTTCCCCACTCGCATCACCCGCCCCTACATTGGGGAGTGAGCACGCAGCGACGAAGAGTCACCGGAAGGGGAAGCCGGTGGCCGTCGAGTCGAGTGCGGAAGGTTCAGGTGTGTCATGGCTGCTGACCAGAGGCCTCTGAGCGAGGTTCAGTTCCTTACCGTGGCGGAAGTCGCCTCGGTGATGCGAGTGTCGAAGATGACCGTGTACCGGCTGGTGCACAGCGGTCATCTGCCCGCGATCCGGGTGGGGCGCTCCTTCCGTGTCCCGGAGAACGCGGTTCACGAATACCTCCGCGAGAGCTACGTGGGGGTGGAAACCGCCTGACGGCGAAGGCGTGTCTTCCGGATCGGCCCGACTCGGAGCCGTGGCTCCCGGGTGGTCCGGAAGGCCCGACCATGGGCCGGGGGGATCCGTTACAGGGCACTTCGGGGTCCCTCCGCCTCCTCGATTACGACCTCAGCGCTCGGGCGGGTAGGCTAGCCCCTCGTAGGTCGTATGGGCCCATGGCGCCCAGCACCGAGTGATGAGAAGTGAGCGAGGGTAGTCGTGGGCTCTGTTATCAAGAAGCGGCGCAAGCGGATGGCCAAGAAGAAGCACCGCAAGCTGCTGAAGCGCACGCGCGTCCAGCGTCGTAACAAGAAGTAAGCGAAGCAACTTCGCGCGACGCGAACCGCGAAAGCGTGGTGTGGCCCCCCATCGTGTGTCGATGGGGGGCCACACGTGTGTCCGGGGTGCGTGCGGAGGGCTGAACGCTGTGCGTAGGGCCGGACGGGTGAGGTGGCTGATCCGGTCGTACGACCGGCCCGTTTCGTCACTTGGCGCATCGGGTGGTCATCACAGCGCAACACCGACCCGCTAAGTTGGCCCGCAGACGGGGAACGCGGCAGGGTAACGAGCAGGTGCATCGGCCGAGCGGTACCAGGGCGGAAGGAAGGCGCTGATCTTGGGCAAGGTTGTGCTCGTGACCGGAGTGGCCCGTCAGTTGGGTGGCCGGTTCGTACGACGGATCCAGCGCGACCCGGACGTCGACCGGGTGATCGCGGTGGATGCCGTGCGGCCCGAGCATCATCTCGGCGGGGCGGACTTCATCCAGGCGGACATCCGGCAGCCCACCATCGCGCGAGTGCTCGCCGAGACCGGTGCCGACACCGTCGTCCACCTGGACGTGACGGCCACCGCGCTGGGCAGCGGCAGCCGGACCACGGTCAAGGAGACCAACGTCATCGGGACCATGCAGCTGCTCGGCGCCTGCCAGAAGTCGCCCCGTGTGAAGCGGCTGGTGGTCAAGTCCAGTACGAACGTCTACGGGTCCGCGCCGCGTGATCCCGCCGTCTTCACCGAGACCACCCCGGCCAAGTCGCTGCCCAGCGGTGGCTTCGCCAAGGACACGGTGGAAGTCGAGGGGTACGTGCGCGGGTTCGCCCGGCGGCGGCCCGATGTCGCCGTCTGCGTGCTGCGGTTCGCCAACATCCTCGGGCCCACCGCCGAGACCCCGCTCGCCTCGTACTTCTCGCTGCCGGTGCTGCCGACCGTCCTCGGCTACGACCCCCGGCTGCAGTTCGTGCACGAGGACGACGTGATCGAGGTGCTGCGCATCGGCTCGCACGAGCCGGCGCGGGGCACGCTCAACAGCGGCACCTTCAACATCGCGGGGGACGGTGTGCTGCTGCTGTCGCAGTGTTCGCGGCGGCTGGGGCGGCCCACCGTGCCGCTCCTGCTGCCGGCGGTCACGTGGGCGGGCTCCCTGGTGCGTACGCTGGGCATGACGGACTTCTCGCCCGAGCAGATCCGGCTGCTCACTCACGGCCGGGTGGTGGCGACGGACCAGATGCGCGAGACGCTGGGATTCACTCCGCGGTACACCACCGCGGAGACCTTCGCGGACTTCGCACGCAGCCAGGGGCCGGGTCTCCTGCCCCCCGAGGCCCTTGCCGGGGCCGTCGACCGGATCGCCGCGCTGCCCGTCGCGGGCGGCGGCCACCCCCCGACGCAGAGCGCCAACTGAGGAGCGCATCAACGATGGCGGACGCCAAGGTCATTCCGTTCGACGACGACCGGTCCCGTGGGAGCGCCGCGCAGCGGCCGCCGCGGCGGCGCAGTGCGGGGAGCCGGCGCAAGAACGGCGAGCCGGCGCCGGTCCGTGAGATCGGCGAGGTCGGCGAGGTCGGCGAGGTCGGTGAGGTTCAGCCCCTGCCCACCAGGGCGGTCCCGCAGGATGATGATCCCGTGACCGGTACGGGGGAGGAACAGCCACCGCGGCAGCCGCGGGAGGACGCCGGCGGCCCGGAGCGGCGCATCGCGGGCGGTCTGGCCTTCCTGCGCCGCCGTCTGACGGGCGACTACGAGGTCGACGACTTCGGCTACGACGAGGAGCTCACCGACCAGGTCCTGATGTCCCTGCTGCGGCCGGTGTACGAGAAGTACTTCCGCGTCGAGGTGAAGGGCGTCGAGAACATCCCGGCCGAGGGCGGCGCGCTGATCGTCGCCAACCACTCCGGGACGCTGCCGCTGGACGGCCTGATGATGCAGGTCGCCGTCCACGACCACCATCCGGCGGGCCGCCATCTGCGGCTGCTGGCCGCCGATCTCGTCTTCGTCCTGCCCGTCGTCAACGAGCTGGCCCGCAAGCTCGGGCACACCCTCGCCTGCGCCGAGGACGCCGAACGGCTCCTGGGCCAGGGGGAACTGGTCGGGGTGATGCCGGAGGGCTTCAAGGGCATCGGGAAGCCCTTCGGCGAGCGCTACAAGCTCCAGCGGTTCGGGCGGGGCGGTTTCGTCTCCACGGCCTTGCGCCAGGGCGCCCCGATCATCCCGTGCTCGATCGTCGGGGCGGAGGAGATCTACCCGATGATCGGCAACGCCAAGACGCTCGCCCGGGTCCTGGGCTTCCCGTACTTCCCGATCACGCCGACGTTCCCGTGGCTCGGTCCGCTCGGCGCGATTCCGCTTCCGACGAAGTGGACGATCCAGTTCGGCGAGCCGATCCCGACGGACGGCTATCCGCCGGAGGCGGCGGAAGACCCGATGCTGATGTTCAACCTGACGGACCAGGTCCGCGAGCAGATCCAGCACACGCTGTACAAACTGCTGGTGCAGCGGCGGTCGGTGTTCTTCTGACGGGGGCGTGGCTTTCCGGCCTGCGTATGGCAGTGGGGGCTCGCATGCGTAACGCAGTGGGGGCGCCCTTCGGTGAAGGGCGCCCCCACTGCCGTACAGGGACTCGCTAGTCCGCGTCCTCGCTGTCGATGTCCAGGCCGGGCAGGAGGCCGGGGAGGAGGGGCGGGAGGGTGACGTCCGGGTCGGCGGTGGCGGGCCCGCTCGCGGACGGGGAGGCGGTGTCCGCGCCCTGGCTCGGGTCGAGCAGACCGCCGGTGTTGCCGCCGAGCAGGCCGTCGTCGGTGCCGGTGGAGGACGAGTTGCTCGGGCTGCCGCTGTGGCCGCCGGGGCGGTCGGTGCCGACCGAGCCGCCGCCGGAGGCGGTGGAGCGGTCGGTGCCCGCGGTGCCGGTGGACGACGCCGGACCGGAGCTGCGCCCGCTGCCGCCGCTTCCGCCGCCCTGGGCCGGGGGCTGGGGGAGGAGGGACTGCAGCGGGGCGACTTCCTCGTCTATGGCGTCGAAGACCGACGAGACCTCTCGACTGACGTCGCCGAGCTGGACGGGGAGCTTGTCGCGCAGGGTGCCCCAGACCTCGCGTTGCGACCGCGAGAAGGCGGACAGGGTCTGGATGGGGCCCAGGGAGTCCGGGTCCCGCTCGTACGCCTCGTGCAGCAGCCGGTGGCCTTCGGTGGCGTCGTGGCGCACGCCGGACAGGGCGCGGCGGATGTCGCCCAGGGACTCGTGGTCGAGCTGGGCTCCACCGCGGCCGCGCTCCATGAGCCGGCGGGCCTCGCCGAGCCGGGTGGAGGCCTGGTCGAGGTACACCTCACCGCGCTCGTTGTCGCCCTCGGCGAGGTAGTTGAGCTTGAAGTCCTCGATGCCGCGCTTGAGTCCGTAGAGCGAGTCGCCGGGCAGGGCGTCGGAGCTCGCCGCGGCGACGCCGCCGAAGGCACCCGCCGCCACGCCGACGCTGAGGCCGCCCGCGGTGAGGCCCTTGGCGAGCCGTGAGCGCGGTCGGAACTTCCCCAGCGGTGTGGCCCGGTGGGCGCCCCGGGCGCGACTGGACCGTGCGCCTTCGCTCCCTCTCTGACCGGGGACCGAAGGGTCCGTCGCCCCGCCCGGGGTGCCCGCCTGCAGCATGGCCTCCATCGCGGCGACCAACTGGGCGCGCTGGACGACCTTGACCTCGGGATCGAGCTCCGGCTTGGGCAGCTCGGCGAGACTCGTCGCGAGGGCCAGGAGGCGGCCCCGCTCGGTCTGGTCCGCAGCGGCCGGGGCCGGTGCCGATCCTTCGGACTGCTCGGCCGCCGTGCCCTGGTCGGACTGCTCCTCCAGGGCCTGGGCGAAGGCGTTCGCCCGCCGGTGCGCCGATACGTTCGCGATCACTGGCGGCACCTCCTCTCGTCATGACGGTCGACTCCCCGGGGGTCCTGGGGGTTGCACGCCCTCGACCGGTTCCACACGATCGAGTGATCGGGGAGGGTGAGGACGTGACCACAGGGAGCCTGTATCCCGCACAACGACTGGCACGGCACTTGGGTTACGGACTGCCGGTGATCGGACCGGAAAGTCAACGGACTTTCACTGAACGTGAGTTGGCGTCGCCGACCGTAGGCGCGATCAGCGCGCGTCGTCCGGGAGGAGGCGGGCGAGGGTGCGGACGGCGCGGTACTGGAGGGTCTTGATGGCGCCCTCGTTCTTGCCCATCACGCGCGCGGTCTCGGCGACGGAGAGGCCCTGGAGGAAGCGGAGGGTGACGCACTCCTGCTGCTGGGGGTTGAGACGTCGTACGGCGTCCAGGAGCGCGGCGTTGGAGAGGGACTCGAGGACGGAGTCCTCGGGGGAGCGCTCGACCTCGTTGGCGTCGAGCATCTCGCCGGTGGTGACCTCGAGGCGGAAGCGGCTGGACTTGAAGTGGTCGGCGACGAGGTTGCGTGCGATGGTGACGAGCCAGGCGCCGAAGTCCCGGCCCTGCCAGGTGAAGGTGCCGATCCGGCGCAGGGCGCGCAGGAACGTCTCACTGGTGAGGTCCTCGGCGGTCGCCTTGCCGCCGACGCGGTAATAGATGTAGCGGTAGACCGTGTCGCTGTACTGGTCGTAGAGGCGTCCGAAGGCGTCGGCCTCGCCGGACTGGGCCCGTTCGACGAGGTCCATCATCCGGGCGCTGTCGCTGTCGGCGGCCGGCCGCCGGGCGGTGGCGGCACCGGCCGTACGTCCTCTTCTGCCGACCGCGGCGCTGCCGTCGGCCAGTGCATAGCACGGGCCCGCCGGAGCGGCGGCGAAGGCGGGGACGGCGTACGCGGTGGGGACGAAGCCGCGCAACAGGTCCTGGACCGTAGCGACCGTTGCGCGCAGCGTAGCCAGGCCCGAGGCGTCAACCCCGACGTGTGGGTACACGGGACTCCCAGAGGCAGAGCTTCCATCACGTGCAGTGCGGGACCATTCACCCGTCGTAGCGACGGAGGGGTACCGGTTTGCGTCTGAGGAGAATAACGCTTCGTGCAGGCGCTGCTACACCGAGTTGCTCAAATCGTCGATTACGTCGCTTCTCTGGCCGATTGACGCTCAAGCAAGTCGCTGGGAGTGACCGATTGGTGATCGAAACGGTCCGAGTTTCCGGTCGGTCCGGGGCGTGTTGTGGCGGTGCGCGGACAAGAGGAGTGGAGGGGGCGCTGCGGGGGTACGACGGTGGGTTGTCCGTTCGCCGCCGGGCCGCGCTACCGGCGGCGGCGGTGCAGGGCGATCGCCGCCGCCGTGCCGCCGGCCACCGCGCCCACCCCGGCCGCCGCCGGAATGCCGACCTTCGCCGCCTTGCGGCCCGTGCGGTAGTCGCGCAGCCGCCAGTCCATCTCGCGGGCGTGCCTGCGGAGCTTGGCGTCGGGGTTGATGGCGTAGGGATGGCCGACCAGGGAGAGCATCGGGATGTCGTTGTGGCTGTCGCTGTACGCGGCGCAGCGGGAGAGGTCCAGGCCCTCCGCCACCGCGAGGGCGCGCACCGCCTCCGCCTTCGCCGGACCGTGCAGCGGTTCGCCCACGAGCTTGCCCGTGTAGACGCCGTCCACCGACTCCGCGACCGTGCCGAGGGCGCCCGTCAGGCCGAGGCGGCGGGCGATCACCTGGGCGATCTCCACCGGCGCGGCGGTGACCAGCCACACCTTCTGGCCGGCGTCCAGGTGGGCCTGGGCCAGCGCCCGGGTGCCGGGCCAGATCCGCTCGGCCATGTACTCGTCGTAGATCTCCTCGCCGATCGACCGCAGCTCGGAGACCCGGTGCCCCTTGACGATCGACAGGGCCGAGTCGCGGGCCTCCTGCATGTGCTCCGGGTCCTCGACGCCGGCCAGCCGGAACCACGTCTGCTGCCAGGCGAACCGGACGAGGTCGCGGGTCTCGAAGAACTTCCGCTTGTACAGGCCCCGGCCGAAGTGGAACAGGGCGGCGCCCTGCATCACGGTGTTGTCGAGGTCGAAGAAGGCGGCGGCACGGTCGTCGCCGTGCACGGGGAACTGCGGTTCCTGTGCGGAGACGTCCTTGCGGGCGGCCTCCGCCGAGGCCTCGCCTGCCAACACGCTCCGCGCCGTGGCGGAGCGCCTACGGGGGGTGAGCCATCCAAGAGCGGCCATGGCGTGAGCATAGCCAGTCTGTTCGGTGGTTCCGGAGTCACGAGGTTCGAACGCCGTGAACTCTCCGCGACCGTGTCGTTAAAGAGGTGGTGCCGCCGGGCCGCCGCGCGCACGTCGACGCGCGCCCCGGCCGCTTCGCGCGAGCCGCGGGAGAATGGCTCACATGAGTCCCCTCTTTCGCCGTAAGGGCCCCTCCGCCCAGGAACGGGTCGTGACGTTGATCGGCAAGCCCGGCTGCCACCTGTGTGATGAGGCACAGATCGTCATCGAGAAGGTGTGCGGCGATCTCGGCGTCCCGTGGGAGAAGCGGGACATCACCGAGGACCCCCAACTCCACGACCAGTACTGGGAACAGATCCCCGTGGTGCTCGTCGACGGGAAGCAGCACACGTTCTGGCGCGTGAACGAGGAACGGCTGCGCAGGGAACTGTCGGGGAGCTGACAGGGAACTGACCGAGCAGTCCAAGTGTTCCGAAAAGTCGCTTAGGATCGACGGTGACCAGGTCTCGGGGGCGGGATTCGTGAGGAGAGTGTGCGGTTTTGCCCCCGATAAAGAAGGAGCGCAGGCGTGTATGCGCCGGTTCCCCGCGGACGCGCCGGGGGCGCGTGACCCCGGTCACGTTGGCCGGGCAAATCGGACACCATCTTTGTGCACGCGTTCACAAAGACATAGCCTGCTTTCGACGGGGCGGTCTGGGGACGTACGACCGCCTGCAGCCCCGCTCTACCCGCAGGAGCACCGTGGCAACTGGCCGAACTCACCGACCGGCGACCCGTAGCCGAGGGATTCCCGAGGCCACCGTCGCCCGGCTTCCGCTGTACCTCCGAGCCCTGACCGCACTGTCGGAGCGCTCGGTACCCACGGTCTCCTCCGAGGAGCTCGCGGCCGCGGCGGGAGTCAACTCCGCGAAGCTGCGCAAGGACTTCTCCTACCTGGGCTCCTACGGGACCCGGGGTGTGGGGTACGACGTCGAGTATCTCGTCTACCAGATCTCCCGCGAGCTGGGCCTGACCCAGGACTGGCCGGTAGTGATCGTCGGTATCGGTAACCTCGGCGCGGCGCTGGCCAACTACGGCGGGTTCGCCTCCCGCGGCTTCCGGGTCGCGGCCCTCATCGACGCCGACCCCGCGATGGCCGGGAAGCCGGTCGCCGGGATCCCCGTCCAGCACACCGACGACCTGGAGAAGATCATCCAGGACAACGGCGTGTCGATCGGCGTCATCGCGACGCCCGCCGGCGCGGCCCAGCAGGTCTGCGACCGGCTCGTCGCCGCCGGAGTCACCTCCATCCTGAACTTCGCGCCGACCGTGCTGTCCGTCCCGGATGGCGTCGACGTGCGCAAGGTCGACCTCTCCATCGAGCTGCAGATCCTCGCCTTCCACGAGCAGCGCAAGGCCGGTGAGGAGGCCGCGGGCGAGGCGGCGGCGACCGCCGTCCCGGCCGCCGCCGCGACCCGCGAGCGGGCCACCGACCAGGGACCTGACGGGGACGTTCCCGCCGTGATGCCGGCATGAGTCTGCTCGTCGTCGGGCTGAGCCACCGCAGCGCCCCGGTCAGCGTCCTGGAGCGGGCCTCGCTGTCCGCGGACGCCCAGTTCAAGCTGCTCCATGACACGGTCGCCGCCGAGCCGGCCACCGAGGCCGCCGTGCTCGCCACCTGCAACCGCATCGAGCTGTACGCCGACGTGGACAAGTTCCACGCCGGTGTCGCCGAGCTGTCCACCCTGCTCGCCCAGCACAGCGGGGTCGGGCTGGAGGAGCTCACCCCCTATCTCTACGTGCACTACGAGGACCGTGCCGTCCACCACCTGTTCTCGGTGGCCTGCGGCCTGGACTCGATGGTCGTCGGCGAGGGGCAGATCCTCGGGCAGATCAAGGACTCCCTGGCCCGCGCCCAGGAGCTGCACACCGCCGGACGGCTGCTGAACGACCTGTTCCAGCAGTCCCTCAGGGTCGGCAAGCGGGCCCACTCCGAGACCGGCATCGACCGTGCCGGCCAGTCCCTGGTGACCTTCGGCCTGGAGCAGCTTGCCGCCGGCGGGGACGTCACCGCGTGGGCCCGCGGCAAGCGCGCCCTCGTCATCGGCGCCGGCTCCATGTCCTCGCTGGCCGCGGCGACGCTCGCGCGCGCCGGTGTCGCCGAGGTGGTCGTCGCCAACCGCACCTTCGACCGCGCCGAGCGGCTCGCCCGGATCCTCGTCGAGGCCGAGGACACGGACGTGACGGCCCGCGCGGTACCGATGGAGTCGGTGCCCCAGGAGCTGGCCCGTGCCGACGTCGCCGTCTCCTGCACGGGGGCGACGGGACTCGTCCTCACCGCGGAGGCGGTCGCGACCGCGGTCGAGGGCCGTACCGGAGCACCGGCCGCCGTCACCGAGGACGCCCCGGACACCGAGCCGGCCCGGGCGGACGTACGGCCGCTGCCGCCGACCTCCGTCGGGACCGACGAAGGATGTCCGCTGGACCTGGCGGCCGTGCAGCAGCCCGGCTTCTCCGTGATGGGGGAGGCCGCCGTGGCCGGCATGGACGCGGCCACGCTGGAACAGCACGCCGCCTGGGTGGCCGGCGCCGGCGTCGACCGCCGCGAGGCCGCCCGCCGGCCCGAGGCCGACGCCGAGCTGATCACCGCGCTCGCCGCGACCGCCGCCACCGTCGGCCGCATCCCCGAACTGCGCAGGCCCGAACCGGTCGCCGTGCCCGCACGGCCCGAGCCGGTGCTCTTCCTGCTGGACCTGGCGATGCCCCGGGACGTCGACGCGGCCGCGCACCGGCTCGCCGGGGTGCGCCTGGTGGACATCGAGTCGCTGGCCGAGGCCTCCGCGGACGCGCCGATGGCGGCCGACGTCGACCAGGTGCGGCGGATCGTGTCCGACGAGGTCGCCGCGTTCGGCGCCGCCCAGCGCGCCGCGCACATCACGCCGACCGTGGTGGCCCTGCGCGCCATGGCCGCCGACGTCGTGGCGAGCGAGATCGCCCGGCTCGACGGACGGCTGCCCGGCCTGGACGACAAGCACCGCGCGGAGATCACGCAGACCGTGCGGCGCGTCGTCGACAAGCTGCTGCACGCGCCGACCGTCCGGGTCAAGCAGCTCGCGGCGGAGCCCGGCGGCGCCGGGTACGCGGACGCGCTGCGCACCCTGTTCGACCTCGACCAGGAGACGGTGGCCTCCGTCTCCCGCGCCGAGGACAGCACCGAGAAGAACCGAGGGCCACGATGACCAAGAAGGCACTGAGGCTGGGGACCAGGCGGAGCAAGCTCGCCATGGCCCAGTCCGGGCAGGTGGCGGAAGCCGTGAGCCAGGTGACCGGACGGCCCGTCGAGCTCGTCGAGATCACCACGTACGGCGACGTCTCCCGCGAGCACCTCGCGCAGATCGGCGGCACGGGCGTGTTCGTCACCGCGCTGCGGGACGCGCTGCTCAGGGGCGAGGTCGACTTCGCGGTTCACTCGTTGAAGGACCTGCCGACCACGCAGCCCGAGGACCTGGTCCTGGCCGCCATACCGGTGCGCGAGGACCCGCGCGACGTGATCGTCGCCCGGGACGCGCTGAAGTTCACCGACCTGCCCCGCGGGGCGCGCATCGGTACGGGCGCGCCGCGTCGCATGGCACAGCTGAACGCGTACGCGCGCAGCCACGGGCTGGACATCGAGACCGTCCCGATCCGCGGCAACGTGGACACGCGGATCGGGTTCGTGCGCGACGGTGAGCTGGATGCGGTGGTCCTGGCCGCGGCCGGACTGAACCGCATCGGTCGCAGTGAGGAAGTGACCGACTTCCTGTCGGTCGACACGGTTTTGCCCGCCCCCGGCCAGGGGGCCCTGGCGATCGAGTGCTCCGCGGGCGACGCGGACCTCATCGCGGCGCTCGGTGAGCTCGACGACCCGTTCACGCGGGCCGCCGTGACCGCCGAACGGTCACTGCTCGCCGCCCTGGAAGCCGGCTGCAGCGCCCCTGTGGGCGCGCTGGCCGACTTGCTGGCCGACGGGCAGATTGTCAAGGAAATGCGCCTGCGCGGCGTCGTCGGCACGGTCGACGGCACCCGCATGGTGCAGCTGTCCACCACCGGTCCCGTGCCCGAGACGCACGACGGGGCAACGGCGCTCGGTCGCGAACTCGCGGCCCAGATGCTCGCCCAGGGCGCGGCCGGTCTGATGGGGGAGCGAGCACATTGAGCCCCACCACCCTTCCCACCGGCCTTGAACACGGGCACGTCACCTTCCTGGGTGCCGGACCCGGGGATCCGGGACTGCTGACTCTGCGCGCCGTGGAGGCGCTGGCGAACGCGGACGTCCTCGTCGCCGAGCACGACGTGCTCGACGTCGTCCGGACGCACGCCAGGCCAGGCGTCGCCGTGGTGCACGCGGATCCCTCGTCGGACCCGCTTCCGGGCACGGTCACGCCTCACCCGACGCTCGTTGACGGCGCGTCAACAACCGCTGGGCTCCCCGCTGTGCGGGATGCCGCACATCTTGTCATGGAGGCCGCGCGGGGCGGCAGGCGGGTCGTCCGTGCGGTGTCCGGGGACCCGGGACTTGATACGTACGCGGCGGAGGAAATGCTCGCGTGCGCGGCGGCCGGTGTGCCGTTCGAGGTCGTTCCCGGGGTTGCGGCCGCCGTCGGCGTACCCGCGTACGCCGGTGTGCCGCTGCGGGACGCGCGCGGCGCGGACGTCCGGTTCGTGGACGCCCGGACCGCCTCGGACCGGTGCTGGACCGAGGTGGGCGCGTCCGACGGGACCGTCGTCGTCTCCACGACGCTGGACTCCGTCGCGGCCGCCGCCGGCGAGCTCGTGGCCGCCGGGCGCAAGCCCGACACTCCGATGACGGTCACCGTGGCCGGTACGACGACCCGGCAGCGGACCTGGAGCGCCACGCTCGGGACCATCGCGCAGACGCTGAAGCAGGCGAAGGTGCTGCCGTCGCCCGAGGGCGGCCGGCCGGTGATAGCCGTGGTCGGTGAGCGTTCCGCCCCCGCCCAGCGCGACCAGCTGGCGTGGTTCGAGTCCAAGCCGCTGTTCGGCTGGAAGGTGCTCGTGCCGCGTACGAAGGAGCAGGCGGCGTCGCTCTCCGACCAACTGCGGTCCTACGGCGCCGTACCGCACGAGGTGCCGACGATCGCCGTCGAGCCGCCGCGGACGCCCCAGCAGATGGAGCGGGCGGTCAAGGGGCTCGTGACGGGACGCTACGAGTGGATCGCCTTCACGTCGGTGAACGCCGTGAAGGCCGTGCGCGAGAAGTTCGAGGAGTACGGGCTCGACGCCCGGGCCTTCGCCGGGATCAAGGTCGCGGCGGTGGGCGAGCAGACCGCCAAGGCGCTGGTCGCGTTCGGTGTGAAGCCGGATCTGGTGCCCAGCGGGGAGCAGTCGGCCGCCGGGTTGCTGGAGGACTGGCCTCCGTACGACCCGGTGTTCGACCCGATCGACCGGGTGTTCCTGCCCAGGGCCGACATCGCCACGGAGACGCTGGTCGCCGGGCTCATCGAGCTCGGGTGGGAGGTCGACGACGTCACCGCCTACCGGACCGTGCGGGCCTCGCCGCCGCCGGCGGAGACGCGGGAGGCCATCAAGGGCGGCGGCTTCGACGCCGTGCTGTTCACGTCGTCGTCGACCGTGCGGAACCTGGTGGGTATCGCGGGGAAGCCGCACAACGTGACGGTCATCGCGTGTATCGGGCCCGCCACGGCCAAGACCGCGGAGGAGCACGGGCTGCGGGTCGACGTGATGGCTCCGGAGCCGTCCGTGCACAAGCTCGCGGAGGCGCTGGCCGACTTCGGTCTGCGGCGTCGGGCCGCCGCCCTGGAGGCGGGGGACCCGGTGACGCGGCCGAGCGAGCGGAGGCCGGGGGCTCGGCGGAGGCGGGCTACGTGATGGTGTGAGGTCTGGGCTGCGGGTCTGTGAGCCCTGGGCTCTGTGGTTCTGTGAGCTCGGGGCCCGGGGTTCGGGGCTCTGGGTCCGTGAGCTCCGGGCTGCGGGCAGGGGCGGGGCTGGGCAGGGGTTCGTGGCCCGGGGCTGACGGGGGTTTCGTGCCGGGCCGCGGCTTCGTGGTGCCGGCTTCTCAGAGCACCGTGTGGCCGTAGCGGAGCAGGTTCGCCGGGTCGTACTTCGCCTTGTCCTGGCGTAGGCGTGCGTAGACCTCCGGGGTCCAGGCGCGGGCTCGGTCCTCCTCGTCGCCCGGGGTGCCGTGGACGTTGACCAGGGTGTGGCCTGTGCCGTAGGGGGCCATCGCGGTGTAGAGGGCGGTGGTCGCCCGTTCGACCGCCTGGGCTGCCGGCGGGGCGGGCAGGACGCCGACCGAGGCCAGGAAGTACCGCGCGTCGCGTGAGCAGACGGCGTCCTCGACGGGGGCCGGGCGGGAGAGCGCGGCCCCCATGTGGCGTAGCTCGACCATGAGGAGCGGGTAGTCGGGCGCCGCTTCCGGGCCGGCCTGGTCGACGAAGGCGCTCAGGGCGTCCGGGGGAAGGTCGCGCAGCAGGAGGCAGGCTTCGCGGGCCGGGAGAGGGTCCTGGGGCTCCATGTGGATGCGGTCCAGGTCGGTGTGGTCCATGACCTCGACCGTGTCGACCGCGACCGGGGCCGCCCTGCGGAGCGGGGCGATCAGGGCCTGGCCCTCCGCCGGGTCGCCCGGCCAGGCGACGGCCACGCGGGCCCAGAAGCCGCCGCGCAGCGGTTCGGGGATCTGCGGGAGGGGCGGGAACCGGAGGACGGTGAACGCGCTGCACATCTCGTCCGGGACCGTGCGCGTCCACTCGGCCCAGGCGTGCAGCAGGGGCCCGGTGTGCTCGCCGGAGCAGAAGATGCCGCCGCCGAGGAGGCGGGGCAGGGGGAGAAGCTCGGTGACGAGGGACGTCACCACGCCCACGTTGCCCTTGCCGCCGCGCAGCGCCCAGAAGAGTTCGGGCTCGTGGTCGGGGGTGGGGTCCCGGGTTGTCTCGTGCAGGGTGCCGTCCGGGGTGACGACCTGGAGGGAACGGACGAGGTCGGCCGAGTAGCCGTAGGCGCGGCCCAGCACGGGCAGTCCGCCGCCCAGGACGTAGCCGACCACGCCCGTGTCCGTCGAGGTGCCGCTGAGGCCGGCGAGTCCGTGCGGGGCGCCCGCGGCCATGACGTGGCTCCACTTCGCGCCCGCGGCGACCGTCGCGGTGCGCTGCCCGGGGTCGACGTGTACGTCCGTCATGCGGGCGGTGCTGATGAGCAGGCCGTGGTCGATCGGGAAGTTGGCGCCGTGGCCGGTGGCCTGGACGGCGACCGGGGTGCGGGTGGCTGTCGCCCAGCGCAGTGCGGCCACGACGTCGTCGGTGCCGGTCGCTCCCACGACCACGTCGGGGGTGTGCAGGGCGGCCAGGTTGAAGCCGGTGACCTCCTCGGCGTAGCCGTCTTCGCCGGGGCGTAGGACGGGGCCGCAGATGTCCGAGAGGGCGAACAGGGCGGGGGTGGGGTGGGTGGCGGTCATGGCGTTCTCCCCGTGTCGGGGTCTTCTTCCAGGATGGCCCTGGGGGGCTGGGGGCGCCTGGGGGGTGCCGGCGGCGGGGGTGGGGCGCCCCGAGCAGGGCTCTGGGGTGTCTCGCTCGTCGCCGGTGGGCGGGTCGGGGTCGTGGCGGTGCGGCGAGCCCGTCGCCGGTTGGGCGTACGGCCGCCTGTTGGAATTGGTGGCCCTTGGCCGTGCAGCGCTACGCGACGGGCTGCGCCGCACCGCCACGACCCGCTCCCGCCCGCGGGCGGGCGCGGGAGCGTTCGGGCTGCGCGCCGGCGCCATGACCCGTTCCGGTGCGTTGGCGGGTGCGGGTGGGTTCGGCCACGATCCGCTCCCCGCCGCGGGCGGCTGCGGGAGCGTGCCGGGTGCGCTGCGGTCCCGTGGGTCGGTCCGGTGCGTCGCGGGCGGCTGCGGGAGCGTCTGGGGTGCGCGCCAGGGCCGATGCTGCTCCCGGTGGGAGGGATGGGGCGCCGACGGGGCGTCGGTAAAGGGGGTGTCGGGGCGGGCGTAGCTTAGGTGCATGACGAAGTACGGATCGTTTCCCGGTACGCGTCCGCGGCGGCTGCGCACCACCCCCGTGATGCGGCGCATGGTCGCCGAGACCCGGTTGCATCCGGCCGACTTCATCCTGCCCGCCTTCGTGCGGGAGGGCGTGAGCGAGCCGGTGCCGATCCAGGCGATGCCCGGGGTCGTGCAGCACACCCGGGACAGCCTGAAGAAGGCCGCGCTGGAGGCGGTGGAGGCCGGGGTGTCCGGGATCATGCTGTTCGGGGTGCCGGAGGAGGCCAAGAAGGACGCCGCCGGGACCGCGGGGACCGATCCGGACGGGATTCTGCAGGTTGCCCTGCGGGACGTGAGGGCGGAGGTGGGGGACGACCTGTTGGTCATGTCCGACCTGTGCCTGGACGAGTTCACCGATCACGGGCACTGCGGCGTACTGGACGCCGAAGGGCGCGTCGACAACGACGCCACCCTGGAGCGGTACGCCGAGATGGCGCAGGTGCAGGCCGACGCGGGTGCCCATGTGGTGGGGCCCAGCGGGATGATGGACGGGCAGATCGGGGTCGTCCGCGATGCCCTCGACCAGATCGGTCGGGAGGACGTCTCGATCCTCGCTTACACGGCCAAGTACTCCTCCGCCTTCTACGGGCCCTTCCGGGAGGCCGTGGGGTCCTCGCTGAAGGGCGACCGCAAGACCTACCAGCAGGACCCGGCCAACGTGCGGGAGTCGATGCGGGAGCTCGCTCTCGATCTCGAGGAGGGGGCCGACATGGTGATGGTGAAGCCGGCCGGCCCCTACCTCGACATCCTGGCGCGGGTCGCCGACGCCGTGGACGTGCCGGTCGCCGCCTACCAGATCTCCGGCGAGTACTCGATGATCGAGGCCGCCGCCGAGAAGGGCTGGGTCGACCGGGACCGGGCGATCCTGGAGACGCTGACCGGCATCAAGCGGGCCGGGGCGCGGAACATCCTGACCTACTGGGCCACCGAAGCGGCCCGGAAGATCCGGTAGTCACCAGGCGAGGGCGTCCTCCGAGGACCGCTGCCAGTACGTCACCGTCAGGGAACTGTCGTAGTACACGCCCTCGGCCGGCAGTGACGGGGTCGCGGAGGCGCCGCCGTCGCTGTTCGGCGTGCTGCCCTGGAAGGCGACCGTCAGCTTCTTCGCCGTCGTGCCGCCGTCGCCGCTGCCGTCGGCGGCCGCGAGCAGGACGCCCGCGTAGCCGGACTCACCGGGTGCGAGGGTCGTCACCGCCTGCGGCTGCGTCTCCTTCGCGGCCTGCGGCACCCACTGCATCTCGTCGAATCGCAGGACCGGGTAGTAGGTCAGGTCGCAGGTCTTGCTGCCGGTGTTGGTGACCGTGATCAGCATGTGGTTCAGGGGGCGCGGGACCGGCTGGGCGGTCACCTTCGTGTTCGAGCCGTTGCACAGGACGCGGGTCTCGGGGGCGGGGGCGGAGGTCTTCGGGGCGTTGTCCTCCTGTGCGCCGTCCTGGCGCGGGGTGGCGGTGGCCTGCCCGGCGGGCGTGTCGTCGGCGGGGGTCGTGGCGCCCGTGGTCGGCTTGTCGGGGGTCGTGGTCGCCGTCGACGACGCCGGGGCCGAGGCGCCCTCGTCCTTCGTGCCCGTTCCGTCCTCGCACGCCGTGAGCGAGAGGGCGGCGAGGGCGGCGATCGCGGGGGCGAACAGACGGCTGGTGCGACGCATGCGCATGATGCTGGTCCTCTTCCGAAAACAGGTGGTGGACGCACGCTGCTCGACCGGTCGGCGGGAGCGGCGTGCTTGGATGGCCACAGCTTGTGGGGAGATCCGTCCCGGCCGCCACGGTCAACGGGCGATCAGGGACGCTGGAATGGCCGCAACGCTCTGAACAGGGGAAACGTCCCGTCCCTGGAACGCCGGGTTGGGACACGGGGACTGGACACGGGGGTGTGGAACGGTGACTTCGACAGAGTTCGCGTCACTGCTGCGGGAGCTGAAGGAGCGGTCCGGGCTCAGCTACGGGACGCTCGCGAAACGGCTCCACATGAGTACGTCGACGCTGCACCGCTACTGCAACGGGGACGCCGTCCCCGCGGACTACGCGCCCGTGGAGCGGCTCGCCCGGCTCTGCAAGGCGACGCCCGGGGAACTCGTCGAGCTGCATCGGCGGTGGGTGCTGGCGGACGCGGTGCGGAGGAGGGGGACGGGAGGCGACGGCGATCGCCCCGGCGACGACCGGGGTGGGGCGGGGAGCGACGGCTCTCGAGCCGGCGACGGTCAGGGCGTGCGCGCCGGGGACGGTGACGGCGACACGCGGGAGGTGTCCGGGGCTGCGCCCGCGGCGGCGGATACGGGGAGTGTGTCTTCGGGGGCGGAGGTGGTGCGGGCCGGCGGTGTGTCCCGTCGGGTGCGGCGGCCGCTTCTTCTCGCGGGGGTCGCCGCGGCCACCGCCCTGGGGGCCGTCGCTCTCGCCCTGTCCGTGCCCGGTGGCGCCTCGGAGGGTGACGGCGGGCGTGCGGGTGGGGCGGCGTCCGTGCAGGGGAAGCCGGAGGTGGCGGCGAGCGCTTCGCCGTCCGCCTCGCCGTCGCGCTCCTCCGCGGCCCCCTCGGGCTCCGCCTCGCCGTCGACCGCCGCCGGGGGCCGTCCCGAGGCGGCCCCCGATCCGGCCGACGACGCCCCTCCCCTCACCGTCGCCACCCGGCCCTACGCCTGGGAGGGACCCTGCGGGCAGCGGTACCTGATCGACGACGAGCCGGGGCGGGTGGCGCCGCCGCCGCTCGAGCAGGACGCGCCCGCCTGGGTCGCCGCGCACGGCGCCGTGTCCTCGGGGCAGCAGTACCTGGAGCTGACCGTGCAGGGCACCGGGGACGAGACCGTGGTCGTGGAGAGTCTGAAGGTCCGTACGGTCGGGAAGCGGTCGCCGCTCGCCTGGAACGACTTCGCCATGGGCTACCCGGGCGTCGGCTGCGGGGGCGATGTGCCGAAGCACCGCTTCACCGTCGCGCTCGACGCGGCGCGGCCGGCCCTGGTGCCGGAGGCGGGGCAGGACCACTTCCCGTTCAAGGTGAGCGAGTCCGACCCGGAGGTCTACTACGTCAGCGCCGACGCCTCCGCGTACGACGTGCGCTGGGTGCTGGAGCTGTCGTGGTCCAGCGGGTCGCGGCGGGGCACGCTGACCATCGACGACGACGGCGAGCCCTTCCGTACCAGCGGCAACAACGGGCGGCCCGCCTACGAGTTCCCGCTCGGCGGCTCCGCGTGGGAGCGGGCCGGAGCCTCGCCGACGCCGTAGGGACCCGAGCTGTGGGCTCCTGTGGCCGGGCCCTCGTCGCGCAGGCCCTCGCCGTCCTGGCACGCCGTGAGGGCGAGGGCGGCCGCGCAGGTCAGGGCTGCGGCGAGCAGGCGGGTGCGGGGGCGGAGGCGTCGGGTGCGGTGGTGCGTGCGGTCGGTGGTGGGGGTGGCGTGCTGGGGCATGGGGGTCAGCCTGGGGCGTGCGGCCGACCGGGGCCAGACTCTGCGGGGAAGTCGGGACGCCGCGGCGGTCCCATCGTGTGTGACCTGCGGAAACGGCGTGCGCGTGGGACGGTGGCCGGGACGGTTCCTCGTCCCCGTGTCGCCGGGTGAGCGTATGGGGTCGCCGCGCGGGTCATCGGTCCGGAGGGCAAAGGACCGGCGCCGAAGGGTCGTGTGGACATCCACATGTCGGAAAACTTCTTGTAAATGGCACCTATCTCTCTAGGGTGCGGGGCATGACTCTTCGCAGTGCACCCGCTCCCGCATCCGCCTCCGTGCCGCCGCTCGCCCTGCGGGCCCGGGCCACCGGCGGCTCCCCGGTCCGGGACATCCTCGCCGTCACCGCCCGCCCCGAGGTGATCAACTTCGCGGGCGGGCTGCCCGCGCCCGAGCTGTTCGACCGGGAGGGCGTCGCCGCCGCCTTCCGGCACGTGCTGGAGAAGACGCCCGGCCGGGCCCTGCAGTACGCCACCACGGAAGGCGAACCCGCGCTGCGCGAGCTCCTGGCGCGTCGGACGGCCGCGCGGGGTCTGCCGACCGACGCCGACGACCTCCTCGTCACCACCGGGTCGCAGCAGGCGTTGTCCCTCCTCGCCACGGCTCTTCTCGACCCCGGTGACACCGTCCTCGTCGAGGACCCGTGCTACCTGGCCGCCCTCCAGGTCTTCGGCCTCGCGGGCGCCCGGGTCGTGGCCGTGCCGGGCGATGCGGACGGCCCGGACCCGGAGGCGCTGGCCGACCTGGTGGTGCGGGAGCGGCCGAAGCTGCTCTACACCGTCCCCACCTTCCAGAACCCGACCGGCCGCACCCTGCCCGCCGAGCGCCGCGCCGCCCTCGCCTCCGTCGCCGCCCGCCACGGCCTGTGGATCGTCGAGGACGACCCCTACGGCGAGCTGCGCTACGAGGGCGAGCGCGTCCCCTGGATCGCGGCCCACCCCGACGCCGGAGACCGCACCGTCCTCCTCGGCTCCTTCTCCAAGGTGATGGCTCCCGGTCTGCGGCTGGGCTGGCTGCGCGCCCCGGCCGAGCTGCGGCGGGCCTGCGCGGTCGCCAAGCAGGCGGCCGACCTGCACACCCCGACCGTCAACCAGCTCGCCGCGGCACGGTACCTGGCGGTGTCCGACCTCGACGCGCACGTGGCCCGCGTCGCCGCCGTCTACCGTGAACGGCGCGACGCCATGCTCGCCGGCCTGCCCCGGGCCCTCCCCGAGGGCTCGGTCTGGAACCGGCCCGAGGGCGGCATGTTCCTCTGGGCCCGGTTGCCGGAGACGCACGACACCGGCGCCCTGCTGCCCCGGGTGGTCCAGGAGGACGTGGCCTACGTCCCCGGAGCTCCCTTCCACGCCGGCCCGCCCGACCGGTCGACCCTGCGGCTGTGCTTCGTGACGCAGACGCCGGAGGAGATCGGGGAGGGGCTGCGGAGGCTGGGAAGAGGGCTCCGCGGGGCCGTCTAGCGGGGGCGGGTCAGTCCCACCAGAAGTACCAGGTGCGCTCGCCGACCAGCTCCTTCGCGTACGCGCGCAGGCTGCCCGCGCCCTGCGTGATGTTGTCCGGGCAGAACGCGAAGTGCTCGGCCGCCACGGCCTCCGCCTCCTCCGTGGTGGTGGGCGGGGCGGCCACGGAGACCGCGAGGAGGTCGAAGCCGAGCGCGACGACGCGTATGCCGAAGCGGTCCTCCCACGAGCGCAGGACCGCGCACAGACGGGCCACGTCGTTCTCGTGGTTGAGCGGGCCGGACCAGCCGATGGCGGCCGGGATGTCCGCCGAACGGCGCGCCGGGACGAGGGCCAGATGCGGCCTCTCGGGCCAGGAACGGGTGCCGTCGGTCAGCGAGTCGGCGACCTGCGCGGCACAGGCCGCCGGGTCGATGGTCAGGGACGGGGAGGGGGCAGGACCGGGCCAGTCGGGGCCGAAGGTCGCGAGCATCTCGGCGACCTCGTCGTCCCGGTCCCCTTCGTCCTCCTCCTCGTCGGCCTCCCAGAACTCCGCCAGGACGTCCTCGGCGTCGTGGTCGCCCGGGTAGGACGCCTCGCCGGGCATCAGGTCCCAGGTCTCCGGTCCGCCCCGGCCGCCCAGATCGACGAGCACCGGCAGCAGCCCGGCACGGCCGGCCGGTCCGCCGAGCGCGGTCCAGTTGCCGGGTGCCGCGCCCTTCTCGGCGTGCCACAGCACCGGTCCGTCCGAGGAGTCCTCCGGCACGGCCTCGATCAGCCGCCCCGGCGGCAGTTGGAGCCCGAGGGAACGCCCGCTGGGGTCGGACGCCAGCCTGGGCAGCGGGTTGGGAAGAGTCGCCATGCCCGTGACTGTAGGGCGCGGCACTGACAGTGGGGCCTACGCGCTCCACGACCTGGTCGGAAAGGGCGTCGCGCTCGGTGACGGCCCGTCAACGAACCGTCTGCGCCCCTCGGCCGCAGCGCTTCGCGCGTCGGCGCTTCCAGAAGTGCGTCAGCCAGATGCCCAGGCCGACCAGGGGGAGGACGACGAGGGCCGGCAGGACCACCCCGACCGCTCCGGCCAGCAGCATGCCGATCAGTGCCTCGCCGATCGTGGGATCGTCCGCGCCGCCCAACTGCCGCTCCTCGCACTCGTGTTCTCCTGCCCTCGTAGGGGTGGGACGCGTGAGTGCGAGGAGTCGGTTGCGGTCCGGTGGGGCGGGTCAGAGCTTCTCGGGCGTCCGGATGCCCAGCAGGGCCATGCCCTGGTGGAGCGTACGGGCCGTCAGGCCGACGAGGAACAGACGGTTCTCGACCTGCTCCGGGGTGTCCGCCTTCAGGACCGGGCACTGGTCGTAGAACGCGGTCAGGTGCGAGGCGAGCTGGTACAGGTACGCCGCGAGCTTGTGCGGCTCGTAGGACGCGGCGACCTCCAGGACCGTCTCGCCGAACTGGTCCAGGTGCAGGCCCAGCGCCCGCTCCGCCGGGGCGAGTTCCAGCTCCGGGTGCGCGGCCGGGCGGGCCTCGCCGGCCTTGCGCAGGATCGACTGGATACGGGCGTAGGCGTACTGGAGGTAGACGGACGTGTCGCCGTTCAGCGAGACCATCTGGTCCAGGTCGAACTTGTAGTCCCGAACGGCCGAGGTCGACAGGTCGGCGTACTTCACCGCGCCGATGCCGACGTACTGCCCGTTCTCGACGATCTCCTGCTCGCTCAGGCCCACCTTCTCGGCCTTCTCCCGGACGACGGCCGTGGCCCGCTCGACGGCCTCGTCGAGGAGGTCGACCAGCTTGACCGTCTCGCCCTCACGGGTCTTGAACGGCTTGCCGTCCTTGCCGAGGACCGTGCCGAAGGCGAGCTGGAAGGCCTTGACGTCGTCGTTGAGCCAGCCCGCCCTGCGCGCGGTCTCGAAGACCATCTTGAAGTGCAGGGACTGGCGGGCGTCCACCACGTAGAGGAGCGTGTTCGCCTTGAGGTTGAAGACGCGGTCGCGGATCGCGGAGAGGTCGGTGGCCGCGTAGCCGTAGCCGCCGTCCGACTTCTGGACGATCAGCGGGACCGGGTTGCCGTCCGGGCCCTTGATGTCCTCGAAGAAGACGCACAGGGCGCCCTCGGAACGGACCGCGACGCCCGACTCCTCCAGGAGGCGGCAGGTCTCCGCCAGCATGTCGTTGTAACCGGACTCGCCGACGATGTCGGGATCGCGGATCTCCATGTCCAGCTTCTCGAAGACGGAGAAGAAGTAGATCTTCGACTCGTCGACGAACTTCTGCCAGATGGCGAGCGTGTGCGGGTCGCCGGCCTGGAGGTCGACGACACGGAGCCGGGCCCGGGTCTTGAACTCCTCGTCCGCGTCGAACTTCTTCCGGGCCGCCTTGTAGAGCCGGTCCAGGTTCGACATCGCCGCCTGGCCGGACTGCTGGAGGTCCTCGCCCCCCTTGTGGTCCAGCTCGTGCGGGTGCTCGTCCAGGTACTGGATGAGCATGCCGAACTGGGTGCCCCAGTCGCCGATGTGGTGGCGGCGGACGACCGTCTCGCCGGTGAACTCCAGGAGCTGGACCACCGCGTCGCCGATGACGGCGGACCGCAGGTGGCCGACGTGCATCTCCTTCGCCACGTTCGGCTGGGCGTAGTCGATGACCGTCGTGCCCGGGGCGTCCGCGAACGGAACGCCCAGCCGGCCGGTGTCCGCGTACCGCGCCGCGAGGTTCTCGGTGATCGCCCTGTCGGTGATCGTCACGTTCAGGAAGCCGGGCCCGGAGACCTCGATGTCCTGGATCAGGTCACCGGTGACCACCTGGGAGACGACCTGCGTCGCCAGCTCCCGCGGGTTGGCCTTGGCCTTCTTCGCCAGCGCCAGGATCCCGTTGGCCTGGAAGTCCGCCCGGTCGCTGCGTCGCAGCAGCGGGTCCGCGTCGGCGGCCTCCGGCAGGGCTGCCGAGAGGGCGGACGCGAGGCGCTGGTGGACGGAAGCACTGAGGGACGTGACCGAGGCCATAGGAGTGGGTGCCGTTCTCCTCGTGGGGATGGATAGACACGGCCAGTATCCCATGGGGGGTAAAGCGGTTTTCCCGGGCGCGGGGCGGTCTGGGAGAATGGGGCGGTCGGAACCTTCCGGCGTCGCTTTCACTCAGACGTCTCAGACAAGCCTTCAGAACAAGAGGACGTGCCGAACGTGGCTCAGAGCACCGAGACCACCGACTGGGTCTCCCGTTTCGCGGATGAGGTCATCGAGGAGTCGGAGCGCCGGGCCCCGGGCAAACCGGTCGTCGTCGCGTCCGGCCTCTCCCCCTCCGGCCCCATCCACCTCGGCAACCTGCGCGAGGTCATGACGCCCCACCTGGTCGCCGACGAGATCCGCCGGCGCGGATACCAGGTCCGGCACCTGATCTCCTGGGACGACTACGACCGCTACCGCAAGGTGCCGGCGGGCATCGCGGGCGTGGACGAGTCCTGGGCCGAGCACATCGGCAAGCCGCTCACCTCCGTCCCGGCCCCCGAGGGCTCCGCCCACCCGAACTGGGCCGAGCACTTCAAGGCCGCGATGATCGAGTCGCTCGCCGAGCTCGGCGTCGAGTTCGACGGGATCAGCCAGACCGCCCAGTACACCTCCGGCGTCTACCGCGAGCAGATCCTGCACGCCATGAAGCACCGGGGCGACATCGACGCCATCCTCGACCAGTACCGGACCAAGAAGGCCCCGGCGAAGAAGCAGCAGCAGAAGCCCGTCGACGAGGCCGAGCTGGAGGCCGCCGAGGGGTCGGGCGCGGCGAGCGAGGACGACGGCTCCTCCGGCTCCGCCGGGTACTTCCCGTACAAGCCGTACTGCGGCAACTGCGAGAAGGACCTCACCACCGTCACCTCCTACGACGACGACAGCACGGAGCTGACGTACGCCTGCGACGCCTGCGGCTTCTCCGAGACCGTCCGGCTGAACGAGTTCAACCGCGGCAAGCTGGTCTGGAAGGTCGACTGGCCGATGCGGTGGGCGTACGAGGGCGTCGTGTTCGAGCCGAGCGGCGTCGACCACTCGTCGCCGGGCTCCAGCTTCCAGGTCGGCGGCCAGATCGTCGGGATCTTCGGCGGCAAGCAGCCGATCGGGCCGATGTACGCCTTCGTCGGCATCAGCGGCATGGCCAAGATGTCCTCGTCCCGGGGCGGAGTGCCCACTCCCGCCGATGCCCTGAAGATCATGGAGCCGCAGATCCTGCGGTGGCTCTACGCCCGCCGCAGGCCGAACCAGTCCTTCAAGATCGCCTTCGACCAGGAGATCCAGCGGCTCTACGACGAGTGGGACAAGCTCGACGGCAAGGTCGCCGACGGAACCGCCCTCCCGGCCGACGTGGCCGCCCACTCGCGCGCGGTGCGCACCGCCGCCGGTGAGCTGCCGCGCACGGCCCGGCCGCTGCCGTACCGGACGCTGGCCTCCGTCGCCGACATCACCGCCGGGCACCAGGACCAGGCCCTGCGGATCCTCTCCGACCTCGACCCCGACACCCCGCTCGGCTCGCTCGACGAGGCCCGGCCGCGCTACGACAAGGCCGAGGCGTGGATCAACACCCACGTGCCCGCCGACCAGCGGACCATCGTGCGCGACGAGCCCGACGTCGAACTGCTGAAGTCCCTCGACGAGGCCTCCCAGCAGTCGCTGCGCCTGCTGCTCGACGGCCTGGAGTCGCACTGGTCGCTGGACGGCCTGACGCACCTCGTCTACGGCGTGCCGAAGGTCCAGGCCGGCTTCTCGGCGGACGCCACCCCCAAGGAGCTGCCGGCGGAGATCAAGACCGCTCAGCGGACCTTCTTCGCGCTGCTGTACCACCTGCTGGTGGGACGGGACACCGGGCCGCGGCTGCCCACGCTGCTGCTGGCCGTGGGGCAGGAGCGGGTGCGGACCCTGCTCGGGGAGTAGAGCACCGGCACACGTGACGAGAAGAGGCCCCCTCGCAGGAGGGGGCCTCTTCCCGTCACGCGTCGCGTTTCTACGCGATGTGGTCTTCCTCCAACTCGGCCGTGTGCCGCGCCTGGAAGCGCTCCACCAGGGTCTTCAGCGTGCTCGGGCTCAGCGCCGTCCCGTAGGTCGCCTGGATGTTGTCACCGAGGACGCGCGGCGTGGGGTAGCTGCCGTCGATCGACTGACGGAACACCTGGTAGTACGCCTCCTCGTCCGGCTCGGGGGTGCCGCCGCCCTCGCCGAGCTCACGGGTGCGGTTCGGGCCCACCGGGATGGGGAACGTGCCGGTCTCCTCCGGAGCGGGCTCCTCGCCGGGAGCGGGAGGCTCCTCCTCGTACTGCTCCAGGTACTGGTCGGCCTGCTGCTGCTCCTCGTACCACTGCTGGTACTGGGACTCGGGGTCGTACTCGGGGTCGTAACCGCCGTGGTACTCGACCTGCTGCGGGTGCCGGGCGTGCAGCCACAGGTTCACATCCGGGTCGCCTTCATAGGCGGGCTGCCCGGCGTCGGGACCCGGGGGCGGGTTCAGGCGCTGCTCGCCGGGAGGTGCCGCCGCGCCCACCCGTGCCGCCCCGGCGGCACGACTTCCCGCGGCCGCGTCGGGCGCGGCCGTCAGCTGCTGCTGGGGTGCCGGCAGCTCCTGCGGCGGGGCCGGGGGAAGGAGGGCTGGTTCTATGCCCGCCGCGGCCAGGCCGGCCGGAGCCGTCTCGGCCAGTGGCACGCCGTACCTGGCCAGGCGCAGCGGCATCAGGGACTCCACCGGCGCCTTGCGGCGCCAGGCGCGGCCGAAGCGGGAGCGGAGGCGGGCCTGGTAGACGAGACGTTCCTGCTCCAGCTTGATGACCTGCTCGTAGGAGCGCAGCTCCCACAGCTTCATGCGCCGCCACAGCAGGAACGTGGGGACCGGGGAGAGGAGCCAGCGGGTGAGCCGGACGCCCTCCATGTGCTTGTCCGCCGTGATGTCGGCGATGCGGCCGATGGCGTGGCGGGCGGCTTCCACCGACACGACGAACAGGATCGGGATCACCGCGTGCATACCGACGCCCAGCGGGTCCGGCCAGGCAGCGGCGCCGTTGAACGCGATCGTCGCCGCCGTCAGCAGCCAGGCCGTCTGGCGCAGCAGCGGGAAGGGGATGCGGATCCACGTCAGGAGCAGATCCAGCGCCAGCAGGACGCAGATGCCCGCGTCGATGCCGATCGGGAAGACGTACGAGAAGTTCCCGAAGCCCTTCTTGACGGCCAGCTCGCGGACTGCCGCGTACGAACCGGCGAAGCCGATACCGGCGATGATCACGGCGCCGAACACGACCACACCGATGAGAACGCGGTGCATCCGGGTCAGCTGTATAGGCGCGGCCACCCGCACTCCCCTCCGCTTGCGTGTTGTTGCGCGCAACAGGGTGACACACGTGCGCGGCGCACGTGTTGCCGGTACGTCAGCTCTTCTTGGACGACGACGCGGACGGCGACACGGAAGGAGAGGCGGAGGAACGCGCGGCGGAGGACGCCGACGGGGAGCCCTTGGCCGGCTTGCTCGCGGACGGGGACGGCGAGTTCGCGGCCGAACCCCCAGCCGAACCCTCGCCGTTGGCGGAGCGGACCGACGCCACCGCCTCCTTGGCCGCCTTCTCCGCGGCCTTCGTCAGGGTGGCCGCGTCGGGCGCCTTCTCGCCGGCGAGACCGGCGCCGTTGTAGTCGAGCGTCACGACCACGTTCTCGACGCGCGCCACGACCGTCTGCTGCTTGAAGGCGCCTTCCTTCTTCTTCAGGTCGTAGCGCACGGTCGTCGCCTGGTCGCCCGTCCCGGCGAGCGCCTGCGTCTTCGCGTTCGTCGCGCCCGCCACCGACTGCGCACCCTTGACCTGCTTGGCGTAGTACTCCTGCGCCTGCTGGTCGCCGGAGCTCGCCGCGTCCGACTCGAAGCGCAGCAGCGAGACGTTCAGCCAGCGGAACTGCGAGCCCTTCACGCCGTTGTTGTCCAGGCTGGACCACGAGCAGGACGCCCGGGCGGCGGTGTCGCTCGACGCGCCCTCCTTGCCCGTCGTCCCCTTCGGCACCAGCTCGGTCAGCGTCTTCTTCGACAGCACCGCGCACGCCTCCGGCAGCGACGCGTAGGCCGCCGCCTGCACCGTCGGCTCGGCGCTCACCGTGGTGCCGGCCTGGGTGTCCGCGGTGGCCTTCTGCGCGTCGCCGTCGGAGTTCGAGTCCGAGGAGCAGCCTGCGGCGATCAGCATCACGGGGAGGGCGGCTGCTGCGGCGAGGAGACGGTTCAGGCCTCCGGCACGCTTCGTTCGCTGGTCGTCTCGCTGGGCTCGTCGCTGCATGGTTCCTTCACTCATGACGCTCGTGGTTCCTGCGGTCGGATCGGGTCCGAGGGGTCACGGTACGCGGTGAGGAACCCGTGCGACCGCGCTTCGAAGGCTTTGCGGACGGGCGGCCGACGGGCGTGAAGTCGCCTCAGCCCCCTAGGGAATCGGCGAGCTGAGCCGCCAGTTTCCGGGCCCTGTCCTGCATTTCCTTGCTGTCCGGGACGACGCCGACGGTCGTCGGCTGCTCCTCGTACTGGATGGTCACGATGACGTTGGACGTGCGGAACGCCACAGTCACCACGCGCTGTTTCACCGTCGAACCGGAGCTGGAGAGCGCGTCGTCGACGAACGCCTCGTCGCCCAGGTCGTCCAGGAGACGGGACTGGAGGTCGGCCGGGGTGGCGGAGGCGGAGGCCGACGGGGAGGTGGACGCGGACGCGGCCGGGGAGGTGGGCGCGGACGCCGAGGCGGACGCGCTCCCGGAGGCGGAGGGGGCGGCCTGGCTGGTCGTCCCGCCGCTCGACCCCGAGGCCGTGGGCTGCGGGATCGCCGCTGCCGTCACCTTCTTGACGAACAGCGCCTCCGCCTGGCTGTCGGCGCTGACCGCGTTGTCGTACGACACCACGCGCTCGAAGTCGACGAAGAGGCGGTCGGTGGCGTCCGCCGACGTCGCCTTCCAGCGGCAGCCCGCCTTGCGGTCGGTGTCGTACGTCAGGGTCGCCTCGCCCGCGTAGGCGGTCGTGCGCTGGGCCTCGTCCGCGATCTGGCGGATGCCGGGGAGGAGGGAGTCGAGGGTGGAGCGGCTGACGGCGCCGCAGGCCTGGGGGAGGGTGTCGTACCGGCCCGGCTCGGCGGCGGCGGTCGCCGTGCCGGCCTCACCGGGGTTGGAGTCGTCCGTCGGGCCGCCGTCGTCCGAGCTGCCGGTGCAGCCGGCCAGCAGCACCGCGAGGAGTGCGGCGACGCCGGTTACGTACGCCTTCCGCTGCACGGTCGGCTCCTCTCGACGGTCACGACGTGGGTGGGCTGGTGGTGCAGGGGCGGGTCTCCCCGCTGGATATTTCGCTTGCCGGGCGAAGGCGGCCCCTGCAGACAATGTGTATCGCACGCACCACCGTGGATGCCGGTCCGTCGTCCTGTTCGTCGGCCTTGGCGCCGGTTTTTGCGATTCCATACTTCTGTTGTGTTTCCGGGGGAATGAGGACGATATGTCGTACGTGGAGATGCCGGGCGCGAAGGTTCCCATCCGTATGTGGACCGACCCCGCGACGGTCGAGGAGGGCGCGCTGCAGCAGCTGCGCAACGTCGCCACCCTGCCGTGGATCAAGGGGCTGGCCGTGATGCCGGACGTGCACTACGGCAAGGGCGCGACGGTCGGCTCGGTCATCGCGATGCAGGGTGCGGTGTGCCCGGCGGCGGTGGGCGTCGACATCGGCTGCGGGATGTCGGCGGTCAGGACGTCGCTGACGGCGAACGACCTCCCGGGGGACCTGTCGCGACTGCGGTCGAAGATCGAGCAGGCGATTCCGGTGGGGCGGGGGATGCACGACGAGCCCGTGGATCCGGGCCGGCTGCACGGCTTCCCCTCGGCGGGGTGGGACGACTTCTGGGGGCGGTTCGGCGGCGTCGCCGAAGCGGTCCGATTCCGTCACGAGCGCGCCGAGAAGCAGATGGGGACGCTCGGAAGTGGCAACCATTTCGTCGAAGTCTGTCTCGACACGACCGGTGTCGTCTGGCTGATGCTGCACTCCGGTTCCCGGAACATCGGCAAGGAGCTCGCAGAATTCCACATCGGCGTGGCGCAGGGGCTGCCGCACAACCAGGGCCTCGTCGACCGCGACCTCGCCGTCTTCGTGGCGGACACCCCGCAGATGGCGGCGTACCGCAACGACCTGTTCTGGGCGCAGGAGTACGCGAAGTACAACCGCACGATCATGATGGCGCTCCTGAAGGACGTGGTCCGCAAGGAGTTCAAGAAGGCCAAGCCGACCTTCGAGCCGGAGATCAGCGCGCACCACAACTACGTGGCCGAGGAGCGCTACGACGGTATGGACCTGCTCGTCACCCGCAAGGGCGCGATCCGGGCCGGTTCCGGCGAGTACGGAATCATCCCCGGGTCCATGGGCACGGGCTCGTACATCGTGAAGGGCCTCGGCAACGAGAAGTCCTTCAACTCGGCCTCGCACGGCGCCGGCCGGCGCATGAGCCGCAACGCGGCCAAGCGCCGCTTCTCGACGAAGGACCTGGAGGAGCAGACGCGCGGCGTGGAGTGCCGCAAGGACTCCGGCGTCGTGGACGAGATCCCGGGCGCGTACAAGCCGATCGAGCAGGTCATCGACCAGCAGCGGGACCTGGTGGAGGTCGTGGCGAAGCTGAAGCAGGTCGTCTGCGTGAAGGGGTGACCTCAGCCGGACGGCTCCAGGAGGCTCGCGCGCAGGGCCGCCGCGAGTGACGCCGCGTCCATGCCGAGGGCCTGGTCGACGTAGCCCTCGGTCGAGCCGTAGCGGGAGCCGAGGGCTTTCAGGTAGAGGCGCATCACCGCTGCGGGGGCGCGGCCGAAGGCCGGCCAGGTGGGGGAGCGGCCCTCGTTGCGCTCCCGCCAGTCGGCCAGCAGGCGGGGGGTGGCCCGTTCGGTCAGGGTGAAGTCCTCGATGATCACCTCGTCGTCGACGTCGAGGAGGGCCAGCACCAGAGCGGTCAGCTGGCCCGTGCGGTCCTTGCCCGAAGCGCAGTGGTAGACCAGGGGTGCCTTGGCGTCCGCGATGATCTCCAGGGCCTGGCGGATCTCCTTCGTGCCGTCCTCGGCGACCTCCATGTAGCGCTCGGCGAGGTACGGGCCCGGGTCCACGTCGGCGGTCTGGGCGGCCTGGTCGTACGCGCGGTGCTCGATGCTCAGGTTGTGGTACGCGAAGGAGGGGTGGGCCGCGACACGGCCCCGGCTCCGCGCCTCCCAGGGATGGCGCAGGTCGATCACCGTGCGGATGCCCAGGGCGAGGAAGCGGTCCCAGTCGGGGGTGCCGGGGACCAGCTTGCCCAGGGAGTCCGCGCGGTACAGGAGCCCGGGACGGACGCGGTGACGGCCGTCCCGGGTCGGATATCCGCCCAGGTCGCGGAAGTTGTGCAGGCGCTCGAAAGGTATGTGTCGGTCCACACCCTTCAGGATCGCCCTGACACCGGATCAGTTCCCGTCGTGCCGGACGGAGTACGCGGGGTTCTCGCCCTTCACAGTTCCCGGTGGACCTTCGTGTTCGACGCCTGGGCGCGCGGGCGCAGGATCAGCAGGTCGACGTTGACGTGGCTGGGGCGGGTCACCGCCCAGGTGATCGTGTCCGCGACGTCGTCGGCGGTGAGGGGCTCGGCCACGCCCTCGTAGACCTTCGCGGCCTTTTCCCGGTCGCCGCCGAAGCGGGTCAGGGCGAACTCGTCGGTCCGGACCATGCCGGGGGCGATCTCGATCACGCGGACCGGCCGGCCGACGATCTCCAGGCGCAGCGTCTCGGCGAGGACGTGGGCGCCGTGCTTGGCGGCGACGTAGCCCGCGCCGCCCTCGTAGGTGCCGTGGCCGGCGGTGGAGGAGACGACCACGACCGTGCCGTCGCCGCTCGCGTCGAGCTTGGGGAGCAGGGCCTGGGTGAGGTTGAGGGTGCCGATGACGTTCGTCTCGTACATCGTGCGCCAGTCGTCCGGGTCGCCGGTGGCGACCGGGTCGGCGCCGAGCGCGCCGCCCGCGTTGTTGACGAGGACCCCGATCGTCCGGAACGCCGTCGCGAACTCGTCGACCGCCGCGCGGTCGGTGACGTCCAGCTGGTACGCCGTCGCGGAGCCGCCCGCCGCGGCGATCTCCTCCGCCAGCGCCTCGATGCGGTCCTTGCGGCGGGCGGTGAGGACCACGCGGTAGCCGGCTGCGGCGAGCTGCCGGGCGGTGGCGGCGCCGATGCCGCTGCTCGCACCGGTGACGACGGCGATGCGGGAGGCGGCGGACGGTGCGGCGGGGGCCATGGGGGCTGCTCCTCGGGTTCGGGTTCGGTTCCTCGGGCGGGGTCGGAAACCTGCTCGGTCAGGATAGGTCGGCCGGGGAGACGGGCGTCCGGTGATCTCGCTCCGCGGTCGGTCCGCGGTGGCCCGGTGGGAGAATGGGTGGGTGATCCCCTGTTCAGGAGGTGGACCGATGGGACAGGCGCGTGAGGTCATGGACCGGCTCACGGAGGCGCTCACCACCAAGCCCGACCTGAAGGTCATCGCGGAGCTGTTCGCCGAGGACGCGGTCGCCGTCACTCCCGAGGCCGGGGAGCTCCACGGGCGCGACGAGATCGTCGAGTACTGGCGTCAGATGACGGAGTCCGTGCCCGAGGCGACGTGGGAGCCGGTGCACTCGTTCGAGATCGGTACGACGGCCGTCGACGAGGGGTACTTCCGCGGCCGCAACACCGGGCCCCTGCGGATGCCGGACGGGCGCACGCTGCCCGCGACGCAGAAGGAGCTCAGGGTGCGCGGGGTGGACCTGGCGACGGTGGTGGACGGGCGGATCGTCAGCTACCGGCTCTACTTCGACCAGTTGGAGTTCCTGGAGCAGCTGGGTCTGCTGCCCGACCTGGCGACCGCCTGAACGGATCCGTCAGGCCCCGCCCCGCGGCGCCCACATGATCACCGCCATGCCCGCGAGGCTGATCAGCGCGCCCGCCACGTCCCACCGGTCGGGGCGGTAGCCGTCGGCGACCATGCCCCAGGCCAGGGAACCGGCGACGAAGACACCGCCGTAGGCCGCCAGGATGCGGCCGAAGTGCGCGTCCGGCTGGAGGGTGGCGACGAAGCCGTACGCGCCGAGCGCCATGACGCCCGCGCCGATCCACAGCCAGCCGCGGTGCTCGCGCACGCCCTGCCAGACCAGCCACGCGCCGCCGATCTCGAAGAGGGCGGCGACGGCGAAGAGGGCGGCGGAGCGGAGTACGAGCATGGCAGCAGCTTCGCACGCCTGTGCCGTCCGATGACCGGCGGCAGGTGCCGGTGCCGGACACGGGGGCACACGTACTTCTTCCGACCCGTCCCGACGCGTGCCTCCACCGGTCGGTCCGGTCGGGTCGTGGCGCGTCGTACGATCTGCGGACGGCGCAGACGAAGGGGTGGTGCGGGCGATGTCCGGGAACGTGCGGTCGCGGTTGCTGGGCGAGCTGTCCACCGTCTCCCGCCGGTACGTGGCCGCCTTCGCGCTGTTCAACCAGGCCGTCGCCGACCGTCTCGGGCTGCACCCCACCGACCTCCAGTGCCTGAACCTGCTCTCGCTGGAGCGGGCGCCGGTGACGACGGGCCGGGTCGCCGAGCTGACGGGGCTGACCACCGGGTCGGCGACGCGGCTGGTGGACCGGCTGGAGAAGGCGGGGTACGTCGTGCGGGAGCGGGACGCGGCCGACCGGCGGCGGGTGCTGGTGGCGACGGTGCCCGATCGGATCGCCGAGTTCGGGCGGACGTGGGAGCGGCTGGGCGGTGACTGGAGCCCGCTCTTCGAGGACCTGGACGACGCCGAACTCGCGGTGATCGTGCGGCACATGAGGCGGACGGTGGAGTTCGGCGGGGAGCAGGTCGCGCGGCTGCGGGGAGGCACGGTCTAGGGCATGGGCGCCATCCAGGACACCGGCACGGACACGATCACGGACACCGGCATACGGGCGGGCCGGTCGGACGCGGCTCCCGCGCCCCCGGGGCGTGGCCTGCCGCGCCACTGGCCCTTGTTGCTGGCCGGAGCGGCCGTGCTGCCCGGCGCGCTGCTGGTGCTGGTCGGGCGGTCGCTGGAGGAGCCGGCCGTCGAGGCGTGGCGGACGGTGTGTCTCGCGGTGACCGTGCAGGCGCTGCCGTTCCTGCTGCTCGGTACGGCCCTGTCCGGGGCGATCAACGCGTTCGTGCCGGCGCGGGTGTTCAACCGGCTGCTGCCGAAGCGGCCCGCGCTCGCGGTGCCCGTCGCCGGTGCGGCGGGGGTCGTGCTGCCGGGCTGTGAGTGCGCGTCGGTGCCCGTGGCGAACAGTCTGATCGGCAGGGGGGTGACGCCGGCCGCCGCGTTCGCGTTCCTGCTGTCGGCGCCCGCGGTGAACCCGATCGTGCTGACCGCCACCGCGATCGCGTTCCCGGGCAGTCCGGAGATGGTGCTGGCGCGGCTGCTCGCCTCGCTGGTCACCGCGGCCGTGATGGGCTGGCTGTGGCTCTGGCTGGGGCGGGCGGAGTGGCTGAAGCCGGCCGTGCGGCACTCCGGGCACCGGCCGGGGCACAGCCGGTGGACGGAGTTCCGGCAGGGCTTCCAGCACGACTTCCTGCACGCGGGGGGTTTCCTGGTGGTCGGGGCGATGGCCGCGGCGACATTCAACGTGGCGGTTCCGCGCTCCGTCGTGGAGACGTTCTCCGACTCGCCGTGGCTGTCGGTGCTGTTCCTGGCGGTTCTGGCGATCGTGCTCGCGGTGTGCTCGGAGGCCGACGCGTTCGTGGCGGCCTCGCTGAGCGGCTTCTCGCCGGTCGCGCGGCTGACGTTCATGGTGGTGGGGCCGATGGTCGACCTGAAGCTGATCGCCTTGCAGGCGGGCACGTTCGGCCGGGCCTTCGCGGTCCGTTTCTCCGCCGCCACGGCCGTGGTCGCGGTCGTGTGCAGCGTGGTGGTGGGAGGGGTGCTGCTGTGAGGGGAGCCGCGGTGAGGCGGTTCGCGCAGGCCGTGCTGCTGGCGCTGATCGGGCTCGGCCTGTTGCAGACCTCGCTCTTCACGGAGCTGTACCTGAGGTACGTCAAGGAGGGCATGCGGCCGCTGCTGATCGCGTCGGGGGCGTTGCTGCTCCTGCTGGGGACGGCGGAGGCGTGGTCCGCGTGGCGGGGGGTGCGGCGGGGACGCGCCGGCCACGGCGACGGCCACGGTCAGGAGAACGTTCCAGGTCACGGCCATGGTCAGGAGACCGTCCCAGGTCACGGCCATGGTCAGGACACCGTCCCAGGCCATGGCCATGGTCAGGAGACCGTCCCAGGTCACGGCCATGGCCGGGAGGACGGCTGGGACCTCTCCGAGGACCGGGAGCACGGCCAGGGCCACGGTCACGACCACTCGGGTGTGCCACGCGTCGCCTGGCTGCTGTTCCTGCCCGCGCTGAGCCTGCTCTTCTACGCCCCGCCCGCGCTGGGCTCGTTCACCGCCGCCCGGGAGGCGCCCAAGGTGGTCGCCGTCGTCGAGGAGGACGGCTTTGAACCGCTGCCCGCGACCTCGCCGCTGCCGATCACGCTCACCGACTTCACCCAGCGCGTGCAGCAGGACCCCGGCCGGGCCATCAAGGGGCGCACCGTCCGCATGACCGGCTTCGTCACGCCCGCCGACGGGGGCGACGGCTGGTACCTGACGCGCATTCTGCTGTCGTGCTGCGCGGCGGACGCGCAGTCGGTGAAGGTGCGGGTGTACGGGGTGGAGGCTCCGGCCGCCGACACCTGGGTGACGGTGACGGGCACCTGGCACCCGGGCGGCACCCTGGGGACGGAGTCCGCGCCGGTCGCGCTGGACGCCCGAGGCGTCGAGAAGGTGGAGCGGCCGACGAACGGGTACACGGACGCCCTGCCGATCGGCTCGTGAACCGCAGGCCCCGGCCCGGGGCCGGTCAGGCCCCGGTGCTCCCCGTGCTCTGCGCGGTCTCCGTGCTCTACGCGGTCTCCGTGCTCTACGCGTTCCCCGCGCTCTACGCGTTCCCCGTGCTCTACGCGTTCCCCGCGCTCTGCGCGGTCTCCGTGTCGTAGCGCTCGCGGGCCGCGTGGACCTCGTCGAAGTGGATCTCCGCCCAGTCCTTCACCGCGACCAGGAGCAGGGCGAGGCTGCTGCCGAGCGGGGTGAGGGCGTAGTCGACGCGGACGGGGACGGAGGGGGTCACCGTGCGGGTGAGGATGCCGTCGCGCTCCAGGGTGCGCAGGGTCTGGGTGAGCATCTTGGGGCTGACGCCGGCGATCTTGCGGGACAGGTCGCTGTACCGCAGGGGGCCGGGTGCGAGCGCGGCCACGACCAGGCTGACCCACTTGTCGCTGATGCGGTCCAGGAGCTGGTTGGTCGGGCAGGCCTTCAGGAAGGCGTCGTAGTCGGCGCGGGCCTTCTCGCGCCGCTGGGCCGCGGTCATGGTCGCCATGGCTCTCCTCCGGGTGAGGTAGGCACCTTCAGGTAACTACTTCCTGCTGGATAGTAGCTCTTCCTAGGGTTGCTGCATCAAGTCGGAAAGCCTTCAGAAACCCGGATCACAGGGGGAGTTGTCATGCGTGCAGCAGTCGTGCGGTCGTTCGGCGGGCCCGAGGTCGTGGAGGTCGTGGAGACGGAGGTGCCGGAGCCGGGAGCCCGGCAGGTGCGGATCAAGGTCGCGGCGGCCGGGCTGAACCCGGTGGACGCCGGAGTGCGTTCCGGTGTCTTCGGGGGTGCGGGCAAGCGGATCGGGCTCGGCTGGGACGTCGCCGGGACCGTGGACGCGACCGGCGTGGCCACCGCGTGGAACGTCGGGGACGAGGTCGTGGCGCTCGACCACGGCATGGTCAAGCCGCTCGGGACGCACGCGGAGTACGTCGTCGTGGACACGGACGCGGTGGCGAAGGCGCCGGCCTCGGTGGACGCGGTGCATGCGGCGACGCTGCCGCTGAACGCCCTGACCGCCGTGCAGGCGCTGGACCTGCTCGACCTGCGGCCGGGCGCCTCGCTGCTGGTCACCGGCGCGGCGGGAGCGGTCGGGGCGTACGCCGTGCGGCTCGCCGCACTGCGGGGGTTCGCGGTGACGGGGCTGGCCCGGGAGGGGGACGAGGAGTTCGTACGGTCCTCGGGCGCCGTCGGCTTCGTCGCGGGGGAGGCCGGGCCGGGCGCGTTCGACGCCGTGCTGGACGCGGCGGTGCTGGGGGAGCGGGCGCTGGCGTGGGTGAGGGACGGGGGTGCCTACGCAGGGGTGATTCCGCAGGCCCAGCCCTCCTCCGTGCGGGGTGTGCGGACGGAGGCGGTCGAGGTGCGGGCGGACGGGGCGCAGTTGGGGAAGCTGGTGAGGCTGGTGGACGACGGGGAGCTGACCCTGCGGGTGGCCGAGACGTTCCCGCTGGAGGAGGCGGCGAAGGCGCATGCCCGGCTGGCGGAGGGCGGGGTCCGGGGGCGGCTGGTGATCGTGCCCTAGGGCGGGCGGTCGAGGGGTTGCCCGCGTGGTGCCCCGCGCCCCTCAGGGGGCGCGGTGGCGGGCGTACGTCGCGGGGGGCACGCCCACGGTGGTGGTGAAGTCCCTCACCAGGTGGGCCTGGTCCGCGTATCCCAGGTCCGCCGCGAGGGCCGCCCAGTCGACGTCCGCCGAGGTCTCCGCCCGTTCCAGTGCCTCGTGGATGCGGTAGCGCAGGATCACCCACTTCGGGCCGACCCCGACGTACGCGGCGAACAGGCGTTGCAGCAGGCGTACCGAGACGCCCTCCGCTCGCGCGAAGTCCGCGACCCGGCGGATCGTGCGGTCGGTGCGGATGCGGTCGACCAGGGTCATGGCCCGGTCGGCCTGGGGGTCGGGGTGGGGGCCGAGGCCGAGGAGACAGGTGTCCAGGGCGGCCACGCGGGCGTCCTCGTCGTCGGGGGAGAGGACGGGCGTCGGGTCGGTGCCGGCGAGGCGGATCCGGCGGCCCGTCCACCGCGTCACCGGGTGCCCCGGGAAGAAGGGGCGGAAGCCGCCGGGGCGGAACTGGATGCCGCAGACCCGGCCCCTGCCCTCCAGTTTCTGTGTGAAGAGGCCGAGGCCGATCCCGGCCAGCTCGGCGAAGGGATCCTGGCCCTCGTACCGCTGGAAGACGATGTTGACCGAGGGGTGCGGGACCACGTGGGAGGCGTAGGGCTCGTCCAGGTCCCAGTCGATCAGCCAGTAGTGCTCCAGGTAGGGGCGCAGGGGCGGGGCCGGTTCGCGGCGCCGGAAGCGGACGCGCGTGAAGAGCCCGGCGGCGTCGACGATGCCTCGGGTGTCCCGGCGTGGGGCGGCCATGGGGGGATCGTAGGGCGGGGCACTGACAGGCGGGGGTGCTCGGGAATAGGGGGCACGGGGTGGCCGTTCAGGGGTATGGTTGAACGGTCAACAACTTTGGAGGTTGAGCGACCATGCAGTTCGGGATCTTCACGGTGGGCGATGTCACGCCGGACCCGACGACGGGCCGTACGCCGACCGAGCGCGAGCGGATCAAGGCCATGGTCGCCATCGCGCTGAAGGCCGAGGAGGTCGGCCTGGACGTCTTCGCGACCGGTGAGCACCACAACCCGCCGTTCGTGCCGTCGTCCCCGACCACGATGCTCGGCTACATAGCCGCGCGGACGGAGAAACTGATCCTCTCCACCTCGACCACCCTCATCACCACCAACGACCCGGTGAAGATCGCTGAGGACTACGCGATGCTCCAGCACCTGGCCGACGGGCGCGTCGACCTGATGATGGGACGCGGCAACACCGGGCCGGTCTACCCGTGGTTCGGGCAGGACATCCGGCAGGGCATCAACCTCGCCATCGAGAACTACGCCCTGCTGCACCGGCTGTGGCGTGAGGACGTCGTCGACTGGGAGGGCACGTTCCGCACGCCGCTGCAGGGCTTCACCTCGACCCCGCGTCCGCTGGACGACGTGCCGCCGTTCGTCTGGCACGGCTCCATCCGGTCGCCCGAGATCGCCGAGCAGGCCGCGTTCTACGGCGACGGCTTCTTCCACAACAACATCTTCTGGCCGGCCGACCACACCAAGCGCATGGTCGAGCTGTACCGGGCCCGGTACGCCCACTACGGGCACGGCACGCCCGAGCAGGCGATCGTCGGCCTGGGCGGCCAGGTCTTCATGCGGAAGAACTCGCAGGACGCCGTCCGTGAGTTCCGGCCGTACTTCGACAACGCGCCCGTCTACGGGCACGGGCCGTCGCTGGAGGACTTCACCGACCAGACCCCGCTCACCGTGGGTTCGCCGCAGCAGGTGATCGAGAAGACGCTGTCCTTCCGCGAGTACGCGGGCGACTACCAGCGCCAGCTCTTCCTGATGGACCACGCCGGGCTGCCGCTGAAGACCGTGCTGGAGCAGCTCGACATGCTCGGCGAGGAGGTCGTGCCCGTGCTGCGCGAGGAGTTCGCCAAGGGGCGCCCGGCCGACGTGCCGGACGCGCCGACCCACCAGTCCCTGCTCACCGCCGCGAAGACCGCGAAGGAGGAGACCGCCGCATGAAGCTCGTCGTCGTCTCGGCGGGACTGAGCGTCCCGTCGTCCACCCGCCTGCTGGCCGACCGGCTGGCCACCGCCGTCGGCCGGCAGACCCCGGTGGACGTCGAGGTCGTCGAACTGCGCGACCTCGCCGTCGAGATCGCCCACCACTTCACCAACGGCTTCCCCGGCAAGGCGCTGGCGGCCGCGCTGGACTCGGTGACGGCGGCGGACGGGCTGGTCGTCGTCACGCCGGTGTTCTCGGCGTCGTACAGCGGACTGTTCAAGTCCTTCTTCGACGTGCTGGAGAAGGACGCGCTGGCGGGCAAGCCCGTGCTGATCGCCGCCACCGGCGGCTCCGCCCGGCACTCGCTCGTCCTGGACCACGCCCTGCGGCCGCTCTTCGCCTACCTGCGGGCCGTCGTCGTCCCGACCGCGGTCTACGCCGCCTCCGAGGACTGGGGCGCGGAGGGGCTGCCGGAGCGCATCGAGCGGGCGGCGGGGGAGCTGGCCGCGCTGATGAAGGGGCTCTCCGTGACCAAGCCGGTGAAGGACGAGCTCCAGGTGGTCCCCTTCGCGGAGCAGCTGGCGGCGCTCTCCCGCCGGTGACCTCCCCGGTGTCCTCCTGAACGCCGGGCGGGGAGACTCCCCGCCCGGCGCTTCTGGCGGGCGAGGGGCGCGGCAGCACACGCCTGTCCGGCACCCGGGCCGCAGAGCCGGCCCGTCCGACGCCTTCGCGGGCGAGGGGCCGGCGGCACCGGCCGGTCCGGCTGCGGCGCCTTCTGGCGAGGGCCGGTGAAAACAGCCCGTCCGGCGTTCGAGAACGAGGCCCGTTCAGGGCCGGAGCGGTGGATCCGGGCGCGGCAGCCCCCGGGGACGCCCGGGGGGACGCCCACCACAACGGTGAGAGCCCAGTAAGAAGCCCGACCGCAGGTCGATCCGACCCGCCCGACCGCCGGAGGCCTTGGCAGACTGGACCGCGTGCCGCAGACCGTGCTCCTCGCCGAAGACGACCGCGCCATCCGTCACGCCCTGGAACGGGCCCTGACCCTGGAGGGCTACCGGGTCACGGCGGTCGCCGACGGCGTCGAGGCGCTGGCGCACGCTCACAAGGCGCCGCCGGACGTGCTCGTCCTCGACGTGATGATGCCCGGCATCGACGGCCTCCAGGTCTGCCGCGTGCTGCGCGCCGAGGGCGACCGCACGCCGATCCTGATGCTGACGGCGCTCGTGGAGACCGCCGACCGGATCGCCGGCCTGGACGCGGGCGCCGACGACTACGTCGTGAAGCCCTTCGACGTGGAGGAGGTCTTCGCCCGGCTGCGGGCGCTGCTGCGCCGCACCAGCCCGGCGGCCCCCGTCGACGTACCGAAGCCGGCGCCGGCCCCCGCCCGGTACGTGGAGGCCGCGGGACTGCGGATGGACCCGCAGGCGCGGCGGGCCTGGCGCGGGGAGCGGGAGCTGGAGCTGACCCGCACCGAGTTCGAACTGCTGGAGCTGCTCGTGCGCAACGCGGGCATCGTCCTCGACCACGCCACGATCTACGACCGCATCTGGGGCTACGACTTCGGCCCGGGCTCCAAGAACCTCGCCGTCTACGTCGGCTATCTGCGCCGCAAGCTCGACGCTCCCGGCGCCCCGCAGCTGATCCACACCGTGCGGGGCGTGGGTTACGTGCTGCGGGAAGACTGAGGGGCGGGCTCCGGTGGGCGGCCGTCCCGGGCGGGCGGGACCGGCGGGCGGCCGGGTGAGGCGCTGGGCGTCGTGGCGGCGCCCGAAGCTGGCCTCGCTGCGCACGACCTTCGCGGTGTCCTTCGCCGCCGTGACCGCCGCCGTCACCGTCCTCGTCGGCGTCCTGTCGTACTCGGCCGCGGCCCGGCTGGTGCGGGTGGACCAGGAGTCGGTGTTCGACGAGGTCGTCCAGGACCTGCGCGACGAGGTGCGCGACAAGGCGATGGACCCCGAGGACTTCTCCTCCGCCGCGCCGGGCCACGACATCGTGCGGCCCGCCCGCACGGACGTGCAGGTGCTCGGGCCGGACGGGGCGGTCGTCGACCCCGGCAACCCGGGGCTGCCGGTCGTGACCGCGGACCGGGAGATCGCGGCCGCGGCGACGGCCGGGGCGCTCACCGTGCACAAGGACGTCGACGTCGGCGACGACGTCTACCGCGTCGCGACGGTCGCGCTGGGCGGCGGGCGGGGCGCGGTGCAGGTCGCGCAGGAGTTCAGCGACACGGAGGACCTGCTGCGGGCGCTGCAGCAACGGACGCTGGTGCTGATGCTCGCGGTCGTGACGGCCGCGGGTCTGTTCGGCTGGTGGCTGGCCCGGCGCATCACCCACCGCCTGGTCATCCTCACCACCGCCGCGGAGGACGTCGCCCGCACCCGCCGCCTCGGCGTCCAGGTCCCCGTCACCGGGTACGACGAGGTCGGCCGGCTCGGCCGCGCCTTCGACCGCATGCTGGGCCGCCTCGCCCAGTCCGAGGAGGACCAGCGCCGCCTGGTCCAGGACGCGGGCCACGAACTGCGCACCCCGCTGACCTCGCTCCGTACGAACATCTCGCTGCTGCGCCGGATCGACGAGCTGCCCCCCGAGACGCGGGACGAGCTCGTCGCCGACCTCGGCCAGGAGGCCCGCGAACTCACCGACCTGGTCAACGAGTTGGTCGACCTCGCGGCCGGCCAGTCCGACACCGAGCCCCCGCGGCGCGTCGACCTCGCCGACCTCGCCGAGGACGTCGCCGGCCTCGCCCGCCGCCGCACCGGCCGGCGGGTCCTGGTCCGCGCGAGCGGCGACACCACCAGCGACGGCCGGCCGGGCATGCTCCAGCGGGCGCTGTCCAACCTCGTCGAGAACGCCGCCAAGTTCGACCGCGGGGGCAGGGAGCCCATCGAGATCAACGTCTCCGGCCCCGTCCCCCACGCCCGACCGCGCCCGAGCGGCGAGACCCCCGTCGGCACGGTCCGCGTCGAGGTCCTCGACCGCGGCCCCGGCATCACCGAGTCCGACCTCACCCGCGTCTTCGACCGCTTCTACCGCGCAGCGGACGCCCGGTCCCTGCCGGGCTCGGGCCTGGGCCTGTCGATCGTGCGGGAGGTGGCCCTGGCGCACGGGGGCGCGCCGTTCGCCTTCCACCGCGAGGGCGGGGGATCGGTGATCGGGTTCACGGTGGGCGGGGGACTGGAGGACTGAGCGGCCGGGGAGCCAGAGGTGAGCGGATCGGGTCCGTCGGCCGGGAGCGGGGTGAGGCCTCCGGGCGGCGCGGTGATCCGCCGACCGGAAGGGCGGCCCGTGCGGGCCGTCGACGAGGGAGGGAGTCGACGCGTGCTGAACGACCAGGAGGCCGCCGCGCTGGCGGCGATCGACGAGGAGGCCGTCGGGCGGACGCTGCTGGAGCTGATCGCGATACCCAGCGTCACGGGAAGCCCCGCCGAGTCGGAGATACAGCACCACCTCGCCGGACGGCTGGAGCGGCTCGGCCTGGACGTCGATCTGTGGGGCATGGACCTGCCCGCCCTGTTCGCGCACCCCGCCTTCCCGGGCACGGAGGCCCCGCGCGAGGAGGCCTGGGGGCTCGTGGGGCACACGCCGGACGGCGGAGACGGACCGACGCTGATCCTCCAGGGGCACGTGGACGTCGTACCGCCCGGGGACCTCGCGGCCTGGGACGGCGACCCGTTCGTGCCCCGGGTGCGCGGCGACGTCGTCCACGGGCGCGGGGCCTGCGACATGAAGGCCGGGCTCGCCGCGCACCTGGCCGCGCTGGCGGCGATCCGGGCGGCCGGGGTACGGCTGCGCGGCAGGGTCGCCGTGCACTTCGTGGTCGGGGAGGAGGACGGCGGGCTCGGCGCCTTCGGCACGCTCCAGCGCGGCCACGGCGGTGACGCGTGCCTGATCGCCGAGCCGACGGCCGGGACGGTGATCACCGCGAACGCGGGCGCGCTCACCTTCCGGATCGCCGTTCCCGGCAAGGCCGCGCACGCCAGTTCGCGGGAGGCCGGGGTCAGCGCGATCGACGCCTACCTGCCGGTGCACCGGGCGCTGGCCCGGCTCGAGGGCGAGCGCAACCGGGCGCCCGATCCGCTGCTCGCCGAGTACCCGATCCCGTACTCCCTGTCCGTGGGCACCCTGCGCTCCGGGGACTGGGCGAGCAGCGTGCCGGACCTGCTCGTCGCGGAGGGGCGGCTCGGCGTGCGGCTCGGGGAGGATCCGGCCGAGGCGCGGGCGCAACTGGAGCGGTGCGTGGCGCAGGCGTGCGTGGCCGATCCCTGGCTGCGGGAGCATCCCGCGGCCGTGACCTGGCCGGGCGGCCAGTTCGCCAGCGGGCGGCTGCCGGCGGGGCATCCGCTGCGGGACGCCGTGGCGGACGCGTACGCCGACGCGACCGGTGCCCCGCGCCCGAGGGAGCGCGGGGCGACGTACGGCAGCGACCTGCGGCTGTACGCCGCCGCCGGGATCCCGGCCCTGCAGTTCGGGCCGGGCGACATCGCGGTGGCGCACAGCGCGCGAGAGCACGTGTCGGTCCGGGAGGTGGTGGACGCGGCGCGTGCGGTGGTGCTGACGGTGCTGCGGACGGTCGGCACGAAGTGAGCGACGATCTGCGGCCGGGCCCGGTCTCCACGGCGGACCCCGCGATCGAGGCGAGGGAAGCCGAGGAGACGGGGGCCAGAGAGGCGAGGGAGGCGAATGGGGTGAGCCCCATGACCACCACGATCGCGGTGACCGGACACACCGACCTCACCGAGGAGAGCGTCCCGCTCGTGCGCGCCGCCCTCGACGCCCTGCTCGGCCGGTACGCCCGCGACGGCGGCGGTGACCTGGTCGGCGTCTCCTGTCTCGCCGCGGGCGCCGACTCCCTCTTCGCCGAGGCCGTCCTGGCCGCCGGCGGCCGCCTGGTCGCCGTCATCCCCTCCCGCGACTACCGCCGCACCAAGGTCGAACCCGCCCGGGTCCCGCTCTTCGACCGGCTCGTCGCGTCCGCGGCCGAGGTTCTGGTCCTCCCCCGCGACCGGGCCGACCGCGACGCCTACGACGCCGCCAACGCCGTCCTCGTCGAACGCGCCGACCGCCTCGTCGCCGTCTGGAACGGCGAACCCCCGAGCGGCCGGGGCGGCGGCACGGCGGACGCGGTGCGGGACGCGCGGGCGGCGGGGGTGCCGGTCGAGGTGGTGTGGCCGGAGGGGGCGGGGAGGGGCAGCGGAAGCTGACGTTCTCGCGCGAGGTTCTCCCGACACCCCGGGCCTTCCCGGATCCGGCGACCAGCGGTGGCGCACGCGATGCCGGACCCACTCATCGCTCGCACATATATGGGAATACTGCGGAATGTACGGCCATATGGGGTACCGGTCCTACGGGCCCTGCGGGCCGTAGGAGTCATCAGCCGTAGGAGTCATCAGCCGAACGAGTCACACGAGTCATGAGCCATACGGAGCCATGCGGGCTGTACGGAGAGAGCGAGATGGGCGGCGGATCGGACACCGTCGTCGGTGAGGCGCTCACCGCGCGTGTCACCGTCGACGAACAAGGCACCGTGACCGGCTGGAACGACGGAGCGCAGCGGCTCCTCGGATACGCGGCGGAGCAGACCGTCGGCCGACCGGCGGCGACCCTGCTGGCCGAGCCGCCGGTGGCGGGCGACCTCCCACCCCTGGCCCGGCTGCCGAGATGGCACGGCACGCTGGCCGTCCGGCACCGTGACGGCCGCCGCCTGGAGACCAGGGTCCTGGCGCACCACAGGACGCCGGACCACGGGGCGCGCGACTGGCTCCTGGTCTCCGCCGTCGGGGGACAGCGACCCCGCCCCGACGACGAGGCGCTCGCGAGGCGGGGTTTCCTCGACTCCCCGTGCTGCGCGACCTCGGTGTACGACACGGACCTGCGCTTCCGCCGGTCCAACCGGCGCGGGCAGGGCGTACTGGGCCTGAGCGACGACGACCTGCGCGGGCTGCGGCTGTCGGACGTCCTCGCCCCGCCGGTCGCGGAGAAGGTCGAGCGGGGGATGCGGCGGGCGCTGGAGACGGGCGAGCCGCAGTACCTGGAGAACCACGCCCGTGGTCCCGGTGAGGCCCGTGAGCACGCCTGGTCGGTCCAGGTCTACCGCTTGCAGGACCCGGAGGGCCGTGTCCTGGGCGTGGCCTCCACCGGGCACGACAGGACGGAGGAGTACTGCGCCCGCAAGCGGCTCCAGCTGATCGCCGAGGCCGGCGGGCGCATCGGCAGCACCCTCGACGTGACCCGGACGGCGCAGGAACTGGCGGACGTGCTGGTGCCGGAGCTCGCCGACTTCATCAGCGTCGATCTGCTGACGTCGTTCTTCGAGGAGGGGGACGGGCCGGTCGCGGAGCAGGCGGGCGGCCCGCTGGTGCTGCGGCGCGTCGCGCACCAGTCCGTGCTCCCGGACATCCCCGAGGCGGCGGTGGAGCCCGGTGGGGAGGGCGAGTACCCGGCGGGCTCCCCGCCGGCCGAGAGCATCCGCTCGGGACGGGCCCAGCGTTACCTGGTGACGGATCCGGCGGTCGCCGACTGGGTCGCCCGGGATCCGCTGCGGGCCTCCCGTGTCCGTGACTTCGGCTTCCACTCGGTGATGACCGTGCCCCTGTCGGCGCGCGGCGTCACCCTGGGCGTCGCCGTCTTCGTCCGCCACCGGCACCCCGACGCCTTCCAGCGGGACGACCTCGTCCTGGCCGAGGAGCTGGCGGCGCGGGCGGCGGTCTGCATCGACAACGCCCGGCGCTACACCCGCGAACGCGGTACGGCGGTCACCCTGCAGCGCAGCCTGCTGCCGCGGCGGATGCCCGAGCAGTCCGCGGTCGAGGCCGCCTTCCGCTACCTTCCGGCCGGCGCCCGGGCGGGGGTGGGCGGGGACTGGTTCGACGTGATCCCGCTGTCCGGGGCCAGGGTGGCACTGGTCGTCGGGGACGTGGTCGGCCACGGTGTCCACGCCTCCGCGACGATGGGCCGGCTGCGCACGGCCGTACGCACCCTCGCCGACATCGACCTGCCGCCCGACGAACTGCTCACCCACCTCGACGACCTGGTGGGCCGGCTCGCCACCGAGGCGGAGGGCACGGAGGACGAGCCCGGGAACGACGGGTCCGGAGCCGGGGCCACGTGCCTGTACGCGGTCTACGACCCGGTCTCCCGCCGCTGCACGTCGGCCAGGGCCGGGCACCCGCTCCCGGCCGTGGTCAGCCCCGACGGCACCGTGGAACTGCTCGACCTGCCGGCCGGACCCCCGCTGGGCCTGGGCGGACTCCCCTTCGAGTCGGTCGAGACCGAGCTGCCCGAGGGCAGTCTCCTCGTCCTCTACACCGACGGCCTGGTCGCGTCCCGGGACAACGACCTCGACGACGGCGTGGCCCGTCTGTGCCGGGCGCTGACCACCCCGGCGGCCTCCGTCGACGCCCTGTGCGACACCGTCCTCGCCAGGGTGCTCCCGCACCGGCCCGTCGACGACGTGGCCCTGCTCGTCGCCCGCACCCGCGCGCTCGACGCCTCCCAGGTCGCCGTCTGGGACGTGGTCCCCGCTCCCGCCGCCGTCGCCGAGACCCGGAAGAACGTGGCGGCCCGGCTGGAGGCCTGGGGCCTGACGGAGGCCGCCTTCGTCACCGAGCTGATCGTCAGCGAACTCGTCACCAACGCCATCCGCCACGCCGAGCCGCCCATCCAGCTGCGCCTCATCCGCGACCGCACCCTCATCTGCGAGGTCTCCGACGCCAGCGGCACGGCCCCCCACATGCGCCGCGCCCGCACCTACGACGAGGGCGGCCGAGGCCTCCTCCTGGTCGCCCAGCTCACCCAGCGCTGGGGGACCCGCCCCTGCGCCAGGGGCAAGACGATCTGGGCGGAACAGAGCGTGGAGGGCGCGGCGGAGGGGCTGTGGCTCACCTGAGGACGGACGGGCCGACGGGGCGGCGGGTGCCTGGGCGGGCCCTGGGCCGCACCTCGGTCCGTGCCCGCCACCTGGTCAGTCCCGTCGCAGCGTCGCCTCACCGCGTTCCAGGGAGTCGAAGGCGTACCGAAGTGTGCCGTCCGTCGACGGTGTGAGGGTGATGGCCACTTCGTCGGCACAGTTCAGGGTGCCTTTCGTGATCCGCTCCTCCACCTCGGTGCCCTGGTCGGTCTGCGAGACGAGCACCCAGGTGCCGCCGCAGTCCAGCGTCGGGTAGTCGACCGTGGCCACGGTCTCCCCGACCTTGCCGCCCTTGTAGACCGCCTTGACGGGATAGGTGTTGCTCGCGCCCTGCGTCACCGTGCCCCGCCAGGTGCCCTCGTAGCGGAACGAGGACGGCGCGGACCCGGAACCGTCGGCGATGCCCGAGGCCGTCGGCGAATCCTTGCCTCCCGACGAGGAGGATCCGTCGTTCACCAGGTTCACGGCCACCAGGCCCCCGACGACGAGAGCCGCGACCAGCAGGACCGCATTGCGGCCGGACCTGCCCGTTCTGCCCGGTCTGACCGGAGGGCCGCCGGGCGTGGTGGCCGCGTTGCCCCACGGATGGGCGGGGTGCGGGTGGTGCGGGTGGTGCGGTGGTCCGGCCGCCGGACGCAGGGGCCCGGGCTGCGGCGTTCCGGCCGGGGGAAAGGCGAGGTGGGGCTGGGGCGTGCCGGCGGGAGGAGACGTGAGGGGCCGCGGTGGGCCGGGTGCCGGGTGGCCGGGGCGGGGGGTGGCGGTCTGGGTGGCCCAGTACGCCTCCGGTTGCCCGGCGGCCCCGTCCACCGTGGTGGGAGGCGGGGTCTCCAGCTGCAGCAGCCGTGCGGCGTGCCGCCCGAGGTGGTCCAGCAGTTCCGGCGGAAGCCAGGGGCGGGAGCGGCCGTACCCGGCGGCCTCGGCCGCCTCGGCGATGCGCGCGGGAGTGGGGCGCAGCGCCGGGTCCTTGGCGAGACAGTTCTCCACCAGGTCGCGGAGCGAGCCGGTGATGCCGTCGAGGACGGGCGGCTCACTCACGACGGCCACCATGCCCGCCGCGGGTCCCTGGCCGGTGCCGGCGAACGGCGATCGTCCGGTCGCGGCGAACGTGAGCACGGCCCCCAGGCAGAAGACGTCGCTCGCCCCGGTGACGGGCACGCCGTTCACCTGCTCGGGGGAGAGGAATCCGGGGGTGCCCACCACCATGCCCGTACGGGTGAGCCCCTCGCCGTCGGCCGCGCGCGCGATCCCGAAGTCGATCACCCGTGGCCCGTCCAGGCCGACCAGCACGTTGGACGGTTTCAGGTCCCGGTGCACCAGTCCGCAGCCGTGAATGGTCTCCAGCGCCCGCGCCAGTCCGAAGGCGAGCGCCCACACCGATTCCTCCGGCAGGGACCCGTGCCGCTCCACCGCCTCGTGCAGCGTCAGCGCGGGAACATAGGCCGTCGCCACCCAGGGCACGGCGGCCTCCGTGTCCGCCGCCACCACGGCGGCGGTCCATTCGCCCACCACTCTGCGGGCGGCCTCGACCTCCCGCCGGAACCTCTGCCGGAACTCGGGGTCCACCGCGAGTTCGCCGTGCACCAGCTTGACCGCCACGGTGCGGCCCTGCGCCGAACGCCCCAGGTAGACCCGGCCCATGCCGCCGGACCCCAGACGACCCAGCAGCCGGTACTGCCCCACGGTCTGCGGATCGCCGGGCCTGAGCTCGTCCATGCCAACCCCCCGTCACTGGAGCCGCCCCTCCCGCACCGGTGTGGGCGACCGCCCGTCCACGCGGCACGGGGGCACGTCGCTCCCGCCAGTTCAGACGACGATTGTGTCAATTCTCCGGCAGCGGGGGGACCGTTACGGACGCGCCGATGTGAAGGTGCAGTGCCTGCCGGTGCGCGGCGGACGGGTACGGCTTGACCGACCCGAAGAACGGGCGCGCGTGCTCGGCGCGGGGGAGCGTCAGGGCGCGAGCCTTCCGCCGTGTGCCCCGGCCGCCTGGCGGCCCCACCCGGCACATGACGAGGGCGGAGCCCGAAAGCCCCGCCCGAATCCGTGAATTCCCCCGAAGTGCCAGGTCAGGGCCACACCAGGCAATACGGCTGATGCCCCGCCTCGTGCAGCCGGTGCGAGAAGTCCTGCCACTCGTGCAGCGAGTGGGACGGGCGGGGTGCTGACCGGGCGTTTCTCGGTGGAATGGCCGTTGACCTGCCGAAACTCCTCCCGGTGGTTCTCACCGGTCAACGCCGTTTCCCGGGCTCATGTGCCCTGGATGTGCCCTCGGGGCACGTGCCGGGGCAGGCATTCATGCCCAGATTTCGCGCCTAGGGGGCCTTGATGAGCCGGCAGAAGGCTGTGATGTCCCTGCCGATCGGTGGGAGCTGCCCCGCCGTGTGGCTGGAGCCGGCGTCTGTCTGGCCGCCGGGCCTGTGCAGGGGTTTTAGGGTCGAGTCGGCATGGGCCGGACGGCATGGACGAAGGTGAGGCGGAGCGCGTGATCCGGGTAGTGGTGGTGGACGACGAGGCACTGGTCCGTTCCGGCTTCGAACTCATTCTGGGTGCGGCCGAGGACATCGAGGTCGTTGCGACCGCCGGCGGGGGCGGTGCCGTGGAGACCGTGCGCCGGGAGCGGCCCGACGTGGTCCTGCTGGACATCCGGATGCCGGACGTCGACGGGCTCACCGTCCTGCGCGAGCTGCGCGCGATGCCGGATCCGCCGGTGGTGGCGATGCTGACGACGTTCGACGCCGACGAGTACATCCTGACCGCGCTGCACTCCGGCGCTGCCGGTTTCCTCCTCAAGGACACCGAGCCTGAGCAGCTCGCCCACCTGGTGCGCACCCTTGCCGCGGGCGGCATCGTGCTGTCCCCCAAGGCGTCGCGGACACTGCTGCGCAACCACCCCGGCAGCGGGGCGGCCGTCGACGAGGAGGCGGCCCGCGTCCGGCTGCTCACCGCACGGGAACGCGATGTCCTTGTCCTGGTGGCGGAGGGCCTGTCGAACGCGGACATCGGGGCGCGCATCCACTTGAGCGCCGGTACGGTCAAGGACCACGTCAGCGCGATCCTCACGAAACTGCGGGTGACGAGCCGGGTGCAGGCCGCGCTGCTGGCGCAGCGGGCCGGGCTGCTCGACGAGCGCCCGCAGTGGCAGGCCGGACGATGAGCCGCGCCGCAGCTGCTTGGAAGCGGGTTCCCACTCCAGTCGTCGACGTCCTTCTGGTGGCGGTGGCGGCCGTGGACGTATGGCTGAACATGTGGGAGCACACGGGCCTCGGGGTCTCGCTGGCCGCGGTCGGTTGCGCCGCGTTGGCGTTCCGGCGCCGGTTCCCGCTCGCCGTGTTCCTGCTTACCCTGCCCATCGCGCTGATGCAGGATGTCGCCGTCGCTGTGCTCGTGGCGCTGTTCACCCTGGCCGAGTGCTCCCGCAACCGCCGTCTCCTCGCGGTGTGCGTCGCCCTGGCCGCCGTCGCGGGCAGTACCCCGTGGCCCTTGGCCGAGGCCGACCGGACCATGACGCTGGTCTTCTTCGTGTACGGCCTGGCGACCTCTGCCGCCCCGGTCCTCTTCGGCCAGCTTCTCCAGGCACAACGGGACCTGGCGCGGCGGCTGGACGAGATCGAGGAGGCCAGGGAACACGAGCGGGCCCTGCACGCCCAGGCCGTGCTCGCCCGTGAACGCGCCCAGCTGGCCCGAGAGATGCACGACGTGGTCTCCCACCAGGTCAGCCTGATCGCCGTACGGGCCGGAGCCCTCCAGGTTGCCACCAAGGACGCGGACGCCAAGGAGGCCGCCCGCACGATCCGTTCGCTGAGCGTCACCACACTCGACGAACTGCGCACCATGGTCACGCTGTTGCGCGCCTCCGGCGGTCGCGCCACCGAGCTGACGCCTCAGCCCACTCTCGCCGACCTGCACCAACTGGTGGAATCAAGCGGCACTCACGCGGAGCTGACCGGTGAACTCCCGCCCGCCGTGGGCACCCCCGCCCAACGAGCCATCTACCGCACGGTCCAGGAGGCGCTGACCAACGTACGCAAGCACGCCCCGGGCGCCGCGGCCCGCGTCGAACTGTGGCAGGACGGCGACGACGTCGGAGTGACTGTCACCAACACCGCGCCCACCCGTCCCTCCCTGGCCCTGCCCGGTTCGCAGCAGGGCCTGATCGGCCTGCGGGAACGGGCCGACATCCTGCACGGGACCCTGGAGTCGGGCCCGACGGCCGAAGGCGGCTACCGGGTGCGGCTGCGGATCCCGCTCGGGGCGGACTGACCGACCGGAACTTCCTGCTGTTCTGGTGGGTCATCGCGCGGTGGCCAGGAGTTGGGTGGCTGCCAGCCGCGCGTACAGCCGGTCCTGGGTCGCCAGTTCCTCATGGGTACCCACCGAGCGGACCCGGCCGGATTCCATGACGACGATCCGGTCGGCGCCGGTCACCGTCGACAGGCGGTGGGCCACCACCAGCACGGTGGTCTCACGGGCCACCTCCGCTACGACGTCCCGCAGCGCGAGCTCGTTGACGGCGTCGAGCTGCGAGGTCGCCTCGTCCAGGAGCAGCAGCCGGGGCCCCCGCAGCAGGGCGCGGGCGATGGCGATGCGCTGCCGCTCGCCGCCCGACAGCTTCGAGCCGCGGTGTCCGACCGGGGTGTCCAGGCCGTGGGGCAGGCGCCCGACGAGGGTGTCGAGCTTCGTCCGGGCCAGGACGTCGCGGATGTCGTCGTCCGTCGCGCCGGGCGCGGCGAAGACCAGGTTCTCCCTGAGTGTGCCGGCCAGCACCGGGGCGTCCTGTTCCACGTACCCGATGGCGGACCGCAGCTCGGCCAGGGACCAGTCCCGCACGTCTTTTCCGTCGACCAGGATTCGGCCGCCGGTGGCCTCGTAGAACCGCTCGATGAGCGCGAACACCGTCGACTTGCCCGCGCCCGAGGGGCCGACGAAGGCCGTCATCCCGGTGCGCGGCACCTCGAAGCTCACCTGCCGATGGGTGTACGGCAGGTCCGGACGGTAGCGGAAGGACACGTCCTCAAAGCGGACCGACGCCGGACCCGACACCGTTGCCACCTGCCTGGGCAGGGTGCCCGTCCGGCGGCCGGTCGGCTCTGTCGACAGGTGTTCCACCTGCGCGATCCGGGAGATCGCGGCGGCCCCCTCCTGATAGCGGGACACGGCGTCGACCAGCCTGGACACCGGCTCGATCAGGTAGAAGAGGTACAGCAGGAAGGCGATGAGGGTGGACACGGGGATCTCCCCGGACGCAACCCGCGCCCCGCCGACCCCGAGCACCGCCAGGAACGCCAGCTGGACGGCGAGTTCGTCCGCCGAGCCCGCCACCGCCTCCCACTTCGCGCTCTTCACACCGTGCCGCCACGCCCGCCGCGCCGCCGCCTCCACCCGGGCGGTCTCCCGCTCCTCGGCACCGGACGCCTTCACAGTGCGGAACGCCCCGAGGGACCGCTCCAGCGCGACGGAGATCTCCCCGACCGCCTCCTGCGCCCGCTCGGTGGCGCCGGCGATGTGTGGCATCACCAGCGCGGCGGCCCCGCCGACCAGCACGACCACACCGAGCGTCACACCCAGCAGTACGACGTCCAGGAACGCCATCATCACGATCGCCGCCACGAAGGCCACCGCGCCGGTGGCCGCGGAGACGACCGCCTGGGTGCTGACCGCCCGCAGCAACGTCGTGTCCGAGGTGACCCGGGACATCAGATCACCCGGCGGGACCCGCTCCCACTCCGCGATCCGCAACCGCAGCAACCGCCCCACCAGGGTGCGCCGCGCGGCCAGGACCACCGACTCCGCCGTCCGCTCCAGCACGTACGCGCCGAACGCCTCGACCGCCGTGCCCAGGAGGACCAGGACGGTGAGCGCGATCAGTATTCCGGTGATGGTCTCACCGGAGGCGAGCCGGTCCACCAGTGTCTTCGTGGCCAGCGGCTGCAGCAGCCCCCCGGCGGCCCCGACGAGGGCGCACAGCAGGCCGAGGGCGACGGCCCACCGGTGCGGCCGGACGTACGCGTACAGCGCCTTGATCGTTTCTCGGGTGGACAGGGGAGTTTCATCCGTCGTCGGGGCGGATGCGGTGTTCACGACATTCCTTTCTTCTGAAGTGTGCCGGGCACCGCATCAGCGGTCCGGCGCACCAGGGCGTGAGCATGTGTCGGGTCAGTGGACGAGTCCGGCTGTGCTCCTGGCGAGGGTGTGCACCAGCGCTTCGGCTACCTCGGGGCGGACGACAACTCGCCTCTGCCAGGGGCGGCGTCACGGTCCGTCACGTCGGCCGGTGATCCGAGGACGTCCTCGCGCTCGGTTGCGTCGCGCACGGTGTGCCATGCCTCCAGCCTGGAAGCCCGTCCGCCCCGCGCCCATCCGGCAACCGTCGGGTCCACCCCCGCCGAGTGGCTGAAGAAGACAGCCGGCCGGTCGCACCGGACCGGCCGGGGACCGAGACTCCGCCGGTCGGCAGGGCGGTACCCGCCGATCGGCGGGGGACTCACCGAAGACCGCCGGATGGGCCGCCACCTGACGTCCACGCGAAGTTTTCCGTATGACACAGACACAGCCGCCGCAGGAGACATCAGCTCCGCAGGAGAACTCGCCTCCGCGTCCCCGAACCTCCCCCGAGTCCGCCGTGCCGACCTCGCCCGGTGCCTCGATGGGGCGCCTCGTCGGGGTGGACCTGGCCCGCGCGCTGGCGGTGTTCGGCATGTACGTCGTGCACATCGGCCCCCCGCTGTCGGCCACGGACGGCGTCGCCAGCTGGATCCGGTACCTGGCGGACGGGCACTCGTCGGTCCTGTTCGCCACCCTCGCCGGGTTCTCACTGATGCTGCTCGCCGGCCGCCGCGAGCCCAAGACCGGCCTGGCCGGTCGGCAGGCGAAAGCCCGGATCGCGATCCGCGCCGTCGTCCTACTGGCGCTGGGCACCGTGATGGCGATGGAATACGGGGGAGTGATCATCCTCGGCTTCTACGGGGTCTACTTCCTGCTGGCCCTGCCCCTGGTGCGACTGCGCGCCAGGACCCTCGCGATCATCGCGGCCGCGTTCGCCCTCGTCACACCGCAGCTGGCTTTCGCCCTGAGCTCGCTGCTGAGCGAGTCGGTCCAGCAGAGCATCAACGCCTATGACCCGCTGCGCCGCCTCAGCGAGGTGGGAGTGCTCGATCTGCTGCTCACCGGCTTCTACCCGGCGCTCACGTGGATGTCGTTCGTGATCGCGGGCATGGCGCTGGGCCGCCTCGACCTGTCCTCCGGCACTGTCCAGCGCCGCCTGGCCGCGCTCGGTGCCACTCTCACCGTTTCCGCATACGGCATGTCCTTGCTGCTCGCCGGAAAGGACGCGTTGCGGAGCACGGCCGAAGAAGGGTCGTCCGGCAGCTCGGGCTCACTGCCCCTCGACAGTGGATCGGTACCCCTCGACAGCGGGTCGTTCCCCGAGCGGCCGGCGTCGACGCTCCTGACGGCCGGGCCGCACAGCGGCACCACGTTCGACATCATCGGCAGCGTCGGTGTCGCGATCCTCGTGATCGTCGGGGCGACGGTGGCGATGGACCGCCTGCCGCGACTGCGCCGCCTGGCCAAACCGGTCATCGCCGTGGGCACCATGTCCCTGACCGCCTACGTCGGCCACTTCCTCGCACAGTCCGCGCTGTCCGTGCCCGCCGGGACCAGCACCCAGCAGTCCTGGGCGCCGCTACTCATGTTCATCCTCGGGGCGATCGGGTTCGCCGCGATCTGGTCCCGCTTTTTCCGCCGCGGCCCCCTGGAGTACCTGCTCAACGCCGCCACCAAGCCGGTGAAGCACATCAGATGAGACCCGACCGGGGTGGCCCACCCCCACGCTCCACCCCGGCCTGGAACCTGGATGTGCCCTGGCGGACCGGTTCACCAAAGGGCGCCCTGCTCTGCCGTCTTGCTGGCCTTTGGTGGGTTCATCGCCACTGACACCCGTGTCCTTGCCCGGCGGCAGGCTCGCTTTCGGCAGCAGCCCGTCCCCGACGGCCTTCCGCCTCCTCTTCGTCGACGAGACGGGCCGGGCCTACAGCCGCAGCCTCTTCAACATGGGCGCCTGGAAGCTCGCCCTGGCCGTCGCCGGCGTGATCCCTCCGCGCGAGCGCGGGGCGAGATACCTCCAGGCGGCCCCGGAGGACGGCATGCACGCCCTCCGGCACGCGTACGCCTCCGTGCTCCTGGACGCCGCGGAAAGCATCAGGGCGCCGTCCGAGTACCTCGGTCACTCGGACCCCGGCTTCACGCTGCGGACGTACACGCACCTTCTGCCGTCCAGCGAGACCCGCACGCGCAAGGCGATCGACGACGTCTTCGCCGAAGCCCCGGCAGCAGAGGGCCAGGGCACATCAGTGCCCCCGGAGAAACCCGTGTGCCCTCAATGTGCCCTGGCCGCCTGACGGCCCTCCTCGGGCACTAGCGAGGGCGGGGTCCGAAAACCCCGCCCGAACCCAGCGAAACCCAAGCTCAGGGCCACACCAGGCAATACGGCTGATGCCCCGCCTCGTGCAGCCGGTGCGAGAAGTCCTGCCACTCGTGCAGCAACTGGTACACGTTGAACGCGTCCCGCGGTCCGCCCCGGTCCGGCACCGTCGACCAGATGAAGGCCGCCGCGCCCACCGCTTCCTCGCCGATGTCCCTCAGCGGGTCCACGACGGTCATGGGGAGCTTCACGACCGCGTAGTCGGGGTGCAGGACGACCAGTTCGAGCGGTGGCACCTTGTGCAGCGGGACGCCCTCGATGCCCGTGAGGACCATCGCCGCCATGGTCTCCGGCTTGATCTTGGTGAACATGCCGTTCATGCCGAGCTCGTCGCCGCCGAGTTCCTCGGGGCGCATCGAGATCGGGACGCGGGCCGCGGTCGCGCCGTCTGGCGCGCCGAAGTACTTGTACGTCACCCCCACCCGACCACCATTCCTGCTCCCCGCCCGGAGGGGGTCCACCCGGCGGTCGATCCGATGATCGATCTCCCGGTCGAACCGCTCGGGCTCACTCGGTGCACCTTGTGCCTGACGTGCTTCGGTACTTTCTGCAGCTGCCTCCGCGTCGCGCCGGTGCCTTCCCCGCCGGGCACGTCGAGGACCCAGGTCATCAGTCCCCTCGCCCAGTCCGCCACCGCGATGCATATCTCCACCCGACTGCTTTTCTAGGACGCGTGGCCCCCGCCGCGCAACCCGATCATCGTGTCAGTGACCTCCCCCACGGCCGCCCGCCGAAACGTGCGTCGAAACACCTGTCCGCAGGATCTTCGCAGCCCCTCGGCACATGGTCGGTGTGAGCTGCGTCTACAGGGATCAGTTTCGCAGATGGCGGACGGGTGGTGGGGCGGCGGCAGCGCCCGGCCGTCCGGCCGGAAGGGTCGTGGCCCCGTCGGCGGGGAGCCGGCCCGGGTCGGCCGAAAGCCGCGCCGGAGTCAACCGTGGAGCCGCCGCCCAGGTCAGTGAAGGGGGGCGGTGGTGGCCCCGTCCTCGTCGGCGGGCCCTGGCCTACCCTGAGGATGTCACTGGCAACCGCAGTCCCAGAAGTCGGAGAAGGTCGGAGTAGTCGCAGGTCATGAGTGAAATGCCCTATTCATATGATGCGCCTGTCTCGCAGGCCCTGTTCGACCGTGCGGCCGCCGTCACGCCGGGTGGAGTGAACTCCCCGGTGCGCGCCTTCCGCGCCGTGGGCGGTACGCCCCGCTTCATGGTGTCCGGCAGCGGCCCGTACCTGACCGACGCCGACGGGCGGGAGTACGTCGACCTGGTCTGCTCCTGGGGGCCCATGATCCTCGGGCACGCGCACCCCGAGGTCCTCGCCGCCGTACAGGACGCCGTCGCCCGCGGTACCTCCTTCGGCACGCCGGGTGAGGGTGAGGTCGCGCTCGCCGAGGAGATGGTGGAGCGGATCGAGCCCCTGGAGCAGGTGCGGCTCGTGTCCAGCGGGACCGAGGCCACCATGTCCGCCATCCGGCTCGCCCGCGGCTTCACCCGGCGCACCAAAGTGATCAAGTTCGCGGGGTGCTACCACGGGCACGTGGACTCGCTGCTCGCCTCGGCGGGCTCCGGTGTGGCCACCTTCGCGCTGCCCGACACCCCCGGCGTCACCGGCGCCCAGGCGGGCGACACCATCGTCCTGCCCTACAACGACCTCGAGGCCGTGCAGGAGGCCTTCCACCGGCACCCCGGCGAGATCGCCTGCGTCATCACCGAGGCCTCGCCCGGGAACATGGGCGTGGTGCCTCCGCTGCCCGGGTTCAACCAGGGGCTCAAGGACGCCTGCGCGACCAACGGCGCCCTCTACATCTCCGACGAGGTCATGACCGGCTTCCGCACCAGCCGCGCCGGCTGGTACGGCATCGACGGGGTCAAGCCCGACCTGATGACCTTCGGAAAGGTGATGGGGGGTGGCTTCCCGGCGGCCGCCTTCGGCGGCCGGGCCGACGTCATGGCGCACCTCGCGCCCGCCGGGCCCGTCTACCAGGCCGGCACCCTCTCCGGGAACCCGGTCGCCACCGCCGCCGGGCTCGCCCAGCTCCGTCTCCTCGACGACGCCGCCTACGACAAGATCAACGCCGTGTCGGAGCAGATCCAGGCGCTGGTGTCGGAGGCGCTGTCCAAGGAGGGCGTCGCGCACACGCTGCAGAGCGCCTCCAACATGTTCTCCGTCTTCTTCACGGACCGCGCGGTGCGCAACTACGAGGACGCCAAGGCGCAGCAGTCCTTCCGCTTCACCGCGTTCTTCCACTCGCTGCTGGCGAACGGCGTCTACCTGCCGCCGTCCTCCTTCGAGTCCTGGTTCGTGTCCACGGCCCACGACGAGCGGGCCGTCCAGCGGATCGCCGACGCCCTTCCGGCGGCGGCCCGAGCGGCTGCGGAGGCCACGGCGGCATGAGCGGAAACGACAAGGACATCACCGTCGTGCACCTCATGCGGCACGGTGAGGTGGCCAACCCGGACGGCATCCTCTACGGCCGTCTCGCCGGCTACCACCTCTCCGAACTCGGCCGGCAGATGGCCGACCGGGTCGCCGAGCACCTGGCCTCCCGGGACGTCACCCACGTCTGCGCCTCCCCGCTGGAGCGGGCGCAGGAGACGGCCACCCCGATCGCCAAGGCGCACGGCCTGGACCTCGCCACCGACGCGCGGCTCATCGAGGCCGGCAACGTCTTCCAGGGGAAGACCTTCGGCGTCGGCGACGGCGCGCTGCGCCGGCCCCAGAACTGGCGCCACCTGTTCAACCCGTTCAGGCCGTCCTGGGGCGAGCCCTACGTCGACCAGGTCGTGCGGATGATGGGCGCGCTCGACTCCGCCAAGGACCGGGCGAGGGGGCACGAGGCCGTGCTCGTCAGCCATCAGCTCCCGATCTGGATCGTGCGGTCCTACGTCGAGCGGCGCCGGCTGTGGCACGACCCGCGCAGGCGGCAGTGCACGCTGGCCTCCCTGACGACGTTCACGTACCAGGGCGACACGATCGTCTCCGTCGGCTACAGCGAGCCCGCCATCGACCTGGTGCCGGTGCACCTGCGGGCCGGCGCCAAGCCGGTGCAGGGGAAGGGCAAGGCCTTCGGGGCCTGAGGTCCCGCGGGTGGCTCGATCCCTGCCGCTGTTACCGAATGCGCACATGGCGGCGGAACCTCCCCGTTCCCCGTGTCCTCTGAGTGGGTGACCACCAGGGACGCGACGAACGGGGATGCCATGCGCACGCTCACCCGAAGGGGAGCACTCGGACTCGGGGCCGGAGCCGCGGCCGCCGCCGGACTCGCGGGATGCGCCGACCTCTCCTCCTCGAAGGGGTCGAAGGGGACGCCGGGTTCCGGGAAGAACCGTTCCGCCAGTCCTCAGGGCAGCCCCACCGCCACCGCCCGCCCCCTCGGGGACGGCTCCACCGCCTTCACCGGCAAGCAGCCCCACCAGCCCGGCCGGCCCGAGCCGCTGGAGCCAGGCCAGGAGCCGCCGCAGTTCGTCGTCTTCTCCTGGGACGGGGCCGGCGAGGTCGGCAACGGCCTCTTCCCGCGCTTCCTGGACCTCGCCAAGGAGCACGGCGCGTCCATGACCTTCTTCCTCTCCGGCCTCTACCTCCTGCCCGAGTCGAAGAAGCGCCTCTACGACCCGCCGAACAACGCCCGCGGCGCCTCCGACATCGGCTACCTCACCGACGCGCACATCAGGGACACCCTGACGTACGTCCGCCGCGCCTGGCTCGAGGGCCACGAGATCGGCACCCACTTCAACGGGCACTTCTGCGGCGAGGGCCACGGCTCGGTCGCCCACTGGACCCCGAAGCAGTGGCGCAGCGAGATCGACCAGGCCAAGTCCTTCGTGAAGGAGTGGCGGACCAACACCGGCTGGACCGACCTGCCCGCCCTGCCCTTCGACTACGACAAGGAACTCGTCGGCGGCCGTACCCCCTGCCTCCTCGGCCAGGACAGGCTGCTGCCCACCGCCCGCTCGCTCGGCTGGCGCTACGACGCGTCCTCGCCCGGCGGGACACAGATCTGGCCGGAGAAGAAGCAGGGCATATGGGACCTGCCGTTGCAGCAGATACCTTTCCCCGGCCGTGGCTTCGAGGTCCTCTCCATGGACTACAACATGCTGGCCAACCAGTCGATCAACTCCACCAAGGCGCCCAGCCACAACTACCCGCGCTGGCGCGAGCAGTCCGCCCAGGCGTACATCCAGGGATTCAGGCGCGCCTACGAGACGAACCGCGCGCCCTTCTTCGTCGGCAACCACTTCGAGCAGTGGAACGGCGGCATCTACATGGACGCCGTCGAGGAGGCGTTCCGGCACATCGCGCGCGAGAAGGAGAAGGGCGCGGACGTCCGGCTGGTGTCCTTCCGGCAGTTCGTGGACTGGCTCGACGTCCAGAAGCCGGAGGTCCTCGCCAGGCTGCGGACGCTCGGTGTCGGGCAGCAGCCGGCCGGCGGCTGGAAGGAGTTCCTCAAGGACACCTCCTCGGCCTCCTCGTCGACCTCTTCCGCCGCCGCCTCCACGGCCCCCGGATCCGCCGCCTGAAATGCGGGTCTCCTCCCGCGAGGGGGGTGCGCAAGATCCCCAGAACGGGCATGCGAAACTTTTCACATGAGTGCCGCCAGCCGTGCCCCCCTGCGCCCGACCGCCTGGATCCGCTCGCGCCGCGCCGCCCTGACGACCGCCGGTGCCGCCGTCGCGGCACTGCTCGTGTCCGCGTGCACCTCCGGAGGCATCTCCGGCGGAGGCGGTGACACCAAGTTCGTCATGGGCACGGACGGCATCTCCACCGTCGAGAAGGGCGAGCGCGACGCGGCCCCCGACCTGTCCGGCAGGACCATCGACGACAAGCAGCTCGCGGTCTCCTCCTACAAGGGCAAGGTCGTCGTCCTGAACGTCTGGGGCTCCTGGTGCGCCCCGTGCCGGGCCGAGGCCGCCAACTTCCAGAAGGTCTACACGGACCTCAAGGACAAGGGCGTGCAGTTCGTCGGCATCAACGTCGCCGACCCCCAGGTCAGGAGCGCGCTCGCCTTCGAGAAGCAGTACGGCGTCACCTACCCCAGCCTGTACGACCCGAGCAGCAAGCTGATGCTCCGCTTCGAGAAGGGCACGCTCAACCCGCAGGCGATCCCCTCCACGCTCGTCCTCGACCGGGAGGGCAAAATCGCGGCCCGCTCCCTGGCCGCGCTCAGCGAGGAGAAGCTGCGCTCCATGATCGCCCCGGTTCTCGCGGAGAAGTGACGTGAGCGCAGTCACCACGCTCGCCGCGGAGGGCTACAACGGCACGGTGCTCAACGGCGCCCTGCTGGTCGCCCTGCCCGTCGCCCTGCTCGGCGGCCTCGTCTCCTTCTTCTCCCCGTGCGTCCTGCCGCTGGTCCCCGGCTACCTCTCCTACGTCACCGGCGTCACCGGCACCGACCTGGCCGAGGCCCGGCGCGGCCGCATGGTCGCGGGCGCCTCGCTGTTCGTGGCCGGGTTCACCGCCGTGTTCGTCTCCAGCGGGGCCCTGTTCGGCTACTTCGGGGCGACGCTCCAGGAGGAGCAGGGCGTCCTGTCGAAGGTGCTGGGCGTGCTCATGATCCTCATGGGCGTGTTCTTCATGGGCCTGATGCCCTGGATGACCCAGCGGGAGTTCCGCTTCCACCGGAGGCCCGTGTCCGGGCTGGTCGGCGCCCCCGTGCTCGGCGCGCTCTTCGGCATCGGCTGGACGCCCTGCATCGGCCCGACCCTGGCCTCCGTGCTGGCCCTGTCCTCGCAGCAGTCGAGCGCGGGGCGCGGCGCCGTACTGACCGTCGCCTACTGTCTCGGCCTCGGTGTGCCCTTCGTGCTCGCCGCGGTCGCCTTCCGCAAGGCGCTCGGCGCCTTCGGCTGGGTCAAGCGCCACTACGTCTGGGTGATGCGGGTCGGCGGCACGATGATGATCGTGACCGGTCTGCTGCTGCTGACCGGTGTCTGGGACAGCCTCGTACAGGACATGCAGTCCTGGTCCGCCGGATTCACTGTGGGGATCTGATCCATGAGCAAGACCACTACGACGGGTGGGCCCGACGCACCGGCCGGCGACACCACCCCGGCCACCGCCTCCGAGGACCGGGAACTCGGCGCGGCCGGCTCCCAGCTGTCCACCGCGCCCGTCGAGGGACCGCCCAACGTGCCCGCCCTCGGCGTCATCGGCTGGGCCCGCTGGTTCTGGCGGCAGCTGACGTCCATGCGGGTCGCCCTGCTGCTCCTGCTGCTGCTGGCGCTCGGCGCGATCCCCGGCTCGCTGATCCCGCAGTCCGGCCAGGACGTCACCAAGGTCGCCGACTTCGAGAAGAACCACCCCACCCTCGCGCCGATCTACGACAAGCTCGGCCTCTTCAACGTCTACGGCTCGGTGTGGTTCTCGGCGATCTACATCCTGCTGTTCGTCTCCCTCATCGGCTGCATCGTGCCCCGCACCTGGCAGTTCGTGGGCCAGCTGCGCGGCCGCCCGCCGGGCGCGCCCAGGCGGCTGACCCGGCTGCCCGCGTACACGACGTGGCGCACGGAGGCCGAGCCGGAGCAGGTGCGCGAGGCCGCGCTGGCCCTGCTGAAGAAGCGCCGCTTCCGCGCGCACCTCGCCGGTGACGCCGTCGCCGCGGAGAAGGGCTACCTGCGCGAGGTCGGCAACCTCGCCTTCCACGTCGCCCTCATCGTGATGCTGGTCGCCTTCGCCTGGGGCCAGCTCTTCAAGTCCGAGGGCAACAAGCTCCTCGTCGAGGGCAACGGTTTCTCCAACACCCTCATCTCCTACGACGACTTCAAGTCCGGGAACCTCTTCACCCCCGACGACCTGGCGCCGTTCAGCTTCACCCTGGACGACTTCACCGGCACCTACGAGGCCTCCGGCCCCAACAAGGGCACCCCGCGCACCTTCCAGTCCACGCTCACCTACAGCGTGGGCGCCTACGGCAAGGACCGGAAGACCGTCGTCAAGGTCAACCACCCGCTGGAGATCGGCGACTCCAAGGTCTACCTCAGCGCCCACGGCTACGCCCCCGTCGTCACCGTCCGGGACGGCAAGGGCGACGTCGTCTTCCACGACGCCGTCCCGCTGCTGCCGCTGGACGCCAACGTCACCTCCTCCGGCGTGATCAAGGTCCTCGACGGCTACAAGAACGCCAAGGGCGTCACCGAGCAGCTCGCCTTCCAGGCCTTCTTCCTGCCCAGCCACGCCGAGGGCAACGAACTGTCCTCCGCCTTCCCGGCGCTGCTGAACCCGGTGCTGAACCTGGAGCCGTACCACGGCGACACCGGCGTCAACTCCGGCATCCCGCAGAGCGTGTACCAGCTCGACAAGTCCCACATGAAGGAGTTCAAGGACTCCAAGGGCCTGCAGGTGCGGGAGAACCTCAAGCCCGGCGAGACGATGACGCTCCCGGACGGCGCCGGCTCGATCACCTACGAGGGCACCAAGGAGTGGGCGAACTTCCAGATCACCCAGCAGCCCGGCAGCGGCTGGGCGCTGGGCGGCGCGATCGCCGCGATCTTCGGTCTCGCCGCCTCGCTGTTCATCCATCGCCGCCGCGTGTGGGTGCGCGCCGTGAAGGGCGCCGACGGTGTGACGGTCGTCGAGATGGCCGGGCTCGGCCGCAGCGAGTCCGCCAAGGTGCCCGAGGAGCTCGGCGCCCTCGCCGAAGTCCTGTACGAGCGGGCTCCCGGGGCCCCCGGCCCCGACGACGACCCACCCCACGACGCCACCGACCCCGACCCCGAAGTCGTACCTGCCGAAGGGGCTGAGAAGTGACTCTCGCCGCCGCAACCGAGTTGGCCGCCGCGACCAACGAGAACCTCGCGAACATCAGCAACACGCTGATCTACTCCGCGATGGCCGTCTACACCCTGGCCTTCTTCGCGTACATCGCCGAATGGCTCTTCGGCAGCCGCAGCAAGGTCGGCCGTACCGCCGCCGCGCTCACCGCCACCTCGGAGGCCAGGGCCAAGGGTCCGGCCGTCACCGTGAAGAAAGCCGGCGGCACCGCCGTGCTGGAGCGCCCGAACGTCGTCGTGCGGGCCGCGGCCGGCGCGCGGGACGTGCCCGACGGGCCGGGCGCACACGGCGGGGACGAGCAGGGGGACCTCTACGGGCGTATCGCCATCTCCCTCACGGTGCTCGCCTTCCTGATCGAGTTCGGCGGTGTGCTCGCCCGCGCGCTCTCGGTGGAGCGGGCGCCGTGGGGCAACATGTACGAGTTCAACATCACCTTCTCCACGGTGGCCGTCGGCGTGTACCTCGCGCTGCTGGCGCTGAAGAAGAACGTGCGCTGGCTGGGGCTGTTCCTGACCACCACGGTCCTGCTGGACCTCGGTCTGGCCGTGACGGTCCTGTACACCGCCAGTGACCAGCTTGTTCCCGCCCTGCACTCGTACTGGCTGTACATCCACGTGTCCACCGCCATCTTCTGCGGCGCGGTGTTCTACGTCGGCGCGGTCTCCACGATCCTGTACCTCTTCAAGGACTCCTACGAGAACAAGCTGGCGACCGGCGGCCGGCCCGGCAGGTTCGCCGACTCGGTCCTGGACCGGCTGCCCTCCGCGGCCTCGCTCGACAAGTTCTCCTACCGGGTCAACGCGGCCGTCTTCCCGCTGTGGACCTTCACGATCATCGCGGGCGCGATCTGGGCCGGCGACGCGTGGGGCCGCTACTGGGGCTGGGACCCCAAGGAGACCTGGTCCTTCATCACCTGGGTCGCCTACGCCTGTTACCTGCACGCCCGGGCCACGGCCGGCTGGAAGGGCCGCAAGGCCGCCTACCTGGCGCTGGTCGCCTTCGGCTGCTGGCTGTTCAACTACTACGGCGTCAACATCTTCGTCTCCGGCAAGCACTCGTACGCCGACGTGGGACTCGGCGCACTGCGGTCCGTCGGCTTCTGACGTCCCGTCCGGCGAAGGCCGGTTCCTGTGACCCGGGTCACAGGAACCGGCCTTCGTCATGCGGACAGGTAGAGGGGCGTGGATACGACTCCGAGCACACACGGACCGCTGAGGAAACGCATCCGCGCGGGGGGCCACGACGCCTTCGGTGAGCTGTTCGACGCGTACGCGCGTTCCGTCTACAACTTCGTCCTCGTCGGCGACCTCGCCCGTGAGTCCCTGATACCGCCCGCGCAGGCCGCGGCCCTGTACCGCGCGGCCGCCGGGATCTCCGGCGTCTTCGTGATCGACGACGCGGTGGACGCGGCCGGCCGGCACGGAGTCGCGGTGGCCCGGATCGACGACGGCGAGCGCCACGAGCCGATCTTCGACAGGAAGACCAAGGAGTTCCTCGGCGAGCGCGAGGTCGCCGTCGCGGATCTGACCTCGGGCCCCGAGAAGGGCGACGTGACCGCCCGCACCGCGGTCCTGGAGCGGACGGTCGTCGACAAGCGGGGCGAGCGCCCCCAACGGGTGCGCGACCCCCTGCCGCGGGTACAGGCTGGTGTCATGACCGGTTCCATCGAACAGGGCACCAGCCAGACCCACGGGAACACGCGCATCCTGCACTTCCTGGTGCGGCTCCCGAGGTCCATGGAGACGGTCTGGCCCACGATCGCCACGGCGGAGGGGCTCGCGGCCTGGTTCGGTCCCGTCGACGTCCTCGAACCCCGGCTCGGCGGCGTGTTCGGCGTCCCCGGTCTGGGCGGCGGGCGGGTCACCGCGTGGGACGTGGACCGGGTCGCCGAGTACACGCTGGAAGGCGGCCGGATGCGCTTCCACCTGGAACGCGGCGGGGACGACGCCAGCGTGCTGCGCTTCACCCACGAGTTCCAGGGGGAGGGCGAGAGCGAGGCCGGCTGGCGCACCAGGTTCGAACGGTTGATCGAGAACCTTGAGGGCTCCGCAGACGGGCCCTAGGACGGCGGCAGACACTCCTTCCCCGGCGGCTTCCCCTCCGGCCACGCGAGCCGCACGAAACGGGAGCCGCCGTCCGCGTGCAGTTCCACGATCGGTACGGCCTTGTCGTACGGGTTGCCGTGCACGTCCAGGCAGATCCAGCCGCTCGCCCCGTACACCCGCAGCGAGCCCTTGACCTGCGGCCACTGCAGCCCGACGTCCGCGAGGGGCGGCGCGGTCCCACCGTCGGGCGTGGCCTCGCGGATGCCGTGGATCGCCAGCCGCAGGGCGTCGTACGCGATGATCAGCTGGCCGTCCTCCAGCGCCGTGTCGCCGATCGGGCCGACCGGCTCGCGCGTGCTGCGCGCCAGCAGGTCGGTCAGCGCCCGCGCGTCCTTCGCCGACCCGCCCTCGCCCGTGGTGTCCCTCGCCCAGGCGTCCGGGTGGGCGAGCGCCGTGTAGCGCACGGAGAGGTTGTGCGTCAGGGCGGTGCGGTCCAGCTTCTTGTCGCCGGTCAGGTACGAGCCCTCGTCGCCCGTCAGCAGCGTGAACCTCCGGTCCTGGCAGCCGCGGGTGCCCAGCGCGTTGATGAACTGCCGCAACTGCGTGTGGCGGCCCGCGAACAGGATCGTGTCCGTCTGCGGCGAGGTGTCGCACACCAGGTGCGTGATCTGCCGGAAGGTGTTCGCGGTCGTGCCCTCCCGGGTGCGGTCGGCCGGCGGCGTGAACGGCTGCGGCTCGTACGGCGACCCCTTGATCAGCGCCGCGAACGACGTCTGCAGCGTCCGCGTGTACGGGTCGCCCGGCTTGTCGTACACCAGCAGCGCCCGCCCCGCGCTCACCTTCGCGAACGAGGCCAGGGCACGGGCCTCGTCCGTGTTGGTGGGGGAGACCCGGGCCAGCCCCGGGAAGGGGTCCTTGCCGCCCTGGCCGTTGGCGAGGTCGTCGGCCGTGATGGACGCGCCGACCACCGGGATGCCCCGCCGGGTCAGCTCCGCCACGGCCTTCTTGTTGTTGTCGGTGCTCATCCCCACCCCGGCGACCGCGCGCAGCCGGTCGGGGCCCTTCGTCATCCGCTCCAGCTGCTCCACCAGCGGCTCCCAGTGGTCGCCGGTCGCGCCGGGGTTGGCGAGCACCAGCCGGATGGCCGGGGCCTGCCCGTTGGAGCTGTGGTTGGCCTGCCACTGCGCCAGATAGGCGCCCTGCACCTCGTGCAGGATGTCGCTGAGCGTGGAGGGCGTGGTGGCGGTGTACGGCAGCATCAGCGCCACCGTCACGTAACTGCCCGCCTCCAGCCGGTCGTTCTCCCGGTCGATCGCCCGCACCGCCTGCCGCAGCCGCGGCCGCCCGAAGTCGTACGCCGTGGACGTCACCCCCACGCACTCGTCGCTGCCCTCGGGCTTCGACACCCCGGGCGCACACGAGCGGTCCTCCCGGGTGACCGCCCGCACCGCGAGGAACAGCCCGGCGACGAGGGCCGCCGTCACCAGCAGGGCGACGTACCGGTAGAGGCGGATCTCCCAGACCTCCCGCAGCCACCGCACCAGCGGGTGTCTCGCCCCCGCGTCACCGCCACCGCTCGTCATCGCGCCTCCCCGTCGTCGTCTCCGTCGTCGGCCGGTGTGCGCAGGGGACGCCCGGCGAGCGCGTCCCGGGGCCAGGCCCGCGAGGCCGCGAACAGCAGCGCGCCCCCGGCCGGCCGAAGGTCGGACAGTTGCAGCAGCTCGAACCGGAGCCGGTCGCACACCCGCGGGTCGGGCAGCACCAGCGGATCGGTGACCTGCCACACCGCGTGCAGCAGCCGCCGTGTCCGCAGGTGCAGGGAGGCGTCCGCGCCCTCCGGCGGGGTGTGCGCGGCGTCCGTGCGGCCCAGGGCGATCGCCGCCCGGCGGTCGTCGTGGCCCGCGTCGCGGCCCGCGTCGTCGTGCGCGTGGAAGTAGGGCGCCGACGCCAGGAAGCACAGCGTGTCCAGCCACGTCCGGGTGGGGAGCGTGGACGGGGTGTCCCGCAGGTGGGCGACGGCCTCGGCCGTGTCGCCGAGGGCGAGCCGGTGGTGGAGCCGGTAGCGGACCCGGCCGGGGTCCGCGGTGCCGTCGTCGTAGTGCCGGATCAGCGTCTCGTGCACCTCCCGCCAGCCCCTGTGGTCGGGGTCGCGGTGGTGCAGGCGGAGCAGCAGCAGCGTGCGGACGAACGGGTCGCCGACGAAGTGCCCCGGCACGGACGGCAGCCCCTCCTCGGCGAGCCGCGTCCGCAGCGACCGTACGCCCGAGGCGCCGAAGTCGTCCGGGAGGTGGGCGGCGGCGAGGGCGACGGCGGAGTCGTGGTCGTGGGCGGCGGCCAGCACCGTCAGCTCCTCCAGCCGGTCGGCCGGGACGAGACGCGCCAGCAGTTCGGCGTAGGCCGGGCGGCCGTGGGCCTGCCCCTCCTGCGGCCTGATCTCCGACGTGAGCAGCCGGCCCAGGGACCCGGCCGCGCCCGGGTGCTGCCGGGCCGCGGTGGCGAGCAGGACGATGCCCAGCGGGTTCCCGCCGGTCAGCCGGTGCGTGGCGTGCGGGAACCGGGGCGGCACCTCGGTGTCGTCGCAGACGGCGCCGACCATGTGCAGGGTGTCGTCCGGGGACAGCGGCGGCAGCGGCACCAGCAGCGCCCGCGAGGACGGCGAACTCCCCGGCTCCCACTCGGTGCTCCGGGCCACGTCCGACAGCTCCCGCCGGACCGCGTCCGACAGCGCCGGATGCTCCGTCCCGCGGACGCCGGCCACGCACACCACCTGGTCGGCGGCCCCCTCCGCCCGGTCCCGCAGCACCGCGTCCAGCAGACCCGGACCCGGCCCGCTCCGGGCGTTGTCCAGCAGCACCAGCGGCCGTCCCAGCCGGCGCAGGTGCGAACCGAGGCCCGCGTACGCCTCCCCGACGTCGGCGAGCAGCGCCCGCACGAGCCGGCGCTCGGCGTGCTCGCGCGAGGTGCCGCCGGCCCGGAAGTTGCCCGCGAGGAGCAGCAGCCCGCGCTTGGCGTTGCCGCCCGCGTTCGGGTAGGTGCGGTACCACTGGGACGGCTTCTGCTCCCGGTGGTGGGTGAACCCCTCCGACAGGGCATCGAGGGTGGCCTCGACGGCCGCCGCCACGTAGGGGCCCTGCCCGCTCGCCGCTCCGATGATCTGCGTCGTCACCTTGGCCGCCCACCGCCCGGCCATGCCGAACCGTGAACCGCGTTCGTTCAGCAGCAGGATCCGCACCAGTTCCCGCCGGATGCGCTCCGAGTCCGACCGGCCGCTCCAGTCGCTGGCCCGCACGGCCACCAGGCCCGCCGTCAGCCGCGGGAAGGTGAGCTGTCCGGCCGCCTTCACCGGCTCGGACAACTGCTCGGCGAGCACCAGCAGCGCCTGCCACACCGGCGACCAGGACTCCGGGTTCTCCTCGTGCGGCGGCCGCGCGAACTGCTCGTCCTCGCAGTCGATCAGCGCGACGGGGGTCCGCTTGCGGGTCTCGCCCCTCCGGGTCCGCTCGGTGTAGGCCTGCCACATCTCGGCCAGCACCGCGCTCTTGCCCAGCCCCCGGCCGCCCGCCAGCACCAGGACCGGCACCTCGTCCGGATGCTCGGGCTTCACGGCGAAGTGCTCGTACGGGCGCAGACCCACGAGCCGCGGCACCAGACCGGCCGGCTCGACGTCGAACAGTGCCCCTCGCCCGTACAACCGTCTGTGCACCGCACCTCCCCCGTGGCCGGTCCCCAACGCCAGGGTAAAGAGAGGGAGTTGATGTGTGCCAGATCGCGTGGTGTCCGTTGGGTCACGAAAGAGGGGCCGGGGTGCGGTCCGGGCGGGTGTCACTCACCGATGTCCTCGTTCCACAGGTCCGGGTTCTTCTCGATGAAGTCGCGCATCATCGCGACGCAGCCGGGGTCGTCCAGCAGGACGATCTCCACGCCGTGCTCGGCGAGCCAGTCGTGCCCGCCGTGGAAGGTGGCGGCCTCGCCGACGACCACCCGCGAGATGCCGAACTGGCGGACCAGGCCGGAGCAGTACCAGCACGGCGAGAGGGTGGTCACCATCGTCGTGCCGCGGTACGACCGCTGCCGGCCCGCCGCGCGGAAGGCCGCCGTCTCCGCGTGCGTCGAGGGGTCGTCGTCCTGGACGCGCCGGTTGTGGCCGCGGCCCAGGAGGGTGCCGTCGGGGCCGTACAGAGCGGCGCCGATCGGGATGCCGCCCTCGGCGAGGCCGGCACGGGCCTCCTCGACGGCGGTGGCGAGCCAGGCGCGTGCCGTCGCCCGGTCCATGAGGTTCTCCTCCACGGGGTCCATGCCTTCACTCTGGCCGAAACACGGGGACGACGTGCGGAAACCGGACCCCGCGGGCCGGCACCGCGCGTGCGGACGTGCCCCGGGAAGTGCCGGCGAGCGGGTCGAGTAACCTGTGCCGATCGCCGCCGCTCGGGCGGCAGTTGGGCCCGGGTGCGTGGGAGGAACGGTCATGGTTGCTGCTCCGGTGCTGGAGGAACTGCGGGAGGTCTGCCAGCCGCAGGCGAAGCTGGCGAGCCGTAACGGTGAGCACTGGGCGGGCCGGCTGTACATGCGGCGGATCTCGCTGCGGTTCACCCGGCAGCTCGTGCGCACGCCGGTCACCCCGGACCAGCTGACCTGGACGATGGTGGTGTGCGGGATCCTCTCCGGCGCCGCACTGCTCGTCCCCGGCCTGACCGGCGCGGTCCTGGCCGCCCTCTTCATGCAGCTGTTCCTCCTCTTCGATTGCGTCGACGGCGAGGTCGCCCGCTGGAAGGGGCAGAACAGCGCGACCGGCATCTACGTCGACCGCCTCGGCGCCTACCTGGCGGACGCGGCCCTGATGATCGGCTTCGGCTTCCGGGCCGCCGAGTCCGGCCTCGGCGGCTGGGCGGGCTTCAACGGCTGGGTCTCCCTGGGCCTCGCGACCGCGCTCGGTGTCGTGCTGCTGAAGGCCTCCACCGACCTGGTGGACGTGGCCCGGGCCCGGCGCGGGCTGGCCGTCGCCGACGACGAGGCCGCCGCGCCGCGCTCCCAGGGCGTCGCCTCGGTCCGCCGGCTCGCCGCCGCCTTCAAGGTCCACCGACTGACCAACGGCATCGAGGCGTCCCTGCTCCTGCTGGTGGTGGCGGTCGCGGACACGGCCACCGGCGGCATCGAGCCGACCCGCTGGGCCCTGGCGGCCGTCGCCGCGATCACCTGGCTGATGGTCCCGGCCCACCTGCTGTCGATCCTGTCGTCGTCGCGGCTGCGCTGAGACGGTCCTCCCGGGGGCAGCCGTGGAGTGCCCCCGCCCCTCGGCGACCCCACCCCTGGGCAGGTGGCGCGGCGGGAGCGCCGCTACCCGCCCGGCATCCCCATGATCGCCTGCACGGCCTGGGCCACCGGCCGGCCGACCGCTCCGACGGTCGCGGCGATTCCCGCGGCCGCCATCCACACCCCGCCGGGTTCGACCTGCTCATGGGTGCCGGGTACGCCCGCCTGGCGTCCTCCGTGGAGGCGCTGGACCCGGTGCTGCCGCGCGAACTGGGCGGCCTTTACGTCCTTGTTCCACGAACTGCTGGGACGCCGGCAGCTGGACCACCCGGCCGACGACGAACTCGACCCGGACACGCTGCGCCAACTGGCGGCCTGTCGCGACCTCATGCGCGGCGGTCCGGCAGCTGCCGCTGGGCGTGGCCTTCGTGATGATCACCTGCCGGCGGCAGATCCACGGCTTGACGTGCAGGGCGGTCTACGGGCATTTCGCGACCGTCGTCGACGACTGCGTGCCCCTGTTCAACAGGATGCTCGACGAACTCCTCGGCCTCCTCGGCCTGCGCCGCGCCCCCGGTCAGGGCTGACGGTCTGCCACGGGGCGGGCAGAGGTGGCAGGAGGTCAGCGGCTCCGTCGTGCCGCGGCGCGGGTGAAGCGAGGGCGGCGGCCACCTTCCCGATGCGGCCGGCAGCCGCAGCCCCGTGTCAGGGCTCGTCCCGCTTGGGGTCGTCGTCCTTGTTCCCGTCCTCGTCCAGGGACTTCAGGAACTCGGGGTTGTCGTCGGGCGCGACCCACTGCCGGGACCGGCCGCCGCCGCGGACGCCGGACCAGCCCTCGGCCGCCGGGCTGCGCCGCTTGCCCGCGATCAGCCAGGAGATCGAGCCGACGAGGGGGAACAGCAGCACGAGGATCGCCCACAGCGGCTTGGGCATGTGGCGGATCTCATCGTCCTTCGTGCTGATGCAGTCGATGAACGCGTACACGCTCAGCGCCAGCGGCACGAGGAACATCAGCACCCGGAGCATGGGGCCTCTCCAGCGAAGTGGTCGTCGGGGCCACTGGCACGGCCCCAGGTACTGGGCCAGGGTAGCCCCTCGGGGATACTTGACCCCATGGCTTACGACGATCTTCGTTCCCTGCTCAGGGCACTGGAACGCGAAGGCGACCTCAAGCGCGTCAAGGCGGAGGTCGATCCGTATCTGGAGGTCGGGGAGATCGTCGACCGGGTCCAGAAGTCCGGCGGTCCGGCGCTGCTCTTCGAGAACGTGAAGGGCTCCGCCATGCCCCTCGCGATGAACGTCTTCGGCACCGACCGCCGCCTGCTGAAGGCGCTCGGGCTGAAGTCGTACGCGGAGATCACCGAAAAGATCGGCGGACTGCTGAGGCCCGAGCTGCCGCACGGCTTCGTGGGCGTGCGGGAGGCCTTCGGGAAGCTCGGCGCGATGACGCACGTCCCGCCGAAGAAGGTGAAGGACGCCCCCGTGCAGGAGGTCGTCCTGCACGGCGACGAGGTGGACCTGGAGCGGCTGCCGGCGCTGTTCACCTGGCCGCAGGACGGCGGCTCCTTCTTCAACCTGGGCCTGACCCACACCAAGGACCCGGAGAGCGGGATCCGCAACCTCGGCCTGTACCGCCTCCAGCGCCACGACAAGCGCACGATCGGCATGCACTGGCAGATTCACAAGGACAGCCGGAACCACTACCAGGTGGCCGCGCGGCGCGGCGAACGCCTCCCCGTGGCGATCGCCTTCGGCTGCCCGCCCGCCGTGACCTACGCCTCCACCGCGCCCCTGCCCGGGGACATCGACGAGTACCTGTTCGCCGGGTTCATCGCGGGCAAGCGGATCGAGATGGTCGACTGCAAGACGGTGCCGCTCCAGGTGCCGGCGCAGGCGGAGGTCGTCCTGGAGGGCTGGCTGGAGCCGGGGGAGATGCTCCCGGAGGGCCCCTTCGGCGACCACACCGGCTTCTACACCCCGCAGGAGCCGTTCCCGGCGCTGAGGATCGACTGCGTGACGATGCGGAAGCGGCCGCTGCTCCAGTCGATCGTCGTCGGCCGCCCCCCGACGGAGGACGGCCCCCTCGGCCGCGCGACGGAACGCTTCTTCCTCCCCCTCCTGAAGATCATCGTCCCGGACATCGTGGACTACCACCTGCCGGAGGCCGGCGGGTTCCACAACTGCGCGATCGTCTCGATCGACAAGAAGTACCCCAAGCACGCGCAGAAGGTGATGCACGCCGTCTGGGGCGCCCACATGATGTCGCTGACCAAGCTGATCGTCGTCGTCGACTCCGACTGCGACGTCCACGACCTGCACGAGGTCGCCTGGCGCGCACTCGGCAACACGGACTACGCCCGCGACCTGACGGTCGTCGAAGGCCCCGTCGACCACCTCGACCACGCCTCCTACCAGCAGTTCTGGGGCGGCAAGGCGGGCATCGACGCGACGAAGAAGTGGCCCGAGGAGGGCTACACCCGCGACGGCGGCTGGCCGGACATGGTGCTGTCCGACCCGGAGACGGCGGCGAAGGTCGACCGCCGGTGGAAGGAGTACGGGCTGTGACGTCGGCATCCGCCGCGATCCCCCAGCCGGGACGCACGAAGGCCTTCCTGCGCCTGGTGATGATCGAGCACTCGGTCTTCGCCCTGCCCTTCGCCTACATCGCCGCCCTCACGGCGATGTTCCAGCTCGACCGGAACGTCCACTGGGGGCGGCTGCTCCTGGTCACCGTCTGCATGGTGGGCCTGCGCACCTTCGCCATGGCGGTCAACCGGATCATCGACCGCGAGATCGACGCGAGGAACCCGCGCACGGCCCACCGCGAGCTGGTGACGGGCGCGATGTCGGTGAAGCACGCCTGGACCGGCGCCCTGATCGCGCTGGTGGTGTTCCTGGGCGCGGCGGCCCTGCTGAACCCGCTGTGCCTGGCGCTCGCCCCCGTCGCCGTGATCCCGATGGTCGTCTACCCCTACGGCAAACGGTTCACGAACTTCCCGCAGGCCATCCTGGGCCTGGCCCAGGCGATGGGCCCGGTCGGCGGCTGGCTGGCGATCACCGGCGAGTGGTCCTGGGACGCGGTGATACTGGGTCTGGCCGTGGGCGTCTGGATCGGCGGCTTCGACCTCATCTACGCCTGCCAGGACGTCGAGACCGACCGCGAGACCGGCGTCAAGTCGGTCCCGGCCCGCTTCGGCATCCCGGCGGCGATCCGGAGCGCCCGCGTCTGCCACGCGATCACCACGGCCCTCCTGGTCTGGTACGCGCTGGCCACCGGCGCGGGCGCCTTCTTCTGGCTGGGCCTGGTGATAGTGGGGGGCGCGTTCGTCTACGAGCACACCATCGTCCGCCCGCACGACCTGTCCCGCCTGAACAGGGCGTTCTTCAGCGTCAACGGGTTCATCGGCATCGCCCTGTTCGTGTGCGCGCTGCTGGATCTTGTGGTGCGGGGTCTGACCGCCTGAGTACGGTCGGCCTACCATCGAGGGCAGGACCCCAGGGAGGCCACCGTGACCGTGTCGGACCTTGACCGCCTGCACTCGCAGCTCAGCCGGTTCGAGGACATGTTCCCCGGCTATCGGATGGAGATTGTCGAGGGCAACATCATGATGAGTCCGGTCAAGCCGCACCATGCCAAGACCATCCGCCTGGTCTGGAACGACCTCGAGGCCCAGGTGGGCGCGGAGTGGGACTTCGCCAGTGATGTCGCGTTCCCCTTCGACGAGGACAACGAGTTCTGCCCCGATCTGGCCGTCATCCCTGCGTCGGAGGCGGCGAAGAACGAAAGCGCGTATTCTCCCGACCTCGTCGAACTGGTCGTGGAAGTCGTCTCCCAGGGCAGCATCCGCCGCGACTACGAGGTCAAACCCCGCTGGTACGCCTCCCGAGGGATCGCCAACTACCTGGTCTTCGACCCCCTCCAGGGCCACGTCGTGACCATGTGGAACCCCGGCCCAGACGGCTACCGGGGCCGCGACACACTCCCGTACGGTCCGGAGCTGACCGTCGACTCCCCGCTGGGCAAGCTCGCCATCCCCACCGCTCATCTCCCCGTGGATCCGAAGGCCCCCCACCGGTCCTGAAGACCTTCCCGCCCACCGGTACGCTCAAGGTGTGAACGCAGGAGAAACGCAGCGCGTGCCTTGGATCGTGGGGGTGTCCGGGGCGTCCGGTACGCCCTATGCCGCCGCTGTCCTGCGGGCGCTGCTCGCGGGGGGCGAGAGCGTCGACCTCGTGGTCAGCCGGGCCTCGCGGCTCACGCTGATCGACGAGACGGGGATCTCCTTCCGTGACGCGCACTGGCAGGACGACCTGCGGGAATGGCTCGCGCGGGGGGCCGACGGCAAGCCGGACGCGTTCGACGTGGACCTGGCCGGCGTGCGGTACTGGGGTGCGGGGGACCTGGCCGCGGGGCCGTCCTCGGGGTCGTACCCGGCGAAGGGGATGCTCATCGTCCCGGCCTCCACGGCCTGCGTCGCGGGCGTCGCCCTCGGGCTCTCCAAGGACCTCCTCCAGCGGGCGGCGAGCGTGACGCTCAAGGAGCGCCGGCCGCTGGTCGTCGCCGTGCGGGAGACCCCGCTGAACGGTCAGACGCTGCGCCACCTCCTCGCCCTGGACGACGCGGGCGCCAGTGTCGTCCCCGCCTCCCCTGCCTTCTACGCGGGTGCCACCCACATCCAGGACCTGGTCGACTTCGTCGCCGGGCGGGTCCTCGACGCGGCGGGTGTCGCGCACGGCCTCTACCGCCGGTGGGAGGGCGAACTCGGCGGCGGCAGCGGAACCCGTACGCCGTGAGCGCCATCTGAGGAAGTCGCAGTACCCCTCATCACTTCAGGAACTCATTCGGAAGGCTCGATCGCATGGACGCGGTGGACAGGCAGCTCATCCAGGCCCTGAGGGAGAACGGCCGGGCCTCCTACGCGGAGCTGGGACGCCTCGTCGGCCTGTCGGGACCCAGCGTCACCGACCGCATCAACCGGCTGGAGGCGGCCGGTGTCATCACCGGCTACCGCGCCACGGTGAACGCCGCCTCGCTCGGCCTCGGCGTCACCGCCCTCATCGGCATCTCGCTCTCCGACGCCGCCGACCACGAGGACGTGGCGGCCCGGCTGAAGGACTTCAACGAGATCGAGGACTGCTGGTTCATCGCCGGCGACGACTCCTTCATGCTCAAGGTCCGGGCCAACGACGTCGACGGCCTGGAGAGGATCATCCGCAGGCTGTCCGGCACCAAGGGCGTCTCCCGGACCCGGACGACGATCGTGCTCTCCACGAAGTGGGAGAACCGGGTGGGTGACCTTCCCGAGGAGGTCTGAGGGCCTGGGCGTACGGTTTACGGAGTCTGTCTACGAGAGGGATGACCATGGACGTCGGGCTCAAGCGCGAGCTGGAGGAGAAGGTCCGCTCCGGTGAGCGGCTGACCCGTGAGGACGGCATCGCGCTGTACGAGTCGGACGACCTGGCGTGGCTGGGCGGCCTCGCCCACGAGGTGCGCACCCGGCTCAACGGCGATGTCGTGCACTTCAACGTCAACCGCCACCTCAACATGACGAACGTGTGCACGGCGTCCTGCGCCTACTGCTCGTTCCAGCGCAAGCCGGGCGAGAAGGACGCCTACACGATGCGCATTGAGGAGGCGGTGAAGCTCGCCAAGGCGATGGAGTCGGAGAACCTCACCGAGCTGCACATCGTCAACGGGCTGCACCCCAACCTGCCGTGGCGCTACTACCCGCGCTCGCTGCGGGAACTGAAGGCCGCCCTGCCGAACGTGTCCCTCAAGGCCTTCACGGCCACCGAGATCCACCACTTCGAGACCATCTCCGGACTGTCCGCCTCCGAGATCCTCGACGAGCTGATCGACGCCGGTCTGGAGTCGCTGACCGGCGGCGGCGCCGAGATCTTCGACTGGGAGGTCCGGCAGCACATCGTGGACCACCGCACCCACTGGGAGGACTGGTCCCGCATCCACCGCCTGGCGCACGAGAAGGGGCTCAAGACCCCCTGCACCATGCTCTACGGGCACATCGAGGAGCCGCGGCACCGCGTCGACCACGTGCTGCGCCTGCGCGAGCTGCAGGACGAGACCGGCGGTTTCCAGGTCTTCATCCCGCTGCGCTACCAGCACGACTTCGTGGACATGAAGGACGGGAAGATCCGCAACAGGCTCCAGGCGCGGACGCAGATGGCGACCGGAGCCGAGGCGCTGAAGACCTTCGCCGTCTCCCGGCTCCTCTTCGACAACGTGCCCCACGTCAAGGTCTTCTGGGTCATGCACGGCGTCCAGACCGCCCAGCTCGCCCTCCAGCACGGCGCGGACGACATGGACGGCTCGGTCGTCGAGTACAAGATCACGCACGACGCCGACAACTACGGCACGCCGAACAAGCTGACCCGCGAGGACCTGCTGGACCTCATCCGCGACGCCGGCTTCCGCCCGGTGGAGCGCAACACGCGGTACGAGATCATCCGCGAGTACGACGGCCCGGACCCCGCCCGGCGCGAGTCCCCGCAGCCGATGCGCGTGTGACGTGAACGGGGGGTGACCGGACCCGCCCGAGGGGCACGGGGCACTGCGCGACCAGCCACGCACGACCCGCAGTCGGCCACGGGTCCGCAGGTCTCCGTCGTTCGCCGCCGGGGACGAGGGGTACTCGGCGGTGATGAGTCCCAGGACGACCGCCCCCGAGGACCAGTACACCGCGGAACCATTCGTCCCCGACGGTGCGGATCTCGCCGCCCTCCGCGAAGCCGCCGCAGGCTGCCGCGGCTGCCCGCTGCACCGGGACGCCACGCAGACCGTGTTCGGCGCGGGGGCGGCCGATGCCAGGGTGATGCTCGTCGGCGAGCAACCCGGCGACCAGGAGGACCGCCAGGGCAGGCCCTTCGTCGGCCCCGCGGGGAAGCTGCTGGACCGGGCGCTCGCGGAGGCCGGCATCGACCCGGGCGAGGTCTATGTCACCAACGCGGTCAAGCACTTCAAGTTCACCCAGGCCGAGCCGCGCAAGCGCCGGATCCACAAGTCGCCCAGCCTGCGGGAGACGGCCGCGTGCGGGCCGTGGCTGGCCGCCGAGCTGGCGGTGGTGGAGCCCGAGCTGATCGTGGTGCTGGGGGCGACGGCGGGGAAGGCGCTGCTGGGTTCGTCGTTCAAGGTCGGCGAGGTGCGCGGGACGGTACTGGAGAGGGAGATCCACGGCCGCCCCGAGCGGCTGGTGCCGACCGTGCACCCGTCGTCGGTGCTGCGCTCCGACGACCGCGAGGCCGCGTACCGGGGCCTGGTCGCCGACCTGGAGGTGGCGGCCCGCGCACTGTCGTGAGAAACACGATGATCGCAGGATTCGTAAGGCCTACGATCGTGGCGTGTCCCTTACTTTCACTCTCGACCCCGCCGTCACCCCCGTCCTGCGCGACGGCATCCTCGACCTGTGGACGGACGTCTCCGACGCGGGCGGCGCCGTCGGCTTCGTGCCGCCGGTGACGCGGGAGGTGATCCGGCCCGAACTGGTGCGGCACTTCGCGCAGATGGCCGAGGGGCGCACGCGGCTGCTCGTCGGGCACGACGAGGCCGGGCAGGTCGCCGCGACCGCGTTCCTCACCTTCAACACGCACCGGCTGATGACCCACTGGGTGTGGCTGTACACGGTGATGGTGCACCCGAGGCACCAGGGCCGGGGCTACGGCCGCGACCTGCTGGCCGCGGCCGCGGACGCGGCCCGCACGTGCGACGGGATCGAGGCGATACGCCTCACCTGCCGGGGCGGACTCGGCCTCGAGCACTTCTACGGCTCCTGCGGCTACAAGGAGGTCGGCCGCGTGCCCGGGGCGATCCGCGTGGCGACGGGGGACGACCGGGACGACATCACCATGCTGCTGCCGCTGACGTGAGCGCTCGCCCCCCGCTGCAAGATCGGCCGTTCGGCGTGCTTCACTGGAGAACGGCCCCCTTTTGGAATCGGAAGAGTGGATTGAGATGCTCCGCTACACGTTGATGCGCCTCGGTGTCTTCGTAGGCTGCCTCGTGGCCGTCTGGGGGCTCGTCTACTTCGGTGTCGTCCCGCGCGGCCTCGGCGAGTCCAACGGCATGTGGATCATCCTGCTGGCGCTGGTGATCTCCGCCCCGATCAGCTTCGTGGTGCTGCGCAAGGAGCGCGACCGCGCCTCGGAGACCGTCGTGCGCCGGGTGGACCGGATGAAGGCCGGCCTGGAGGCCAACCGGGCGCAGGAGGACGAGGCGATCGACTCCGCCACCCGTGCCCAGGGCCGCACTTCCTAGGGGAGTCGCCCCCAACGGCCCCAACTACCCTTGCTCCCATGGGTGCCGTGAAGACCAAGCGGATGCCGCGTGCGGTCCGTGAGCAGCAGATGCTGGACGCAGCCGTGGAGATCTTCGGTCGGCGGGGGTACATGGCCGCGTCGATGGACGAGATCGCCGAACTGGCGGGCGTGTCCAAGCCGTTGGTGTACCTGTACCTGAACTCCAAGGAAGACCTCTTCACCGCCTGCATCCGGCGGGAGGCCGAGGCCCTCGTCGGGGCGGTGCGCGCGGGCGTCCACACCGACCTGCCCGCCGACCGCCAGCTCTGGGACGGCCTGCTGGCGTTCTTCGCGCACACCGCGCGGCACCCGCACGCCTGGTCCGTCCTGCACCTGCAGGCCCGCACCCACGGCGAGCCCTTCGCCGCCGAGGTCGCCGCGATGCGCGCGGAGATCGTCGCGTTCGTCACCCAGCTCATCGTCGTCGCCGCCCGCGAGGCACACCGGGACCCCGACCTCCCCGAGCACGAGGTCGCCGGCCTCGCCGAGGCCCTGGTCGGCGCCGCGGAGTCCCTGGCCGCCTGGGCCAACACCACCGAGGGCGTCACGGCCCGGCAGGCGGCGACCACGCTGATGAACTTCGCGTGGGCGGGTCTGGGCAACCTCATGGCGGACCGGCGCTGGTCCCCGCCGGAGGCGTAGGCCCCGGCCGAAGGCGCCGCGTGAGGCCGCGCGCGGTCACGCGAGCCGGTCCACCCGCCCGCTCACATGGACGCGCCCCGCCTCTCCCGCTCCCCGCAGCTCGAACCGACTCCCGTCCGCCGCGAAGGCCACCGTCCCCGGCAGCAGCACCGGTGCCCGGAAGTCGGCCCGTACCCGCACCGCCGGTGGGGTGCCGTGGGCGGCGAGGCAGCGGGCCGCGGTCCACATGCCGTGGGCGATGGCCCGGGGGAAGCCGAAGAGGCGGGCGGTGAGGGGGTGGAGGTGGATGGGGTTGCGGTCGCCGGACGCGGCGCCGTAGCGGCGGCCCACGTCGGCGGCGAGCCGCCACTCCTCGAGGACGGGGAGGGGGCCGGACGCGGGGTGTGCGGGCCGCGCGGCCGGGGGTGTCCGCCGGGTGCGGTGCCGTGCGAGGTAGGTGCTGTGCGACTCCCACACCGTCTCCCCGCCGTCCCGCAGCTCGGTGACCACGGTCGCCTCGGTGCCCCGGTGGTGCGGGGCCAGCGCGTCGACGTGCACGGCGAGTTCGTAGCTGCCGGTGGCGGGCAGCGGCCGGTGCCGGGTGATCTCGATCGAGGTGTGGACGAGGCCGAGGAGGGGCAGCGGGAAGGCCCGGTCGCTCATCAGCCGCATGGCCAGCGGGAAGCCGAGGACGTGCGGATAGGTGACCGGCAGACAGTCATCGCCGGTGGGGAAGCCGCAGACCCGCTCGTAGGCGGCCAGGCGGGCGAGGTCGACGCGCAGGCCGGGCAGGAGCAGGCGGGCGCGGGGGTAGTCGGCGTCCGGGCGCGGGCGCTTGAACGGGGACAGGAGTGCGCCGCGGGCCAGCAGCGGCGCGAGGGCGGGCGGGCTCGTCAGGGTCGCCATCACGCCCCCAGCAGGCTCTGGCCGCACACCCGTACGACCTGCCCGTTGACCGCTCCGGAGGCCGGATGCGCGAGCCAGGCCGTGGTCTCGGCGACGTCCACGGGCAGCCCGCCCTGGGCGAGGGAGTTCATACGGCGTCCCGCCTCCCGGATGAACAGCGGCACCGCGGCCGTCATCCTCGTCTCGATGAAGCCGGGCGCGACCGCGTTCACCGTCACCCCGTGCTCGGCGAGCGCGCGCGGCGCGAGGGCGCGGACCAGTCCGGCGACGCCCGCCTTGCTCGCGCCGTAGTTCGTCTGGCCCGCGTTCCCGGCGAGCCCGGCGATGGAGGCGGTGGCCACGATCCGCCCGCCCGGACGCAGGGCGCCCTCGGCGAGCAGCGCGTCCGTGGTGCGCAGGACGCTCGCGAGGTTCACGTCGAGCACGCAATTCCAGCGGTCGGCGGGCATGTTGACCAGCCGCCGGTCGCGGGTGACGCCCGCGTTGTGGATCAGCACGTCCAGTCCGCCGGGGAGGGCGGCGGCGATGCGTTCGCCGGCGTCGGCGGCCGTGATGTCGAGGGCGAGGGCGGTGCCGCCGAGCCGCTCGGCGACCCGGCGGGCGTCCTCCTCGGCCCGCGGTACGTCGAGGACGACGACCCGGGCCCCGTCGCGGGCGAGGGTCTCGGCGACCGCCTCGCCGATGCCCCGGGCGGCGCCGGTGACGAGGGCGGTGCGGCCGGCCAGGGGGCGGTGGTGGTCGATGGGCCCCTCGGCCACCGGCCCCGCCCCCACGTCGATCACCTGGCCGCTGACGTAGGCCGACCGGGGGGAGAGGAGGAAGCGCAGGGTGGACTCGGCGGCGGCCGCGTCGGTCAGCCGGACCAGGTTCACGGTCCTGCCCCGGCCGATCTCCTTGCCGAGGGAGCGGGTGAAGCCCTCCAGGGCCTGCTGGACGGCCGCCTGGTGGTGGTCGTCGGGGTCGAGGGGCGCGCCCAGCACCACCACCCGCCCGCTCGCGGCGACCGACCGCACGACCGGGTGCAGGGCCGCGTGCACCTCGGCGAGCGTGTCGACGTCCCGGACGCCGGTGGCGTCGAGGACGACGGCGGCGACCGGATCCGGGGAGCGGGTGCCCGGTCCGGTACGGGCGAGGACGGGGGCGAGGTCGAGCGTGGACGGGCCGGCCGTGAGGTGCAGCAGGCCGCCGTCGAGGTCGGGGTACTCGGGTGACCAGCGCCTGAGCGCCGCCGGCTGCGGGAGGCCGAGCCGCCGGGTGAGGAAGCGGCCGGGTGCGGTGGCGGTGAAGCTCAGATAGCGGTCGGCCACGTCCAACTCCTAGCTGTTCCGGTGGCTGTGCCGGGTCGAGGCGACAGTCCTTACTCTAGAGTAAGGTTACCGATGGTAAGCCTATCGAAGGTGAGGAGCAGGTCGAGATGAGCTTCGTGAAACGGCCGGAGGCCCGCCGCGTCGCGATCGTCGGCGGCAGCCGCGTGCCCTTCGCCCGCTCCGACGGCCCGTACGCCACCGCCTCCAACCAGGAGATGCTCACGGCGGCGGTCGACGGCCTGGTGGCCCGCTTCGGGCTGGACGCCCCCGGAGCCGTGGGCGAGCTGGTCGCCGGCGCCGTCCTCAAGCACAGCCGCGACTTCAACCTCGCCCGCGAGACCGTCCTCGGCTCGAAGCTCGACGCGCGCACCCCGGCCTACGACATCCAGCAGGCCTGCGGCACCGGACTGCAGGCGGTCGTCGCCGCCGCCAACAAGATCGCCCTCGGCCAGACCGAGTCGGCCGTGGCGGGCGGCGCCGACACCGCCAGCGACGCCCCGCTGGGCGTGAACGACCGCCTGCGCCGCATCCTCCTCGAGGCCCGCAGGGCCGGGTCCACGGGCGCCCGCCTCAAGGCTCTCGCCCAGGTGCGCCCCTCCCACCTGATCCCCGACATCCCGCGCAACGCCGAACCGCGCACCGGCCTGTCCATGGGCGAGCACGCGGCGGTGACCGCCCGGGCCTGGGGCATCGGCCGCGCGGCCCAGGACGAACTGGCCGCGGCCAGCCACCGGCGGCTGGCGGCCGCCTACGAGCGCGGCTTCTTCCGGGATCTGGTCGTCCCCTTCCGCGGCCTCGACCGCGACCAGAACCTGCGCCCCGACTCGACGGTGGAGAAACTGGCGGAGCTGAAGCCGGTGTTCGGCCTCGACGCCCCCGGCCCGACGATGACGGCGGGCAACTCGACCCCGCTGACGGACGGCGCGGCCGTGGTGCTCCTGGCCTCGGAGGAGTGGGCCGACGCGCGCGGCCTGGAACCGCTGGCCTACCTGACCGCGTACGAGACGGCGGCCGTGGACTTCGTGCGCGGCGACGTCGCCGGCGGCGAGGACGGACTGCTGATGGCGCCCGCGTACGCCGTGCCGCGCATGCTGGAGCGGACCGGGCTCGGCATCGAGGACTTCGACCTGGTCGAGATCCACGAGGCGTTCGCCTCCCAGGTGCTGGCCACGCTGGCGGCCTGGGAGAAACGCGGGCTGGCCCCGGTCGACCGGGAACGGCTGAACGTGGCGGGTTCCTCCCTCGCGACCGGCCACCCCTTCGCGGCGACGGGCGCCCGCATCGTGGCCACCCTCGCCGCACTGCTCGCCGAGCGCGAGGTGCCGTCCCGCGGCCTGATCTCGGTGTGCGCCGCCGGGGGCCAGGGAGTGACGGCCGTCCTGGAGCGAGCGTGAACGGGGCCGGGCCACAACGAACCTGAGAGTCACTCACATACCCCCCGAGGTTGCACACCCCCGGCCCCGGATCGTCCCCGAACATACACAGGCCCCACACGTCAGCCCCGTACGATCCCCTACCTAACCGGCGGTAACCCCTTTTCTGGGGGCCAACCCCGTGAACGCCTCGACCCTCGAGGCACGTACTTCATGCAGCCAGCAGTTTCGCGAGCTGCACGCCCAGGGAGCCGCCCGTGTCCACGCCGTACTCCGCCAACGCCGAGGGCTACATCGACTACGACGCTCCCCCCGCCCTCGTGGAGCCCGAGACGCGACGCCTGGACGGCGCCGTCCGCGAGGCCTCCGTACCGGCCTTCGCCCGCCCGGTGACCTACGGGTCGCTCGCCGACCTGCCCTTCGAGAACGCGGACGCGGCACCGGAGGCGGTCGTCCTCAGCCGCAGGGGCCAGGACGGCACGTGGACGGACGTCACGGCGCAGCGCTTCGCCGCACAGGTCCACGCGGTCGCCAAGGGGCTGATAGCCGAGGGCCTGATGCCGGGCGACCGAATCGCCATCATGGCCCGCACGACGTACGAGTGGACGCTGCTCGACTTCGCCGCCTGGGCGGCCGGCCTGGTCACCGTCCCCGTCTACCCCACGTCCTCCGTCTTCCAGACCCGCTGGATCCTCCAGGACTCCGGCGCGGTCGCCCTGGTCACCGAGACGGTCGGGCAGGCGGCGGCCGTCGGCCCCGAACGCGACCGGCTGCCCGACCTCCGGCACATCTGGGTGATGGAGAAGGGCCACGTCGAGCGCCTCGGCGAGCTCGGCGAGCACCTCCCCGACGCCGAAGTCGACGTCCGCCGGGGCATGCTGGTCCCGGACACCCTCGCCACCCTCATCTACACCTCCGGCACAACGGGCCGCCCCAAGGGCTGCGCGCTCACCCACGGCAACTTCTTCGCCGAGGTCGACAACGCGATCGAACTGCTCTACCCGGTCTTCAAGTCGTCCACCGAGGACCTCTCCGTCCTCCTCTTCCTGCCCATGTCCCACGTCTTCGGCCGGATGGTCGCCATCGCCTGCGTCCGCGCCCGCGTCCGCCTGGGCCACTCCCCGAGCCTCAAGGCGGACGAACTCCTGCCGGACCTCGCCGCGTTCAGACCCACCTGCCTCCTCGCCATCCCGTACATGCTGGAGAAGATCTTCAACACGGCCCGGGCGAAGGCGGAGGCGAGCGGCCGGCTCAGCACCTTCGACCGCGCGGCGAACACGGCCGTCCGGTACGGCGAGGCCGTCGAGGCCCAGAAGACCGGCACCGGCCACGGCCCCGGCGCCACCCTCCGCGCGGCCCGCACCTTCTACGACCCGCTGGTCTACCGCCGCATCCGCAACGCCATGGGCGGCCGCGTCCGCCACGCCATCTGCGGCGGCTCACCGCTGGGACGCCGCCTCGGCGCCTTCTACCTGGGCGCGGGCATCGAGATCTACGAGGGCTACGGCCTGACGGAGACGACCGGCGCGTCGACGGTGACCCCGCCGTTGAAGCCGCGCCTGGGGACGGTGGGCTGGCCCCTGCCCGGCACGAAGATCCGGATCGCCGCAGACGGCGAGATCCTCGTGGCGGGCGAGCACGTGCTGCGCGGCTACTGGGACCCGGCGGCCGGCGGAGTGGTCCCCGCCGCCCCCGACGGCTGGCTCGCGACCGGCGACCTCGGGGAACTGGACGACGAGGGCTACCTGACCATCACCGGCCGCAAGAAGGAAATGATCATCACGGCGGGCGGCAAGAGCGTCGCCCCCGCCCCGCTGGAGAACTGGCTCCGCTCCCACCCCCTGATCTCCCAGGCCATGGTCCTCGGCGACGGCCGCCCCTACGTCTCCGCCCTCATCACCCTCGACCCCGACGGCCTCACCCACTGGCGCCAGATGAACGGCAAGCACCCGGTCCCGCCGGAGCTGCTGATCGGCGACGAGGAGTTGAACGCGGTCCTCCAGCGGGCGATCGACGAGGCGAACAAGCTGGTCTCGCGGCCCGAGTCCATCCGCCGGTTCGCGGTTCTCCCCCGCGACTTCAGCGAGTTCGACGGCCACCTCACCCCGTCCATGAAGCTGCGGCGCGAGGCGATCCTGCGGGACTACGCGGAACAGGTGGAGGGGCTGTACCCGCAGTGACGCGGCAACGCGGTAACGCGGAAATGCGTTCGCGGGGCGGGTCCGGTCCCGGGAGGATACGGCCGGTGAACACCATCGAGTTCCTCCACCACCCGTGGGCCGAGAACCCCGCGTCCCTTGTCTGGGGCATCCGGGTCGACGGCAGGGACCTCCGTGACCACACGGCCGAGGCCACGTATGAGCTGTGGCGACGGGAGCTGGAGGGCGAGTTCGAGGACGACGAGGCGGAGATCGCCGAGACCGTACGGAACCAGCACGACGGCCTCGGAGTCGCGGACTTCGCCGACCGCCCCGACCACTTCCTGACCGCCGCCGACAGCGCCCCGCTGCTCGGCTGCCCCTGCGGGATCTGGCAGTGCTGGCCCCTCACGGCGCGCATCGCCGTGACGGCGTCGACGGTCGCCTGGTCGTCCTTCCGCCAGCCGCACCGCGAGCAGTGGGGTGAGCTGGCGATCGGCCCGTTCACCTTCGAACGCCGGTTGTTCGAGGCGGCGTTGGCGGCCCCGACGGTGCTGGCGGAGTACCCGTGAACGGCGCCGGGTTCCAGCCCGACTGATGGCTCGAAATGAGCGCTGCTTTTGCGACGCAAGTTCGAACGGTTGTCCGCTTCTGGGGTGACAGGGGACATTTTGCGCAGGGTGATTACCCCTTGACGCAACGTGATGCCGACCTTTGAATGTGATCCCTATTTGAAGATCTTGTGACTCTGGGGGCGGGGTTCAGTGCTGAGAGGGCGGGTCGACGGCGGCGTTCCAGAGCATCCCGGCTGGAAGAGGCGCCGGGGGGCGGGGGTTAAGGCCGCTGCCTTCGCGGTGGTGCTGGGCATGGTGGCACTGCCGGTCCAGCAGGCGGTTGCATCACCGACGGCGGAATCCGATCCCGCGTCTCTGACTGAGGCGCAGGAGGCGCTGGCCGAAGCCGCGCAGTCCGGTCAGCGAGTGGAAGTGGCAGGGGAGCGTTGAGTGGAGCAGCAGTCCGCGACGACCGGGGGCGCAGGGGCCTGCTGACGCACGATGCCACGGGTGCGCCGCTGGCGACCCCGGTGACGGACAAGGGCCTGTCTCTGAACGGGACGACCTCGTACGCGGCGACGGCCGGCACGGTGCTGGACACCTCCGCTTACTACACGGTCTCTGCCTGGGTGCGTATCGATGCCGGCGTCTCACGCACGATGACGGTCCTCACCCAGACACCCGACAGCGGCAGCCCCTTCGGGAAGAAGTACATCCCGTTCGGTTTGTCGTATGCGGGTGGTGGAGGCGACACCTGGAGCATGAGCGTGCTGGACAGCGGAGGAGCTATCCACAAGGCCTCTGCTCAGCGGGCTACGCCACGCGGTGTGTGGACTCATGTGGCCGGGGTGTACGACGCTGCGACGAAGAAGATCAGTCTCTACCTGAACGGTGTTCTGCAGGCCAGCGTCGATGCCGGGACCGTGTGGAAGGCGACGGGTCCGCTGCAGATCGGCCGGGGTATATGGGCTGATGCCTACACGGACTACCTGCAGGGCTCTGTGGATGAGGTGTCCGTCTGGCGGTGGGCTCTGCCGGCGGACGCAATCGCCGGCGAAGCCCAGCTGATGACATCCGATGAGTACGCGGGTGTAGAGCTGGTTGCCGACTGGTCGGCGGACCGGGGCAGCGGCGGCACCATCGCGGACAACACCTCGGGCTACGGCCGGCCGATGACCCTGGCCGGAGGGGCCTCGCTCGACGGTGAGTCGATCGTCCTGGACGGTGTGGACGATGCGGCCACCGCAACCGGGCCGGTGGTGGATGACACAGGATCCTTCACCGTCACGGCACTGGCCTCCCTGGACGCCGACAAGCTCGTCGGCAAGCAAGTCGGCTACACCGCGCAGGTGGTGGGGCAGCGGACAGCGGACGGGTCGGCCTGGGGACTGTGGTACGAGTTGACGGGCATGGAAGACGTGCTGGACCCGGACACCGCCGAGGAAAAGACGGTTCCCGTGGGTTTCTGGCACTTCGGTCGGCTCGACGCGACCGGCACGTTCAGCGCGGTCGAATCCGTGGCAGCCGCGGTGACCGACGGCATGGTCCGGTTGACCGGGGTCTTCGACGCCCCGGCGGGCACGATCAGTCTGTACGTCGGCTATGAGCAGAACGGCGACGCGCAGGCGTTCACCGCGAAGCCCGGCTCGGGTGACTTCGCCGTCGGCAAGGGCCTCACGGGCAGTGCATGGCAGCACTACCTCCCTGGTCGAATCGCCGAGGTGCGCGTGTGGGCCGGTGCGATGGCTGACGGGGCACAGTTCGAGGAAACCGTGGGCGACTGACCGATACGAGGTGAGGACAGCTCCTGGCGAGTTGTCCTCACCACTACGAAACGCAGCAGACGCGGCGGTCTGCGCACGACTCGCCGGCACTTCTCTCAACCGAACTGCGGGGACGGAACACATGGTGTTTGGCATAGGCACCTCAAGATGGCGGCGCTCGGGAGTGGCGCGGCGAGCCGGACGGCTGATTGTGCAGTCGCTGGCAATTGCGCTGGTCGTGCCGGTGGGTGTGGCGCAGGTCGCCGAGGCTGCGGGGCCCGGCGGTCTGGGACGTCCCGACGTCCCCAAGTCCCGGGTGAGCAAGGTCGAGGAGTTCGACGGCCCCGGCGCTCAGAAAGCCCGCCGGAAGGTTGCCCAGGACAAAAAGAGCAACAAGGCTCAGGCGGATCGCGCTCGATCGGAGCAGCAGGCGGCCTGGCCGCGGCAGGGGCAGGCCACGTTCGAGCTGTCCGCGGGCAAGGAGACCGATGGCGCGCCGGGCGGCACACCGGTGACCTTGGCGCCTATCGGTGGTGCCAAGACGGGGGCTGTCGGCACGGCACGCGTCACCGTGCTCGACCAAAGCGTCGCCCGTAAAGCAGGCGTTACCGGTGTGCTGTTGACCGCCGAAGCAGACACCGCGGGCACTGCCGAGGTCAGCGTCGACTACAGCGGCTTCGCCTCAGCGATCGGCGGCGGCTGGGCCCAGCGCCTGCGCCTGGTGCAGATGCCCGCCTGCGTCCTGACGACCCCTGAGAAGGCCGAGTGCCGCACCCAGCGTCCGATGGCGTCGGACAACGACTTCGTGGGCCAGTCGGTCTCGGCGAAGGTCCATCTCACCGATACCGCGACCGGTCCCTCGACGCAGCTTCTGCGGGACGCGGACAGCACGGCACCGACCGCAACCGTACTGGCCGTCACCGCTGCGGCGGCCGGCTCCGGCCAGTCGCCCAAGGGCGCCGGAGACTACTCGGCCACCCCCCTGTCGGAATCTTCGTCCTGGGAGGCGGGCGGCAGCTCAGGATCCTTCACCTGGTCCTACGACTTCACCATGCCGCCCGCGGCCGCCGGCCCGGTACCGCCGATGTCGCTGTCGTACGACTCGGGCAGTGTCGACGGCCGCACCGCGACCACCAACAACCAGGGCACGTCGGTTGGCGAGGGCTTCGAGCTCACCGGGTCCTACATCGAGCGCACCTACGGCTCCTGTGACGACGACGGCCACGACGACGTCTTCGACCTGTGCTGGAAGTATGACAACGCAAGCCTGGTCCTGAACGGCAGATCCTCACGCCTGGTCAAGGACGACGACAGCGGGCAGTGGCGCCTTGAGAACGACGACGCGTCGAAAGTGACCCGCTCCACCGGCGCGGACAACGGCGACGACGACGGCGAGTACTGGACCGTCATCACGGGCGACGGCACCAAGTACGTGTTCGGCTTGGACAAGCTTGACGGCGCGGACACCCAGCGTGCCAACTCGGCCTGGAGCGTACCGGTGTTCGGCGACGACTCGGGTGAGCCCGGTTACTCCGCCGGCGACGCCTTCGCGGACCGGGCGCTGACTCAGGCCTGGCGGTGGAACCTCGACTACGTCGAGGACACCCGCGGAAACGCCGCCACCTACTGGTACTCCAAGGAATCGAACTACTACAAGAAGAACAAGGCGACGACAGCCAACGCGTCGTACACGCGCGGCGGCTACCTCAGCCGGATCGAGTACGGCCTGCGCAAGGGTGCTCTGTTCACCGACAAGGCGGACGCGAAGGTCACCTTCGGCTACGCAGAGCGCTGCACGGCCTCGGACTGCTCGAGCCTGACCGAGGACACCGCCGACAACTGGCCGGACGTGCCGTTCGACGCAATCTGCACCCAGGGCGACGACGAGTGCAACGCGGCCGGCCCGTCGTTTTTCTCTCGCAAGCGCCTGACCGGGATCGACACCTTTTCCTACAACGCCACGACCACTGTTTATGATCCCGTGGATTCCTGGGATCTCACCCAGGAGTACAAGGACGGCGGGGACATCGGTGACAGCTCCGACCAGGTCCTCACACTGAAGTCGCTCAAGCGGACCGGCAAGGCGGGCGACGCGAGCATCGCGATCAACCCGATCTCGTTCACGTACCAGATGCGGTCAAACCGCGTGGATGCGACGGACGACATCCTGCCCCTGACCCGGCCGCGAATCTCCACGATCACTTCGGAGACCGGTGCGATCACCACGGTGACGCTGTCGGGTGAGGAATGCGTGCGCAGCGAGGTCCTCGGCGCGGCACCGGACACCAACACCCGCTCGTGCTACCCCCAGTACTGGCACATCAACAGCGCCGAGAACGCCTCGATCGACTGGTTCCACAAGTACCGGGTGCTGGCCGTCACCGTCTCCGATCCGGCAGCCGCGAACGAGACGGTGGAGCACGCCTACACCTATGACGGCGCCGCCTGGCACCACAACGACGACCCGTTCGCAGCGAAGGACGAGCGGACCTGGTCGGACTGGCGCGGCTACCGTCAGGTCACCGCCTGGACCGGTGCAACGGACGTCATCCGCTCCCGAACCGTCTCCGTCTACTTCCAGGGCATGGACGGCGACAAGAACAAGGACGGCACGATCAAAAGCGTTTCCGTCGCCCCCCTGGCCACACCGGCCCTGGGAGCTCCCGCCTTGAAGGACAGCAACGAGTTCGCAGGCCAACTGCGCGAACAGGTCACCTTCAACGGCTCCACCGCCACAACGGCGACGGTGAACGACCCGTGGGCGCAGGAGACCGCCCGCCAGAGCACGCCCGGCGCGGGTGACCACCTGGCCCGGTACGTCCGCACGGAGAAGAAGCACGCCTACACGTACCTGACCGCGTCCCAGACGTGGCGCGAGCACCTGACCAGCACGACCTACGACAACTACGGCATGCCCGTACGCGTCGAAGACTCCGGTCAGGTCGGCAAGGCAGCAGACGAGACCTGCACCCGCACCTGGTACGCCCGCAATGCCGACCTGGGCCTCATCAGCCTGGTCTCCCGCACCCGAACGGTCGCCCGTATCTGTGCGACCGCGGACATCTCGCTTTCCCTGCCCGCCACCATGGACCCCGCCAACCCCCAGCGGGGCGATGTGCTCGCCGACAGCGGCATGGTCTACGACACCGCCAATGCCACCACCTGGTCAGCCACCCAGCGGCCCACCAAGGGACAGGTGACCTGGACCGGCCGCCCGACCGGCTACGCCGCCACGGCGGACGCCAACGGCGAGCGCATGCCAGCCGGCTGGCAGAAGGTGTCGGCCACCACGTATGACATCCTGGGCCGCCCCGTGAGCGTCAGCGACGCTTCCGCGAACCCTCCGACCACCACCACCTACACCCCCGCCGACGCCGGCCCGGTGACCAGGACCATCATCGCTGACCCCAAGCAGTACAAAACGGTCAGCTTCCTCGACCCGCGACGTGGTCTGCCACTGCGCACCTACGATCCCAACACCAAGAAGACCGAACTCACCTACGACGCCCTCGGCCGACTGACCCAGGTGTGGCTGCCGAACCGTGCAAGCAGTAGCCAGGCGCCCAGCATGAAGTTCGCCTACCACCTGGAAGCTACCAAGCCCTCCTGGGTGTCGACATCGACCCTGAAGAAGGACGGCGAGACCTACAACACCACCTACGCGTTGTACGACTCGCTTCTTCGGCCCCTGCAGACCCAGTCGCCGACCCCGCAGGGCGGCCGCCTCCTCACCGACACCCGCTACGACACGCGCGGCCTGGCCTACGAGACGTACGCCGACATCTTCGACTCCACCAGCACACCCAACGGCACCTACACCCGGGCCGAATACGGCGAGGCACCTACCCAGCGGCAGACGGTCTTCGACGGAGCCGGCCGCGCGACGACCAGCACCCTGTATGTCCTCGGCGTCAAGAAGTGGTCCACCACTACCAGCTACACCGGAGACTCGGTCGCGACCACGGCCCTCGAGGGCGGCTCTGCCCAGCGCACCATCACCGACGTACGCGGCCAGACGACGGAGACCCGCGCGTACGAGAGCACGAGTCCCGCCGACGCCGCCTTCGGCACCAGCCCCGGTTCCTCGTACGCGTCCACGAAATTCACCTACACCCTGGACGGCAAGCAAGAGACGATCACCGGCCCGGACGGCGCCAAGTGGCTCTACACGTATGACCTTTTCGGCCGCCAGGCCAAGGTCACCGACCCGGACAAGGGAACGGCGGCCACCGAGTACGACATCCTCGACCGTCCGGCCAGGACGACGGACTCCCGGGGCACGTCGATCCTCACCGGGTATGACGAGCTGGGCCGCATCACCGGAACCTGGAAGGACGCAAAAACAGACGCCAATCAGCTCACCGGCTACACCTACGACACCCTCCTCAAGGGCCTGCCCACGACTTCCACCCGCTACGTCGGGGGCAAGACCGGCGAGGCCTACACCCAGGCCGTCACCGCCTACGACAGCCTCAACCGTGCCACGGACACCGAGCTGCGGCTGCCGGCCACTGACCCGTTCGTGACGGCCGGTGTACCAGCCACCCTGGCGTACACGACGTACTACAACGTCGACGGTACCCAGCAGTACAACCGCGAGCCCGCCTTGGGCGGACTGCCATCCGAAATCATCGGATTCGAGTACGACGGCCTGGGCAACCTCACCTCGATCGGCGGCTCGACCGGCTACCTGCGGGACGTGTCCTACTCCGCCCTCACCCAGCCCCAACAGCTGACGCTGGGCACCGGCGGCAGCGGCAGCAAGGACATCTATGTCAGCAACGACTACGAGGCGGGCACCGGCCGACTGACCCAACGGTCCGTAACGGACCAGACACATCCGTACATGCTGCAGGACCTCCAATACACCTACGACCAGTCCGGCAACGTCACCGCGATCAGCGACCCCACGACCCTGGGCGGCACCAGCTCCCCTGAAACCCAGTGCTTCGCCTACGACGGCCACCAGCGCCTTATCGAAGCCTGGACCCCTGCCTCTCAGAACTGCGTCGACACGCGGAGCGCCTCCAGCCTGTCCGGCCCGGCCCCGTATTGGACGAGCTACACGTACAACGATGCAGGCCAGCGGGCCAGCGAGACGGTTCACAAGAGCACCGGCGACACAAAAACGGCCTACTGCTACACCAGCACCACCCAGCCGCACACCCTGACCGGCACCACCACCGGCACCGACTGCACCAAGCCCCAGCGCACCTACACATACGACAAGACCGGCAACACCTCACAGCGCCCCGGAACCACTCAGCCGCAGACGCTGCAGTGGTCACCCGAAGGCAAGCTGACGAAACTGACCGAGAACGCGACGTCGACCGACTATCTCTACGCCGCCGATGGCACCCTGCTGATTCGCAACACCCAGAACGGCGAACGCGTCCTCTACGCCGGCGCCACCGAACTCCACCTCCGTGCCGACGGCAGCACCTGGGCCCAGCGCTACTACGCCGCTGGCGACGTAACGGCTGCCCTCCGTTCCAACCAGTCGGGCACCAACAAGCTCACCTACCTGACGGGTGACCACCACAACACGTCCTCGCTGGCGTTCAACCCGGACACCGGCCAGACGTTCACCAAGCGCTACACCACCCCCTTCGGCGCCGACCGAGGTAAGCCCCTCTACGGCCCCTGGCCCGACGACAAGGGGTTCCTCGGCAAGACGCACGACACGACCACCGGCCTGACCCATATCGGCGCCCGGCAATACGACTCCGCCATCGGCCAGTTCATCAGCGTCGACCCGCTCCTCAGCCTGGATCAGCCGCACTCTCTCAACGGCTACAGCTATGCCAACAACAACCCCGCCACGGAAAGCGACCCCACCGGCCTCGAAAGCTGCTATCCGCACTTCTGCTCCGGCAGCAACGGAACATACGACGACTATGACCCCGCCAAGGATCCATGCAACAAAGACCCCCACTGCGGTGCGGGGTCGAACAACGGGAATAGCGGCGGCAGCACCACGGTCACAGACCTGGGAGACGGTAAGGCGCCACCACCGAACACGGACCTGGGCAAGAAGTACCTGGGGGGTGACGGGCTGCCGTCTGTAGGACAGATGCAGCGGCTCGGTACCTATATGCCGCACGTGAGTCTTGAGCTCAACTATGAGCTCTACTTCCGTGAACGCTGTGGCTTCAGCCAAGGCACCGACATGACGTGCAAGAACCTGCGTGACTACTACGGGGGCTGGAAGCATGTAAAGGAAATCGAATCCCCGGACACGTGTCCAATATGCGGGAATGTGGGGTTCCAATTCATTCTCGAGTATGCGCTTACACGCGGCGGTAAGACCTCCTGCTCTCCTAATAGCTTCCTACCTGAAACCGACGTTCGCATGGCGGACGGTTCGGTCAAGAAAATCGGAGAAATCGAGGTCGGCGACAAGGTGCTGGCCACCGATCCGGAAACAGGAAGGACCGAAGCGCGCACTGTCACTGCCACTATCATCGGCCAGGGCGCCAAGCATCTTGTCGAAATCACGCTCGACGTCAACGAAAAGAAGGGCGCCAAGACCGCATCGGTGACCGCCACCGTCGGACACCCCTTCTGGGTACCGGAACTCGGGGCATGGATCGAGGCCGGCGATCTGCGCGCGGGGCAGTGGCTCAGCACCAGCGCGGGCACACGCGTTCAGATCACCGCGGTCAAGCGCTGGACCCAACAAGCGACTGTCCGCAACCTCACTGTCGACGACCTGCACACGTACTATGTACTGGCGGGGGAGACGCCGGTACTCGTACACAATGACGGTGGCGCCCCGCCTGGTGTTTGGACCATTGATCCGGCGAGGTCCACAAAAATCATGAATGGTGGACCGTTCAGGGCCAATTACTACCAGCAGGCCCCTGATGTCAATGGGACGGTCTACTGGTGGAGTCCCGACAAGGCTGGACATGGCAGGTCAGCTTGGAAGGTCTTCAGGGAGACATCAAAGGGGCTTGAATGGGTGGCCGATGCTGGCAAGGACGGCACCTTCATTGAAGGGAAGCACAAGGGAAAGACTGGCTTGTTCATCCCCTGGAACAAAATGAAGACGGTTGGGTGCTGAATTGATTGAGAGCGTCGAGGAATTCGTGAGGCTTCGTGCCAGCGGAGACGCGGCAGACTTCCAACGGATTAAGCGAGAGGAGGCCTCCCTGGATGTCTGGATTGCCGTCGTTAGAGATTATCCGGACATGCGGTTCTGGGTAGCCTTTAATCGGACGATCCCGGTCGAGGTTATTCGGATCTTGTCAGCTGACTCGGATTGGCGTGTCCGAGACAAGGTAGCGAGCAGGAAGGATACTCCCGGCGACATTCTTGAGGTGCTTTCAAGGGACACTCACGAGGCGGTGCTTTCGTCGGTGGCCGGAAACCCTAGAACGCCAGTTGCCGCGTTGCGTGTTCTTTCGCGACATCCTTGGAATCAGATTCGAGAAAAGTCTCTTCGGCAGCTCCAGAATCGAAGCGAGGCGTAAGAGATGCGCCAGATGTCTTTCTGGCGCATCCGCATAGGTCTGACAAACGTCGGCGGACGGATTCTGTACGTGGCGGGCAGTCAGCGGCCAGCGTCGCTCAGAGCCGTGGCAAAGCTGAACGAGACTCGCAGTTGAAGCGGGCCGGATGTGGGGTACGCAAAGCCGTTGCACAGGTCTTGCGCCACCTGCTCGAGGCATGCGCAGGTCTCCGCCCCAAGCCCGGCGGTGGGGTGGTCGCCTCCGTGAGCCGTACCCACCTCCGCGGGCCGGAGCTCGCGAGTGCGGCGACGAGTCGGGCAGTGTCGTTCCGTAGAGTCAGCCCCCGGCCGCAGGAAGCGCCGAAACTCTTGAGGGGACTGCGCGACACTTGTGTTATTCGTGATCGCGAGTTCGTCGCTGCCCCCACTTGGACCAGCGACGATCTCCGCGCCCGCTCCAGATCTCCAAGTACAGCCGGACAGCCCCTCCCCGTCCGGCGGCGAGGGCGTCCTCCTCCTAGACGTTGCCCGGTGCGGGAAAGAGACCTTGAGCAAGTCGGGGGTCACTCCATGTCGGAGTACGGGTCCGACGATCCCGACGCCGCAGTCGGGACGACAGTCCCAACGGGCGGGCGGGTCGCCGACCAGGTGAGGGAGGATGCGGAGCCAGTGGGCGCCCGGCCCTGCCTCACCCTCGTGCTCAATCACAAAGGTCTCGGGAAGGCGGGTCACGCTTGCGTGGCGGCGTGCGTGAGGAAGTCCGCCCAGGCGGTGGGGGAGAGGGCCAGCGCCGGGCCGGCGGGGTTCTTGGAGTCACGGACGTGGATGGTGGTGGGACAGGCGGCTATTTCGAGGCAGTCTCCGCCTTCGCCGTCGCTGTGGGTGGACTTGCGCCAGGTGTAGGCGGTTTCCAGGCACTCTCCGCCTTCACCGCCGCTGTAGCTGGACTTGAACCAGGTGAGGTTCTCGCTGTTCATAGCTCCTCCAGCTTCTTCTCGATCAACTCCCGGGACTCAGCGGGCGGGAGTGCCATTGCTCGCATGATCCCATAGCGGTCGGCGATCTTCCGGACCTCCAAGAGGTCGGTGATCAGGCGGGGATAGCCCTGGATCTCCGTGTAGGCCACCTGCGAGTGCCTCATGGGCGTCAGCAAGTTGAATGCGCCGTCCATGTTGGGGTGGCCGACGATGCTCGTCGGCATCACCTGGATCTCGACGTTTCTCAGACTGCCGAGAAGCAGCAACTGCTCAAGTTGTGCCCGTTGGACGGGGCGGCCGCCGATCGGCCGATCCAGCACAACCTCTTCCAGCACGTAGCCCACCACCGGCGCAGGCCGACGGTCGAGAACTTGCTGGCGGGCCAGGCGGTCCGCCACACGCTTCTCGATGGTCTCCTCGTCGAGCAGTGGTCGACGGCGCGAGAACACCGCCCATGCGTAGTCCCGGGTTTGCAACAGGCCTGGCACCCCCTGGTTGGCATAAAAGTGCAGCTCCGCGGCTTCCGCCTCCAGCGCCGCGTAACTCCGATACCACTCGGGATGCCGCGTCCGCGTCCGAGACATCGCCTCCCGCACCTCGGGAACCGCCTGCAAGAACAGCCCTCCGGCCGCCAGGAGTTCGTCCGCCTTCTCCAGCACCTCCGGCCGGATCGTCCGCACCCCCCGCTCCATGGCAGAGATTGCGTCCGGCCCGTACCCCACCATTTGGCCGAACTCCTTCTGCGTGATCCCCTTCCGTTCCCGCAACAGCTTCATCATCTTGCCGAGGGCCGTGAGAAGCCCCGTCGAGCCGTCGGCCTCCGCCGGAGTCTCGGGCCTGCGCTCGTACGTCACGTACGCCACCACCGTCACGCCTTCGTGGACACGAACGACGACCCGTACATCAAAGCCCACCGAAGCCGTACGGCTACGGAGAGTCGCCAAGTCGCCCCTGGCCAGGGTAGATACAACGGACCACGCTCAGTCGGGTGAACTCCGAAATCTCCACCCAGATCCCCACCCCCCTCGGTGAACTGTCCCTGCGCCTCAGCGCGACACCCCGAGGCGCCCGTCTCGCCCGGCGCCTCACCGCGCAGCAGCTCGACGCCTGGGGTTACCCGCACGACGGCGAGGCGAGCGACGCCGTGCAGCACGTCGTCGCGGAGCTGGCCGCCAACGCCGTCACGCACGGCCGGGTGCCGGGGCGGGACTTCGGGCTGCGTCTGCTGCTGCTCCCCGAGGGCAGGCTGCGGGTGGAGGTGAGCGACGCGCGGGGGGACCGCGGGCTGCGGATCGTGAGGGAGCCGGACGCGGAGGGCGGGCGGGGGCTGATCCTCGTCGCCGTCCTCGCACGGACTTGGGGTGTCCAGGAGCGGGACGTCGGCAAGACGGTCTGGGCGGAACTCCCGCTCGGCTGACCGCACCGGCCCGACACGCGGCTCCTGACCCTCAGTCGCCCGCCGCGCGTCCCCTCCGCCACTCCGCCACCATGTCCGCGAACGCCCGCGCCGCCGGACCGAGCGCGGCCCAGCGGCGTACCGCCCAGCCGACCGGAAGGGGACGCAGGCCGGGGACCGGGATCAGGCGCAGGGCGCCGTCGGCGGGGGCGGACAGTCCCGGCAGGGCGGGGACGACCGCCCGGCCCACGCCCAGCTCGGCCAGGAGCAGTGCCGTGTCCCAGTCGGCGACACCGGTGTCGTAGGAGAAGCGGACGCCCGACTCGGCGCAGCAGGCGTCGAGATGGGCGGCGGAGGCGGAGTTCGGGGGGAGGCGGATCAGGCGGACGTCCCGCAGGTCGTTGACGTCGACGTGCGGACGGGAGGCGAGCGGGTCCGTGGCGTGGACGGCCAGGACCCAGGGCAGGTCGACCACCCGCCGCTGCTCGATGCCGCGCACCGGCGGCCCCAGGGTGATCCAGGCGAGGTCGAGCGTGCCGTCGGCCAGCGCGTCGAAACTGCCGCGCCCCGAACTCACCGTACGGAACTCCAGGTTGACCCCGGGATGGGCGCGGCGGTACGCCACGAGGGCGTCGGACATGAAGTGCCGCACGGTCGTCGCCCCGGTGGCCACCCGGACGTAGCCGCTCGCGCCGTCGGCCAGGTCGCGCAACTGACGAACCGCCAGGTCGAGTCCGGAGATGCCCTCGGTGACCGCGGCCTCCAGGATGCGGCCGGCCCGCGTCGGGACGACCCCCCTCGGCTGCCGTTCCAGCAGGCCCACACCCGTCTCCCGTTCCAGCCGCCTCACGTGCTGGCTCACCGCCGACTGTGTGCAGCCCAGCTCACGGGCGACCGCGCTCAGGCTCCCGGCCCGGCACACCGCCACGAACACGCGCAGGTCCTCAAGTGTCACGAGACCCAAGTCTAGGCTTGGGTCTCGTGACAAATCCCAAGGATTGACTGGGTGTTGCGCCCGTACGAGGATCTGTTCCAGGGCCCCGGGCGGCAACCCGCTCCCTGCTCCCGTGGACGTCCGGACGTCCCGGAGGGGAGCGGGTGCCGACCCCGTACGACGACACGTCCGTTTCGACGAAGGGCACCGCCATGCCGATGGACGAGGCGCTCCCGCGGGCCGAGGCGTTGCTGCGGGACCTGGGCGCGGGCGCCCTGGCCCACCCGGGCGGCACCCTCCTCGCACACCTCCGCCGCGTACGCTCCCGGCTCGCCGCCTGGGAGGCCCGCCCCGCTCTCCAACTGGCAGGCCTCTGCCACGCCTTCTACGGCACCGACGGCTTCCCCGACGCCCTGCTCCCGCTCGACCGCCGTACCGAACTCGCCGGGGTGATCGGTCGGGAGGCCGAGGCGATCGTGTACTCCTACGCGAGCTGCGACCGCAGGGCCACGTATCCGGCCCTGGCCGAGCCCGGCGCCCCCTTCCACGACCGCTTCACGGGCGCCCACGGGGTCCCGGCCCCGGGCCTGCTCCGCGACTTCGCCGACCTCACCGCCGCCAACGAACTCGACCTGGCGGAGCACGACGTGGCTTTCCGCGAGCGGTGGGGGCCGGACCTCCTCGCCCTGTTCACCCGTTTCCGGCCGCTGCTGAGCCGGGCCGCCTGGGACGACTGCCGGCGGATGCTCACCGCCGCGTAGGCCTCGAGCGGCCGTTCGGGTACGCGGCGGACCCGGACCTCGCCGGGGCCCTCTAGGACGGAGCCTGGGCGGTCCTGCGGGCGATCAGGCAGGCCTGGGAGACGTTCTCGCCGCGCTCCTGGTCCGGCTCGCGTTCCATTCGGACCCGGACGTCGAACCCGGCCGTGGTCAGCAGGCCGGCCATCCGGTCCGGCCTGCGCCGCAGGAAGTCGAGGGCGACCGGGTGGCCCCAGGGCCGGTCGTGGCGGCGGGGCTCGTCGCCGACCTGGAAGGCGAGGAGGAGATGGCCGCCGGGGGCCAGGACGCGGTGGAACTCCGCGAAGAGGGCCGGGAGTTCTTCCACAGGGGTGTGGATGGAGGAGTAGTAGGAGACGACGCCGTCCAGCGAGCCGTCCGGGTGCCCGGTCAGCTTCAGCATCGAGCCCTGCTCGAAGCGGATGCCGGGGTTCTCGCGGCGCGCGATCGCCAGCATCGACTCCGAGAGGTCGAGGCCGGACACCGACAGGCCCAGCGACGCGAGGAACCCGGTCACCCGGCCGGGCCCGCACCCGACGTCGGCCACCTTCGCGCCCTCGCCCACGAGTTCGGCGTACGCGCCGAGCACGGCCCGGTCCAGCGGCAGGGCGGCCAGCACGTCCCGGAAGTGGTCGGCGTAGTCGTCGGCGACGGCGTCGTAGAAGGTGCGGGTGGCGGTGAGGAAGTCGGCGTCGGTCATGGCCGGAGCCTATTCAGGCCGGCCGGTCGCCGCCCTCGTGTTTCTCGCTCTCGCCCTGCCCGCGTGCGGCGCGCGCCGCGGCAAAGGCGCCGACGGCCGCGCCCAGCCCCAGACCCAGGGCGAGACCGAGGGCCACGTTGTCGAAGACGGTCCCGAGCGCGATGCCCACGGCGGTGCCGGTCGAGAGACCGAGCGCCGGCCAGTTCACCGACGTCTTCGGGGCGGGGGACGGCGTGTCCTTCTCGGTGTTGTCCACATGATCAGCTTGTCAGGTCACGCCCATCGCCCGCAGCCCCGCCGCGGCCAGCGCCGCCCCCAGCACCACCACCGCGAACGGCGCCCGCCGCCAGGCGAGCACGGCACCCACCAGCACACCGGCCGGACGCGCCCACCCGGCGAAGCCGCCGCCCTCGGTCAGCGCGCCCGTCGCCAGCAGCGCGACCAGCAGGACCACCGCACCCGCCGACATCAACTCCCGTACCCGCGCGGGCATCTCGACCCGCCCGTGCAGCGCGGGCCCGACCAGCCGGAAGGCGTACGTCCCCACCGCCAGCACCAGGATCACGGTGACGGCCGACGCACTCATACGGCGGCCCCCTCGCGGCCGTACAGAAACAGGCCGGCGAGTGCCAGCAGCACCGGCACCCCGGCGGGTACGGCGGGCGTGACCGCCAGGGCGAGAAGGGCGCCGAGGGCCGCCGAGCGCCGCAGGGACCGGTCCGCGCGCAGGGCCGGGAGGACGAGGGCCACCAGGACGGCGGGGAAGGCGGCGTCCAGGTAGGCGGCGGTGTCGCCGAGGGCGGTGCCGGCGAGGGCACCGGCCAGGACGCCCACGTTCCACACGGCGAACAGGCCGAGGCCCGAGATCCAGAAGGCGGCGCGGCGGCGGGCCGGGTCCGGCTGGGCGAGGGCGAAGGCGACGGTCTCGTCCGTCACGAGGTGGGCGCCCAGCAGGCGGGTCGCGCGGCCGGGGCCGAGGAGGTCGGCGACGGCGAGGCTGAAGGCGGCCGTACGGGTGTTGAGGAGCAGTCCGGTGGCCGCCGCGGCGAACGGGCCGCCCCCGGCCAGCAGCACCCCGACCGCGCTGAACTGCGCCGACCCCGCGTACACCACCAGCGACATCGCCACCGGCACCCAGACCGGCAGCCCCCCGGCGACGGAGATCGCGCCGAAGGAGACACCGACCACCCCGCCGGCCAGCCAGACGAGTGAACTGTCCCGGACGAGCGGCTTCAGGGAGGGGGCGAGAGGCACGCGCCACAGGCGCCGTGTTCGGTGCAGCGAACGCATGTTTTCTACAATGAACAGACCGGCCGGTGTTCGTCAAGCCGAACGAGCGTACCGATGGAGCGAACAACATGTCCGACGTCCCCTCCCGTCTCCCCCTCGACTGGATCGCCGCCTCTCTGCGCCGGGAGCGCACGCGCGCCGGTCTTTCCCTGTCCGAGCTGGCCAAACGGGCCGGCATCGCGAAGTCCACGCTGTCCCAGCTGGAGGCGGCGGGCGGGAATCCGAGCATGGAGACGATCTGGGCGCTGGGCGTGGCGCTGGGGGTGCCGTTCAGTGCGCTGGTCGAGCCGCCGGCGCCCGCCGTTCGGGTGATCCGGGCGGGGGAGGGGCCTGCCGTCGCCTCGGAGCAGGCGCCGTACGTGGCGACCCTGCTGTCGGCCAGCCCGCCCGGCGCCCGGCGGGACATCTACCACCTGCGGGCCGAGCCGGGTGCCGTACGGGCCTCGGAGCCGCACATCCCGGGCACCGTCGAGCACCTGATCGTGAGCACGGGCCGGGTGAAGGCGGGGCCGGCCGGCGAGACGGTGGAGCTGGAGCCGGGGGACTACATGACCTACCGGGGTGATGTCCCCCACTCGTACGAGGCGCTGGTGCCGGGGACGAGCTTCGTCCTCGTGATGCAGCACGTTTAGGGAGGGAAGAGTTCGCGCGATGTTCACCCGGTCGCGCGCGGAATTGGGCCGGGCGTGTGAGGAATTCACCGGGAAAGGCAGGAGCCCCGTGCCGGAAGGCGCGGGGCTCCTTGGGTACTGCTCTCAGACTGCGATCACACGAGGTGTCACGATCACACGGGGGTGACGTTCTCCGCCTGCGGGCCCTTCGGGCCCTGGGTCACGTCGAAGGAGACCTGCTGGTTCTCCTCGAGGGAACGGAAACCCGAGGCGTTGATCGCGGAGTAGTGGACGAAGACGTCGGGGCCGCCGCCCTCCTGGGCGATGAAGCCAAAGCCCTTTTCGGCGTTGAACCACTTCACGGTTCCGGTAGCCATAAGCCCTCCTTGGGCCCAAAGGGTTGCCCTGCTCCAGAACCTGCAAGTGTGAAAACAGTGCTGCACAACTGCATACTTCTGAAAACGACGAGAGCCCGCGGTCACATGCTCCGCAGGCTCTGTACTGCAAGGGAAACCAAACTGCAACTTGCGGCGAGCCTAGCACGCGGGCAGCCGAATGCAATAGAGGTCAAGATCACGTCACCCGGATGTTTGAACATCCGGAGAAGCGGTTGACCCAGGGGGTGGAGCCCGCAGCGTACTCGACGGGGTCTAGTCTCGCGATGTGGACAATTCTCGCACCCGGCCGCGCGTCGGCCACATCCAGTTCCTGAACTGCCTGCCCCTCTACTGGGGGCTCGCGAGAACCGGCACCCTCCTCGACTTCGAGCTGACCAAGGACACCCCGGAGAAACTCAGCGAGCGGCTGGTGGGGGGAGACCTCGACATCGGGCCCATCACCCTCGTCGAGTACCTGAAGAACGCGGACGACCTGGTCGCCTTCCCCGACATCGCCGTCGGCTGCGACGGCCCCGTGATGTCCTGTGTGATCGTCTCCCAGGTCCCGCTGGAGCGGCTGGACGGAGCCCGGGTCGCCCTCGGCTCGACCTCGCGCACCTCCGTACGCCTGGCCCAGCTCCTGCTCTCCGACCGCTACGGCGTCCGGCCCGACTACTACTCCTGCCCGCCCGACCTCAGCCTGATGATGCAGGAGGCCGAGGCCGCCGTCCTCATCGGCGACGCGGCGCTGCGGGCGAACCTGCTGGACGGCCCCAAGTACGGCCTCCAGGTGCACGACCTCGGGGCCCTCTGGAAGGAGTGGACCGGCCTGCCGTTCGTCTTCGCGGTCTGGGCCGCCCGCCGCGACTACCTGGAACGCGAGCCGTTCATCACCCGCCAGGTCCACGAGGCCTTCCTCGCCTCCCGCAACCTCTCCCTGGAGGAGGTCGGCAAGGTCGCCGAGCAGGCGGCCCGCTGGGAGGCCTTCGACGAGCGGGTCCTGGAGCAGTACTTCACGACCCTCGACTTCCGCTTCGGGGCACCGCAGTTGGAGGCGGTGGCCGAGTTCGCCCGGCGCGTCGGGCCGACGACGGGCTTCCCCGCGGACGTGAAGGTGGAACTGCTGCGGTCGTGACGTCGTCCTCCGCCTGAGGTGGCGGTCCGTCAGACGCCGCGGGACCCGCCGTGCCGGGCACTACCCTGCTGGGGAGTGGAGGCGTCAGGGCCCGTCCGGCCCGACGGGTCGCGCCGGCGGCCCGATCCGCCGGACGGACCCCAGGGGGAGAGGGGAACGCCATGCAGCCGCTCGCGGCCGACGAACCGCGTGCCGTGGGGCCCTACCGGCTGCTCGGCCGGCTCGGCTCGGGCGGGATGGGCCGCGTCTACCTGGGCCGCAGCGCCGGCGGCCGCACGGTCGCCGTGAAGATCGTCCACCCGCACCTCGCCCTCGACGAGGAGTTCCGCGCCCGCTTCCGGCGCGAGGTCGAGGCCGCCCGGCGGGTCGGCGGCGCCTGGACCGCGCCGGTGCTGGACGCCGACCCGGACGCGGCCGTGCCCTGGGTCGCCACCGCCTACGCGGCGGGGCCTTCGCTGGCGTCGGCGGTCGCGGGCGGCAGGGGGAGCGAGGCCGCCGCGGTCGGCGACGCCGCCGGGGGCACGGGTTCCGCCGAGGGGCCGGGCGCCGGCGGGGGCGCGCTGCCCGAGCACACGGTACGGGTGCTGGGAGCGGGACTGGCCGAAGCGCTCGCGACCGTCCACGCCCTGGGGCTCGTCCACCGGGACGTCAAACCGTCCAACGTCCTGCTGACCGTCGACGGCCCCCTGCTGATCGACTTCGGCATCGCCCGGGCGACGGACGGTACGGCGTCCCTGACGTCGACCGGGGTGTCGGTCGGCTCACCGGGCTACATGGCACCCGAGCAGATCCTCGGCAAGGGGGTCACGGGAGCCGCCGACGTCTTCTCCCTGGGTGCGGTGCTGGCGTACGCGGCGACCGGGGAGCCGCCGTTCCCCGGGGACTCCTCGGCCGCGCTGCTCTACAAGGTCGTTCACGAGGAGCCGGAACTCGGGGAGTTGGACGGTGAGCTGCGGGAGGTCGTCGAGGCGTGCCTGTCGAAGGATCCGGCGGCCCGGCCGGCTCCCGGCGAGGTGGCCCGGCGGCTGGCCCCGGAGGGGGCGGCGCGGTCGGTGGCGGGCGGATGGCTGCCGGGGGCGCTCGTGGCACAGGTGGGCCGCCGCGCCGTGGAACTGCTGAACCTCGAGGCGGCGGGGGCCGGGGCGGGGCCGTTTCCCGGGCCGTTTCCGGGACCGGTCCCGGGGCCGGTCTCCGGGCCGGTGGGATTCGGCACTCCGTCCGTGGGAGATCCGGAGGCTACGGCGGGAGAGGTCCACGCCCCGGTGACGAGGGGGGCGTTCGGGCCGCCGCCGGTGATGCCGGCCCCGGCGGACGCCGTGCCCATGCCCAGGGCGGGCGGGGAGCCGTCCGGCGAACGGCCCGGGAAGGTCTCCGTGACCGTGGCGGCCGCCGCCACGCCGGGAGAGGGCGGGCGCGGGAGGCGGCTGAGCTGCACGGTGGCGCTGGCGGTCGCCGGGGCGATCGCGGCGGTGACGGTCGGGTCCGTGTTCGTCCTGGACCTCCTGCCCGGGTCGTCCGACAGCGGGAAGGACGCGGCCGACGGCGCCCACCCCCCGGCCGCCACGCCGAGCGGGAGTGAGGGCGCCACGCCCACGGCCCGGCCGTCCGCGCTGCCCTCCCGCTATGTCGGCACCTGGGAGGGGCCCGGGAGCGGACTCGACGGCAAGTTGCCCATGGGGACCTTCCGGGTGACGGTCCGGCAGGCCGCGGTGGGCGAGCGGATGGGCGAGTTGCGGCAGACGGACATCCTGGGCGCGGTCTGCCTCGACCTCCTGACGCTGAAGCAGGTGACCGCGAAGGAGGTCGTCGTCACCTCGGCCGGCGCCGCGTCCAACCACAGCGGCTGCAACCCGACCCCGCACACCATCCGGCTGACGCCGACGGGCGACGACCTGACGTACAGCTCGGACAGTGCGGCGGAGGGGAAGCCGGTGGCCCGGATGGCGAGGGTCGAGTAGCGGGCTCGGCGCCATTCGTCCGAAACCCAGGTCCGTTCCCAGTCCGGAGGCTCGAGGCGTGAACGAGGTGGGACCGATCGACGCCCTGCTGATCGCTCTCGCGGCGGTGTGGGGCGCGGTGGCGGGAGCGCTGCTGCCGCGGGCGGTTTACCGGTTCTCCGTGGAACTGCCGCCGGAAGAGGCGCCGGAAGAGGCGGCTGAAGAGGCGGCGGAAGAGGCGAAGGAAGACGCGGAGGCGGGCCAGGGCGGCGAGGCCGGCGAGAGCGAGACGGCGGACGAAGAGCGGGACGGCTGGCGGAGTGCGTGTCCGAGCGGGCATCCGCTCCCCGGCTGGCTCGGCCCGGCCCGCTGCCGTCGCTGCGTCGGCGCGGCCGGGGCGTACGGCCCCGGCGCCGCCCGCCCCGCCGTCGTCACCGCCCTGCTCTGCGCCGCCCTCGCCCTCGCCACCGGAACCCGCCCCGAGCTGGCCGTCTGGCTGCTGCTCGCGCCCGTCGGGGTGCTGCTCGCCTCCGTCGACCTGCGGGTGCGGCGGCTGCCCGACCCGCTCACCCTCCCGCTCGCCGGCACCGCCCTGGCCCTGCTCGGGGTGGCCGCGCTGCTGCCCGAGCACGCCGGGGACTGGACGACGGCCCTGTTCGCCGCCCTCGCGCTGAGCGCCGGCTACCTCGTGCTGCACCTCCTCAACCCCGGCGGCATGGGCTTCGGCGACGTGAAACTCGCGCTCGGCGCGGGCGCCGTCCTCGGCTGGTACGGCTGGGCCACGGTCATGCTGGGCACCTTCGCCGGGTTCCTGCTCGGCGCGTTGTACGGGGGCGCGCTCCTCGTGGCGGGCAGGGCCGGACGCAGGACGGCCATCCCGTTCGGGCCGTTCCTGATCGCGGGGGCGTACCTGGGGCTGCTGGCCGGCGCCTACGCGGCCTGACGTCCGTGCCGCGAAAGGCCTGGCGTAGGCTGGTTCGGTCCGTCCACACCCCTTACGAAGGGACCCCGGTGACCGAGAAGGCCGACCTCCAGTCAGTGCTCGACCGTGCCGCGGCCGGCGGACGGATCACCCCGGAGGAGGCGCTCGTCCTGTACCGGGACGCGCCCCTGCACGCGCTGGGCGTCGCCGCCGACGCCGTACGCCGCCGCCTGTACGCGGGCACCGAGCACATCGCGACGTACATCATCGAGCGCAACATCAACTACACGAACGTGTGCGTCACGGCGTGCAGGTTCTGCGCCTTCTACGCGGCCCCGAAGGACACCGCCAAGGGCTGGACGCGCGATCTGGACGACATCCTGCGCCGGTGCGCGGAGACGGTCGAACTGGGCGGCACCCAGATCATGTTCCAGGGCGGGCACCACCCGGACTACGGCGTGGAGTACTACGAGAAGCACTTCTCCGCCATCAAGAAGGAGTTCCCGCAGCTCGTCATCCACAGCCTGGGGGCGAGCGAGGTCGAGCACATGGCGCGGATCTCGAAGGTGTCGGTCGAGGAGGCGATCCAGCGCATCCACGCGGCGGGTCTGGACTCCTTCGCCGGCGCGGGCGCCGAACTGCTGCCCGAGCGCCCGCGCAAGGCCATCGCGCCGCTGAAGGAGTCCGGCGAGCGCTGGCTGGAGATCATGGAGACGGCGCACAACCTCGGCGTCGAGTCCACCTCGACCATGCTGATGGGCACGGGCGAGACGAACGCCGAGCGCATCGAGCACCTGCGGATGATCCGTGACGTACAGGACCGGACCGGTGGCTTCCGGGCCTTCATCCCGTACACCTACCAGCCCGAGAACAACCACCTGAAGGGCCGCACGCAGGCCACGATCTTCGAGTACCTGCGCATGATCGCGATCGCCCGCCTCTTCCTCGACAACGTCCGCCACATCCAGGGCTCGTGGCTGACCACGGGCAAGGAGGTCGGCCAGCTCTCCCTGCACTACGGCGCGGACGACCTCGGCTCGATCATGCTGGAGGAGAACGTCGTCTCCTCGGCCGGGGCCAAGCACCGCTCCAACCGCCTGGAGATCATCGACCTGATCCGGAAGGCGGACCGCGTCCCGGCCCAGCGCTCCACGACGTACGAGCACCTCGTCGTCCACGACGACCCGGCGAACGACCCGGTCGACGAGCGGGTCGTCTCCCACATCTCCTCGACGGCCATCGCGGGTGGCACGGCGCACCCCGAGCTGAAGATCCTCGCCTCCAACTAGCCGCGGCATGCTCACCATCCACGCGGACTCCAGGGGGCGGGCGCTCGCCGTCGACGGCGCGTGGATCGCCGACGCCGGCCCGCTGGACAAGCTCGTCGCTGACCGTCCGCGGGCCCGGGTGCGTCAGTGGCCCGGCATCCTCACCCCCGGACTCGTCAACCTGTACGGCGACGAGCTGCTGGAGGGCGCCTACCACCCGGATCCGCGCGAGGTCGAAGAGCTGGGCACCGAGCCGCTGTTCGGGGACGCGCTCGCGACGCTGACCATGGACGACGCCCGCTGGGGCGCGAGCGCCCGGCGCGGGGTGCAGCGCATGCTGGCGAACGGCACGGTCGCGGCGGCCTGCGAGCACCTCCGCAACCGCGCGGTGCGGGACGCCGTACGCCGCACCGGGCTGGGGATCGTGGGGCGGCTCGGGCGCCCCGACGGGACGCCCTCGCTCGACCCGTACGCCTCCGGCCGGCCGGTGATGTTCGCGGAGCCGAGGGAGTCCGGCTCCGCCGCCCGGTTCGCCGTCTTCGACGTCCCGGACGAGGCGGCGCTCGCCGAACGCGGCGCCGGGACCTGCGTGGCGACGGTCGTCGAGGGGCGCCTGGTGTACCGGCGCCGCTGAGCGCCTCTACTGCGAGAACGCCTCGGCGAACGCCCCGTCCTCCTGCTCCACCCCGCTGCAGTTGGTCAACGCGTCGTCCGTGGAGGACCCGTCCGCGCACTGCCGGTCGCGGAAGGCCGACCACATCGACACCCAGGCGATGCCCTTCTCCTCGGCGAACGTCCGCACCTGCGCCGCGTCCGCGAGGGTGAAGGTCTCGTTGTCGACGTCGTTGACCCCGATCATCGAGGTGAGCGCCATGCCCTTCCAGGCCGCGGCGTCCGTCGTGCCGAAGATCTCCTTCAGCTGGGTGTGCGCGGCGGTGGCCGCGGTGACGGCGTAGCCGCCCATGTCACCGGTGTACGACTCGCCGTAGTTCATCGTCATCAGGTTGACGGTGGAGACCTGGACGTCGTACTTGTTCGCCGACGCGAGCAGCGCGAGGCCGTCGGACTCCAGCCCCGATGGCATCACCGGGAGCGTGAAGGAGACCTGGAGGTCGGGGCGGTCCTGCTGGAGCAGGGCGATCGCCCGGGAACGCAGGTCGATCGAGGCGGAGTCGGTCAACTCGTCGCCCTCCACGTCGAAGTCGGCCTGGGTGGAGCCGGCCGCGTCGAGTGCCGCCCCGTACGCCTCCGCCAGTTCCGCCGCGGTGTCGCAGGTCGCCGCCAGCTCCTTTCCGGACGCCCCGCCGAAGGAGACGCGGACGGAGGCGCCCGACTCCGCCAGCGCGGAGACACGGGACGCCACGGTCGTGTCGTCGATCGCGTACGCCCCGTTCCACTCCGGCGTGCAGCCGCTGCCGTCCGAGATGACGAACGCGAGGTTGTACGTCGTGGGGGAGCCCGCCGAGTCGTTGGCGGAGGCCTCCGTCGCGCTCACGTAGGGGGCGTAGGCGGTGCTGCCGGTACCCGATGTGGCGCTCGGCGACGGGGAGGCGGTGGTGGTCCGTTCGGGCGCCGCGGGTGCCGCGTCCGACGTGCCGTCGGACCCCGCGGAGCATCCGGCCGTGGCGAGGGCAAACAGGCAAGTGAGCCCGGCCGCCGGCTTCAGGAGACTCCTCATTGCGCATGCACCCGCTCTCGTGATTTCTGTCTCAGGGTGGAAAACAAAGTGCGTTTCCGAAGTGGAAATGTCTCACATGCGGACGGTTCACGCGGGACGGGCGAACGTGCGGGCAGGCGAGGGACGTACGTGCATGAAAGGGGTCAAGTTTGGCCCCAAAGTGGACGATTCTCCCTCTCGCGCGGCAGGGCGAGCCCGCAGGAAGTCCCCGGATCTCTCAGGCAGGCCACAGGTTGGGCCGTTTCTCATGGCCGCTTCACATGAAGCGCAGAGTTTGTGGCACATAAAGGCTGCCTATTGTCTGGGGAATGCATTCCGAGCCTGTCACCGAAAGCCGCGCGGCCGCTCGCGGTCGCCGTCGCAAACGCGGCAACGACTCCGCCGAAGGGCCCGTGTTCGTCGACAACTCCGGCCGCAGGTCCAAGCTGCTGCGCCGGATCGGCCTCCTCCTCGGCGTCGGCTGCCTCGCCTACGCGGCCGTCCTCGGCGCCGCCTTCATGGGCTGGGGCACCTCGCTGACCCCGTCCTCGCTGCTGCCGTTCGGCGCCGACGGCCAGGGCGTCCAGGGCGGACAGGGTCCCGGCGGCGTCCGTCCGGACGGCGGCATGGGCGACCAGGTCGGCCTGCCGGGCGGCACACCGCCCTCCGGCACCGCCTCCCCGACCCCGTCCGCCTCGGCGACCGCCAACTGACGCCCCTCGACCGGAACGCAGCCACCCACATGACGACGACTCCCTCCCGCGGCCGGCGCCGCGCCCCCTCCCGCATCGAGCGGGCGGCGGGCAAGGCCGCGGCGCTGCAGAAACCGCGTGTCATCCTCGCCCTGCTGCTCCTGCTCGCGCTGACCAGCGTGATGCTGCTGGACGGCTACCTGCGCGCCGAGGTCGGCGGCGACCAGCGCGTGCGCACCGGGGCCAGCGCCAGCAAGGTGCCCGACGACGTCCTCGAGGGCGGTCCGATCCTCACCTTCCGGGGCGGGCAGGCCACCACGGTCTCGGTGCCGGACAAGACGATCGCGCTCACCTTCGACGACGGTCCCAACCCGACCTGGACGCCGCAGGTGCTGCAGATCCTCGAGGAGTACGACGTGCCCGCCACGTTCTTCGTGGTCGGCTCGATGGTCTCGCGCTACCCGGGCATCGTGAAGGACATGGTCGAGCAGGGCAACGAGGTGGGCATCCACACCTTCACCCACGTCGACCTCTCCTACCAGAGCGACGCCCGCGTCGACCGCGAGATGCAGCAGACCCAGCTCGCGCTGGCGGGCGCGGCCGGCATCACCACCACGCTGTTCCGCGCGCCGTACTCCTCGGAGACGGACGCCATCGACAACTACAGCTGGCCCGTCTACCAGAGGCTCGGCGAGGACGGCTACACCAGCGTCTTCATCGACACCGACAGCGACGACTGGAAGCGGCCGGGCGTCTCGAAGATCATCAAGTGGGCCACGCCGGAGGACGGCGAGGGCGCGTCGGTGCTCTTCCACGACGCGGGCGGCGAGCGTTCGCAGACCATCAAGGCGCTGCCCACCTACATCGAGAAGATGAAGGCGGCCGGGTACACCTTCACCACCATCAGCGGGGTGATGCAGGAGGAGAACCCGGCTGCCGGCGCCGCGCCGTCCGGCCAGGAGCAGCCGGCGGGCGTCGCCGAGACGGGAGTCGCCGGAACGACCGGCGAACAGCCCGGCACCGCGTCGAACGACCAGGGTGACGCCGCCAGCGGTACCGGCGACCGGCTCCAGGCCGCGCACCGCGAGGCCACCGGGGTGACCCTGTACGAGGGCAAGGCCCTGGTCGCGGCGGTGGCCGTCGCGGAGTGGACGGTCCCGACGCTCTCGGTCGGGCTCATGATCGTGGGCGTGGCCGTCATGGGCCGTTTCGGGATGATGCTGGTCCTCGCCCGCCGCCACTACCGCAAGCGCAACAAACGGCGCTTCAGCTGGGGACCGACCGTCACCCGGCCGGTGAGCGTGATCGTCCCGGCGTACAACGAGAAGGAGTGCATCGCCAACACCCTGGAGTCGCTGTCGAAGAGCACCCACCCGATCGAGGTCATCGTGGTGGACGACGGCTCGACGGACGGGACGTCGGAGATCGCCCGCGCCGCGGCCGACAAGCTCGGCATGAGGCACGTGCGCGTCGTCCGCCAGGAGAACGCCGGCAAACCCGCCGCCCTCAACAACGGCGTGCGCAGCGCCGGTCACGACATCGTCGTGATGATGGACGGCGACACCGTCTTCGAGCCCGAGACGGTACGGCACCTGGTGCAGCCCTTCGCCGATCCGAAGGTCGGCGCGGTCGCCGGCAACGCCAAGGTCGGCAACCGCAACACGATCATCGGTGCCTGGCAGCACATCGAGTACGTGATGGGCTTCAACCTCGACCGCCGTATGTACGACCTGCTGCGCTGCATGCCGACCATCCCGGGGGCCATCGGCGCCTTCCGCAGGGACGCCGTCCTGGAGGTCGGCGGCATGAGCGAGGACACGCTCGCCGAGGACACCGACATCACCATCGCCATGCACCGGGCGGGCTGGCAGGTCGTCTACCAGGAGCACGCCAAGGCCTGGACGGAGGCGCCGGGCTCCCTGAAGCAGCTGTGGTCCCAGCGCTACCGCTGGTCCTACGGCACCATGCAGGCGCTGTGGAAGCACCGAAAGTCCCTCACGGACAAGGGTCCTTCGGGCCGCTTCGGCCGCGTCGGCATGCCGCTGGTCGTCCTCTTCCAGATCGTCACGCCGGTCTTCGCCCCGCTCATCGACGTGTTCACCGCCTACTCGATGATCTTCATCGACTTCACGGCGGCCCTGCTGGCGTGGCTGGCGGTGCTCGGAGTCCAGCTCGTCTGCGCGGCGTACGCCTTCCGCCTCGACCGCGAGAAGTACCGCTACCTGCTGATGATGCCGCTCCAGCAGCTCGCCTACCGGCAGATGATGTACCTCGTCCTCATCCACTCCTGCATCACCGCCCTCACCGGCGGCCGCCTCCGCTGGCAGAAGCTGAAGCGGACCGGCGAGGTGGGCACTCCGGCCGGGGTGGGGTGATGGGGGCGCACAGCAAGGGGGCGGTGCGGCCGCCCGCCCGGGCGGGCCGGGCCGCCGCCCCGGCCGCCCCCTCGGACACGGCCCCGCTGCCGCAGGTGCGACCCGCGGCGCGCGACCGCTACTTCGACACGCTCCGCGCCCTCGCGCTGGTCCGCGTCGTCGCCTACCACACCTTCGGCTGGGCCTGGGCCGGGCTCGTCTTCCCCTCCATGGGGATCATGTTCGGCCTGGCCGGCACCCTGATGGCGAAGTCCCTGGAGCGCCCCGCGCTCGGGGTGGTGAGGAGCAGGCTCCGCCGGCTCCTGCCCCCGTTCTGGTTCTGGGGCGTCTTCGTGGTCGTGGCGATGCTGATCCACGACTGGATGCCGGGCTGGCAGATCGTGTACTGGATCGTCCCGCTGGGCGACCCCCCGGGCAACGCCTGGGGCCAGGAGGCCTGGGAGATCCTCTGGTACCTGCGCACGTACCTCTGGTTCGTCCTGCTCTCCCCGCTCCTGCTGCGGGTGTTCCGCCTCGCCCCCGTCCCCGTGCTCCTCCTCACCCTCGCCCCGATCCTGGTCCTCACCTTCGCGTGGGCCGGCCCGGACAACCGCTTCGGCGTCGCCCTGTGGGACCTGTCGACGTACCTCTTCTGCTGGATGCTCGGCTTCGCCCACCGCGACGGCGTCCTCCAGCGGATGAAGCCGGCCCCGGTGGTCGTCCTCTCGCTCGCCGCGATGGCCTACGGCGGCTGGTACGCCCTCGCCCACCAGGCCGAGTTCGGCACCTACGACCTGGACGAGGACCCCCTCGCGCAGGCCTTCTGGTCGGCCGGCTTCGTGCTGCTGCTGATGTGGGCGAAGGCGTACTTCCGGATCGACTTCGCCTGGCTCACCCGCTTCCGGCGCGCCGACCGGATCGTCACCGTCTTCAACGCGCGCGCGGTGACGATCTACCTCTGGCACGAGATCGCCCTGATCCTGGCGATCCCGCTGATCGACCGCCTCTGGGACGTGCCCGCGTTCGAGAGGTACCTGCCACTGGAGAGCCAGTGGTTCATGTTCGGCGTCGGCTGGCTGCTGATCGCGGTGTTCGTTCTGCTGTGCGGCTGGGTCGAGGACGTGGCGGCACGGAAGAGGCCGAGGCTCCTGCCGTGAGCCGGTGAGGCGCGGGCTGCCACAATGGTCGGGTGACCCGCGCTTCCCTGAACAAGCAGCCGCACGAAGTCGCCTCGATGTTCGACGACGTGGCGGAACGGTACGACCTGACGAACGACGTCCTCTCGCTCGGCCAGGACCGGAGGTGGCGCAAGGAGGTCGCCCGGGCGGTCGACGCCCGTCCCGCGCAGAAGGTCCTGGACCTGGCGGCCGGTACGGCCACCTCCTCGCTGCCCTTCGCGCAGACCGGCGCCTACGTCGTCCCCTGCGACTTCTCGCTCGGCATGCTCCAGGTCGGCAAGCGGAAGCACACCTGGCTGCCGTTCACCGCGGGCGACGCGACGCGGCTGCCGTTCAAGGACGACACCTTCGACGCCGTCACCATCTCCTTCGGCCTGCGCAACGTGCAGGACTTCGACGCGGCCCTGCGCGAGATGCACCGGGTGACGCGGCCCGGCGGACGGGTCGTGATCTGCGAGTTCTCGCACCCGACCTGGGCGCCCTTCCGCACCGTCTACACCGAGTACCTGATGCGTGCCCTGCCGCCGGTCGCGCGCGCGGTGTCCTCGAACCCCGACGCGTACGTCTACCTCGCCGAGTCCATCCGCGCCTGGCCCGACCAGCCCGCCCTGGCCGAGCACCTGCGCAAGGCCGGCTGGTCGAAGGTCGCCTGGCGCAACCTCACCGGCGGTGTCGTGGCCCTGCACCGGGCGTTCAAGGAGAGCTGAGCGGCCGGGCCCTGCACCGGGCTTTTCAAGGAGAGCTGAGCAGCCGGGCCCTGCACCGGGCTTCAAGAGAGCTGAGCGGCCGGCCCTCCGCGCCCGCACGGGGGTGGGCGGCGGCTAGCCGGTCATCGTCTCGAAGGCGTCGCCCGGCCGGTCCAGCTCGCGCTCCAGCCCGCCGCCGCCCGGTCTCGGCACGCGCGGCTCGCGTACGCCCGCGCCTCCGCCGCCCTCGCCCTCGGCGAAGTCGAACCACACGGTGACGACCGCGCCGCGCGGCACCTCGGCACCGGGCGGCGGGTACTGCCGTACGACGTAGTCGACGACGGTGCGGTGGAAGTCGGGCCGGTCGGGTGCGGCCAGCAGCACTCCTTCTGCCGTGGCCGTGTCGCGCGCGTCCATGGCCATGAGGCCGACGAGTTTCGGCACGCGCACTTCGGGTGTTTTTGGCCGTATGAGCACAGATGTCACCCCCAGCGGTACCGGAAGGGTAACCGCCCGGGGGTGGCGTCCGGAAGCGTCCGGTGTCTATCCGTGACAATCGGCCTGCTGCCGACTACGCGGCGTCACCGATCTGGAGGTCGAGGCGGTAACAGTGGCCTTCCCGCCGGGACTCGGGCGTCGTGAAGACCTCGGCCAGCCGCATGCCCAGCCGCCGGGTGACCGCGATGGAGCGGGCGTTGCGCGCGTCGACCATCGCCACCACGCCCGGCACTCCGGCCGCCCGGACCCGCTCCACCGTCATCCGCGCCGCCGCCGTGACGTACCCCTGGCCCCAGTGCTCCCGGCCCAGCCGCCAGCCGATCTCGATCTCGCCGGTCGGACCCCAGTCCCGCTCCCACGGCTGGGCGCCCGTGAACCCGATGACCCGCCCCGACTCGTCGAGCATGGTCCACAGGCAGAAGCCGCGCTCCGCGTCGTGCCGGCGCTGGCGGGCGGTGAGTTCCTCGTAGACGGACAGTCCCGCGGACCTGCCGCCGTGGAACTCCATGACGTCCGGGTGGTCGAACACCCGGTGCCACGCGACCGCGTCCTCGTCCGTGGGGACGCGCAGCCGTACTACGGGGAGTACTCGGTTCACGGGGGCAGCCCTTCAGCCGGGTGATCAATTCTGCTGAATAGACTGCCCATGTCCAGTGCCGGTCGGCACGCAGATGTCGAACTTGGGGAGATCCCGCCGTGACCGTCGTGACTGAGCCCCCCTCCGAGAACACCGCCGATGTGATCGTCGTCGGGGCGGGGCCGGCCGGCTCCACGACGGCGTACCACCTCGCCAAGGCCGGACTCGACGTACTCCTGCTCGAGAAGACCGAGTTCCCGCGCGAGAAGGTCTGCGGCGACGGCCTCACCCCGCGCGCGGTCAAGCAGCTCGTCGCGATGGGCATCGACATCTCCGAGGAGGCCGGCTGGCTGCGCAACAAGGGCCTGCGCATCATCGGCGGCGGCGTCCGCCTCCAGCTGGACTGGCCGGATCTCGCCTCCTTCCCCGACTACGGACTCGTCCGCAAGCGCGACGACTTCGACGAGCAGCTGGCGCGCCAGGCGCAGAAGGCGGGCGCCCGGCTCCACGAGCGCTGCAACGTCGGCGCCCCGATCATCGACGACCGCACCGGCCGCATCACCGGCGTGCACGCCAAACTGGGCGAGGAGAAGCGCGAGGTCACCTTCCACGCCCCGCTCGTGGTCGCCGCCGACGGCAACTCCACCCGGCTGTCCCTGGCGATGGGCCTGCACCGCCGCGAGGACCGCCCGATGGGCGTCGCGGTGCGCACCTACTTCACCTCCCCGCGCCACGAGGACGACTACCTGGAGTCCTGGCTGGAGCTCTGGGACCGGCGTGGCCCCGGCGAGGACCGCCTGCTGCCCGGCTACGGCTGGATCTTCGGCATGGGCGACGGCACCTCCAACGTCGGCCTGGGCGTCCTCAACACCTCCGACTCCTTCAAGGAACTCGACTGGCGCGAGGTCCTGAAGGCCTGGTGCGCCTCCATGCCGGAGGACTGGGGTTACACGCCGGAGAACATGACCGGCCCGATCCGCGGCGCCGCCCTGCCCATGGCCTTCAACCGCAAGCCCCACTACACCAAGGGCCTGCTGCTGGTCGGCGACGCCGGCGGCCTGGTGAACCCCTTCAACGGCGAGGGCATCGCCTACGCCATGGAGTCCGGGCAGATCGCCGCCGACGTCATCGTCCAGGCCCACGCCCGCTCGACGCCCGCGGGACGCGAACTGGCCCTCCAGCGCTACCCGCAGGTCCTCGCGGACACCTACGGCGGCTACTACACGCTGGGCCGCGCCTTCGTGAAGCTCATCGGCAACCCGAAGGTCATGAAGATCGCGACCCAGCGCGGCCTGACGCACCCCCTGCTGATGAAGTTCACCCTGAAACTGCTCGCGAACCTCACGGACCCGACGGGCGGCGACGCGATGGACCGCATCATCAACGGCCTGAGCAAGGTGGCACCGAAGGCGTGACCGCGCCGGGGCGGGCGTGACCGTCGCGGGCAGGCGTGACCCTCCCGGTTGGGCTTGGCCGTCCGGGGTTGGCGTGGCAGTCCGGGGTTGGCGTGGCCGTCCGGGGCTGGCGTGGCCCTCCCGGGTGGGCGTGACCGTCTCGGGGCTGGCGTGGCCGTCTCGGGGCTGGCGTGGCTGTCTCGGGCTGGCGTGGCCGTCCCGGGTGGGCGTGGCCGTCTCGGGGCTGGCGTGGCCGTCTCGGGGCTGGCGTGGCTGTCTCGGGGCTGGCGTGGCTGTCTCGGGGCTGGCGTGGCTGTCTCGGGCTGGCGTGGCCCTCCCGGGTGGGCGTGGCCGTTCCGGACGGGCTTGGTGGAAAAACGGGCGTGACCGTTCCGGGCGGATGTGGCCGTCCTGGGCGGACCTGGTTGTCCCGGGCGGGCTTGGCCGTCTCGGGCGGGCCGGGCCGTACCGGTGGGGCGGACGGCCGCCGCAGGGTGGACGACCGCCCGGTCGGGCGGTGACAGCTCCGGGCGGGGCACTGAGGGCCTTTGCCGGGCGGTGCGGCGCGGGGGCGGGCGGTGAGGGCTCCCTGCGGGCGGTGAGGGCTCCCTGCGGGCGGTGTGGGCCTCTGCCGGGCGGCTTGGTGCGGGCCGGGCGGTGAGGGCTTGCCGCGGGCGGCTTGGCCGCGGGGCACGCGGTGGGGGTCCCTGCCGGGCGGCCCGGCGCGCGAAGACCTCAGGGCGCGTCCGGATGGACGCGCCCGTTGCGGTGGTGGTCCGGCAGCCTCCGGCCGGCCGGAGCGAGTGTTCCCAGCGCTGGACTGACGGTGTGTCCGACATGTCGGATACCGTCGTCGTCCGGGCGCTCGCGAACGAACAGGCTCAGGCCGACGCCGACTCGGTTCGCGCCGAGGCCGGCGCCCCGCCTTCGACGGCGCCCCGCCCTCGGCCGCGTACGGGCCTCGGCGGCGTGCAGGGAGCCGAGGAGTTCCGGCTCGGGCAGCGCGAAGGGCCGCTGCCCCCGAGCGGCTGCGGCCCTTCGACGTCTGGTCTCGCGGCGGCGTCAGAGCACGCGCACCGCACCCGAGGCCGGGTAGCCGGACAGGTCCTGGATGACGACGCCCTTGGAGGGGTTGGCCGCGTCCAGGTACTGGCCGTCGCCGATGTACACGCCCACGTGGTACGCGGATCCCTTGCCGCCCCAGTAGAGGATGTCACCCACCTGGAGGTTGGACAGGGAGACGTCGGTGCCGACCATCGACTGGTCCTGCGAGACGCGCGGCAGGTCGATGTTGACCTGCTTGAACGCGGCCTGGACCAGGCTGGAGCAGTCCCACGCGTTGGGGCCGGTGGCGCCCATGACGTACGCGTCGCCCAGCTGGGCCTTGAGGAAGGAGATGACCGTCGCGACGCTGCCGCTGGCGGGAGCGGAGGCGGTCGTGGTGGTGGAGAGGGTGGTGCGCTCCGCGGCACGGGAGGCAGCGGCTTCGGCGGCCGCCTTGCGCGCCTCCTCGGCCTTCTTCTTCGCCTCGGCCTTCTTGGCGGCGGCGAGGTCCTTCTTGGCCTCCGCGGCCGCCGCGGCGGCGGCCGCGTCGCGCTCGGCCTCCAGCTGGTAGTTCGCCGCGGCCAGCTGCGTGGCCTCGGCGGACTGGGCGACCTGGGCGGCCAGGTCACCCGTGAGCACGGGCAGTTCGAGCGTCTGCGTCACCGGCTCGGCGGCGTTGGCCGTACCCGCCGCGGTGGCGGCGGCCAGCGTGCCGAGGACACCACTGGCGACTCCGGCCCGCATCGCGATCGTCGACGCGCTGCGGCGGGGCTTCCGGTGGCTGCGTATGTGAGCGGTGTGGGACATGGGTACAACCGGTACCAGGGGCTCCTTCATACCTTCAAGAAACGTGTGCTGCGCCACAATTGCTCAACGGAACCCCCGAAAACCTTGCTCAGCGCCCTTCCCTGACGACGTAACGGACATTGCGGACGCACGTGATCAAGCCTGTGATCATGGGCTTTCGTTGTTACGTCCGGATTGCCCCGCGCTTACCACTGGTGAGGACCGTTGGCCAAGCCCGGCTCTTGGGCACCCCGGTCGAATGTGGCGGAGGTCACGGAACGGTCACCGGTGTCCCCGCGTCACGCGCGATCGGAACAACCGGTTCCGCTCGTGAACGCGTGCACGCGTCCACACCCGGCCCGCCGGCTCCTTCTGATGTGTGAACGCGTCCTCTATCAGGGCCCCGCGTCCAGGGCCAATTTGCATGCGTAGGAAGTTTCTTGATATGGAGACGCCCCTCGCGGCCTGCGATGACGAGCGAAAATGTCGCCTCTTGTGATCACTCTGACGCTTCACGTACGAAGATCACTGCTGATATGACTTCATGATCCTTCGTCAGGTGGTGGAGATCACAAAGCTTGTGCAATACCCCGTGTCGCAGATCACAGAGCGGCGGGCATAAGATGCGAGGCAGTTGGGCTTGTGACCTGCTTCACATGTTCGCGATCTTCGCCCGGGACCAGCGGGGCTCGCGAGTCCTGTGAGACGGAAGTGAGTCCACCCATCGCCAGCAGTCAGTGCCGACTGAGAGGAGCGAGGAGCGGTGAACGCGTATGCGCCCATCCTCGTACTGGGAGCCCTCGGGGCAGGCTTTGCGATCTTCTCCGTGGTCATGGCCACGCTGATCGGGCCGAAGCGGTACAACCGCGCCAAGCTCGAGGCCTATGAATGCGGAATCGAGCCGACCCCCACGCCGGCCGGCGGCGGGCGTTTCCCCATCAAGTACTACCTGACGGCGATGCTCTTCATCGTCTTCGACATCGAGATCGTCTTCCTCTACCCCTGGGCCGTCACCTTCGACGCCCTGGGGCTTTTCGGGCTCGTGGAGATGCTGCTCTTCGTGCTCACCGTCTTCGTCGCCTACGCGTACGTGTGGCGGCGCGGCGGCCTGGAATGGGACTGAGGGGCCTTTAGTCATGGGACTCGAAGAAAAGCTGCCGAGCGGCTTCCTGCTGACCACCGTCGAGCAGGCCGCGGGCTGGGTGCGCAAGGCGTCCGTCTTCCCCGCCACGTTCGGCCTCGCCTGCTGCGCCATCGAGATGATGACCACCGGCGCCGGCCGCTACGACCTGGCGCGCTTCGGCATGGAGGTCTTCCGCGGTTCGCCCCGCCAGGCGGACCTGATGATCGTCGCGGGCCGGGTCAGCCAGAAGATGGCGCCGGTGCTCCGGCAGGTCTACGACCAGATGCCGAACCCCAAGTGGGTGATCTCCATGGGCGTCTGCGCGTCCTCGGGCGGCATGTTCAACAACTACGCGATCGTCCAGGGCGTCGACCACATCGTCCCCGTCGACATCTACCTGCCCGGCTGCCCGCCGCGCCCGGAGATGCTGATGGACGCGATCCTCAAGCTCCACCAGAAGATCCAGAGCTCCAAGCTGGGCGTGAACGCCGAGGAGGCGGCCCGCGAGGCGGAGGAAGCGGCGCTGAAGGCCCTGCCCACGATCGAGATGAAGGGGCTGCTGCGGTGAGCGACGCGAACGGCACCGGCGCAGGGGCCGAGGGGACCAACCCCGAGAAGGACCTCTCCGCCTCCAACCTCCCCGGACAGCGCGGCGAGGGCGGGGAGGAGATCCGCGTCCAGCGCGGCATGTTCGGCGCCGACAACGGCGGCGACACCTCCGGCTACGGCGGCCTGGTCCGCTCCGTCCGGCTCCCGGGGCCCGCCGCCCGGCCGTACGGCGGCTGGTTCGACGAGGTCGCCGACGAACTCGAGGGCGCGCTGGAGGAGCAGGGACTCCTCCCCGGCAACGCGATCGAGAAGACGGTCGTCGACCGCGGCGAGATCACCTTCCACATCGAACGCGAGCACCTCCTCCGCGTCGCCCGCACCCTGCGCGACGACCCGGCCCTGCGCTTCGAACTGTGCACCGGCGTCAGCGGCGTCCACTACCCGAACGACAAGGGCCGCGAGCTGCACGCCGTCTACCACCTGCGCTCGATCACCCACAACCGGCTGATCCGCCTCGAGGTCAGCGCCCCGGACACGGACCGCCGCATCCCGTCCCTGGTCTCCGTCTACCCGACCAACGACTGGCACGAGCGCGAGACCTACGACTTCTTCGGGATCGTCTTCGACGGCCACCCGGCCCTGACGCGGATCATGATGCCGGACGACTGGCAGGGCCATCCGCAGCGCAAGGACTACCCCCTCGGCGGCATCCCCGTCGAGTACAAGGGCGCCCAGATCCCGGCTCCGGACCAGCGGAGGTCGTACTCGTGAGCACGCAGTCAGCATCCGCACGTGAGACCACCGAGGGCACCGTCTACACGGTCACCGGTGGCGACTGGGACGAGGTCGTCCAGTCCGCGGCCCGCGCCGACGACGAGCGCATCGTCGTCAACATGGGTCCCCAGCACCCCTCAACCCACGGGGTGCTGCGCCTGATCCTGGAGATCGAGGGCGAGACGGTCACCGAGGCCCGATGCGGCATCGGCTACCTCCACACGGGCATCGAGAAGAACCTCGAGTACCGCACGTGGACGCAGGGCACCACGTTCGTGACGCGCATGGACTACCTGACGTCCTTCTTCAACGAGACCGCCTACTGCCTCGCCGTCGAGAAGCTCCTCGGCATCGAGGACCAGATCACCGAGCGAGCCAAGATCATCCGAGTGCTCCTGATGGAGCTGAACCGGATGTCCTCGCACCTGGTCTGCATCGCCACCGGCGGCATGGAACTGGGCGCCACCACGATCATGATCTACGGATTCCGTGATCGTGAAATGATTCTCGACATCTACGAGCTCATCACGGGCCTGCGGATGAACCACGCGTACATCCGCCCCGGCGGACTCGCCCAGGACCTGCCGCCCGGCGCGGTGGACCAGATCCGCGAGTTCGTGAAGAAGATGAAGAAGAACCTCCCGGAGTACGACAAGCTCGCCACCGGGAACCCCATCTTCAAGGCCCGCATGCAGGACATCGGCTACCTCGACCTGGCCGGCTGCATGGCGCTCGGCGCCACCGGCCCGATCCTGCGCTCCACCGGCCTGCCCCACGACCTGCGCAAGGCGCAGCCGTACTGCGACTACGAGACGTACGACTTCGACGTCCCGACCACGGACTCCTGCGACGCCTACGGCCGCTTCCTGGTCCGGCTCGAGGAGATGCGCCAGTCCCTGCGGATCGTCGAGCAGTGCCTGGACCGGCTGCAGCCCGGCCCGGTCATGGTCGCCGACAGGAAGATCGCCTGGCCCGCCCAGCTCGCCCTGGGCCCGGACGGCCTCGGCAACTCCCTCGACCACATCAAGAAGATCATGGGCACCTCCATGGAGGCCCTGATCCACCACTTCAAGCTGGTCACCGAGGGCTTCCGCGTCCCGCCGGGACAGGCCTACGCGGCCGTCGAGTCGCCCAAGGGCGAGCTCGGGGTGCACGCCGTGTCCGACGGCGGCACCCGTCCCTACCGGGTCCACTTCCGCGACCCGTCCTTCACCAACCTGCAGGCCATGGCGGCGATGTGCGAGGGCGGCCAGGTCGCCGACGTCATCGTCGCCGTCGCGTCCATCGACCCCGTGATGGGAGGCGTCGACCGGTGACCACCTCTTCTTCGGAGCGCGGCGTCAGCCTCGGCATGCCCGAGCTGCCCGCGCCCGCCTACCCGGACGACGTCCGAGCCCGGCTCGAGCGGGACGCGCGCGAGATCATCGCCCGCTACCCCGACTCCCGGTCCGCCCTCCTGCCGTTGCTGCACCTGGTGCAGTCGGAGGAGGGACACGTCACGCGCACCGGGATGCGGTTCTGCGCGGACGTCCTCGGCCTGACCACCGCCGAGGTCACCGCGGTCGCCACCTTCTACACCATGTACCGGCGCCGGCCGAGCGGCGACTACCAGGTGGGCGTCTGCACCAACACGCTCTGCGCGGTGATGGGCGGCGACGCGATCTTCGAGTCGCTCCAGGAGTACCTCGGCGTCGGCAACGGCGAGACCACCGACGACGGCAAGGTCACCCTCGAGCACATCGAGTGCAACGCGGCCTGCGACTTCGCGCCGGTCGTGATGGTCAACTGGGAGTTCTTCGACAACCAGACCGTGGAGAGCGCGAAGCGCCTGGTGGACGACCTGCGATCCGGTCGTACGGTCTCGCCCACGCGCGGGGCGCCGCTGTGCACGTTCAAGGAGACCGCCCGGATCCTGGCGGGCTTCCCCGACGAGCGCGAGGGCGCCGTCGAGGCGAGCGGCAGCGCGGGACCGGCGTCGCTGGTCGGACTCCGCCTGGCGAAGGGGGAGAGCGGACCCGCGCGCGTGGTCCACCCACGCGACGGGGGACCGCACGAGGAAGCGCAGGACAGGGCCGTGCACAAGCCGTCGCCGGCCGACCACCTCAGTTCGCACGACGCGCCTCAGGACACATCGGCCTCCGACCCAGCCCACCCCGCAGGGCCTACCGCCGAGGAGGGGGAGTGATGACCTTGGCAACCGAGCTGAAGGACACCAGCCCCGAGAAGCTGCTCTCGCCCGTGCTGTCGGCCTTCTGGGACGAGGACGAGTCCTGGACGCTCGACGTGTACCGGCGGCACGAGGGGTACGAGGGGCTCCGCAAGGCGCTCGCCATGTCGCCCGACGACCTGATCGCGTACGTCAAGGAATCAGGTCTGCGCGGACGCGGCGGCGCCGGATTCCCGACGGGCATGAAGTGGCAGTTCATCCCGCAGGGTGATGGAAAACCGCACTATCTGGTTGTCAACGCCGACGAGTCGGAGCCGGGAACCTGCAAGGACATCCCGCTCCTCTTCGCGAACCCGCACAGCCTCATCGAGGGCATCGTCATCGCGTGCTACGCCATCAGGTCGTCGCATGCCTTCATCTATCTGCGGGGTGAGGTCGTCCCCGTGTTGCGGCGGCTGCACTCGGCCGTGCGCGAGGCCTACGCGGCGGGCTACCTCGGCGAGAACATCCTGGGCAGCGGCCTCGACCTCGAACTCACCGTGCACGCGGGCGCGGGCGCGTACATCTGCGGTGAGGAGACCGCGCTGCTGGACTCGCTCGAAGGCCGCCGTGGTCAACCGCGGCTGCGTCCCCCCTTCCCTGCTGTCGCGGGCCTCTACGCGTGCCCGACTGTGGTGAACAACGTCGAGTCGATCGCGTCGGTTCCCGCGATCCTGAACAACGGCAAGGAATGGTTCAGGTCGATGGGCAGCGAGAAGTCCCCGGGCTTCACGCTGTACTCGCTCAGCGGCCACGTCGCCAGCCCCGGCCAGTACGAGGCCCCGCTCGGCATCACCCTCCGTCAGCTCCTCGAGATGAGCGGCGGGATGCGACCGGGCCACCGCCTCAAGTTCTGGACGCCGGGCGGGTCCTCCACACCGATGTTCACCGACGAGCACCTCGACGTCCCCCTTGATTACGAAGGAGTGGGGGCCGCGGGTTCCATGCTCGGCACGAAAGCCCTCCAGTGCTTCGACGAGACGACCTGCGTCGTGCGTGCCGTCACCCGCTGGACCGAGTTCTACGCCCACGAGTCCTGCGGCAAGTGCACGCCGTGCCGCGAAGGCACGTACTGGCTCGTGCAGTTGCTGCGCGACATCGAGGCCGGCAAGGGCGTCATGTCCGACCTCGACAAGCTCAACGACATCGCCGACAACATCAACGGCAAGTCCTTCTGCGCCCTCGGCGACGGTGCCGCCTCGCCGATCTTCTCCTCGCTGAAGTACTTCCGCGAGGAGTACGAGCAGCACATCACGGGCCGCGGCTGCCCCTTCGACCCGGCCAAGTCGACGGCCTGGGCCGACCGCACGGAGGTGAACGCATGACCGTGACCACCAACGCTCCCGCCGGTGGGGGAGAGGCGGCGGTCCCGCCGGAGGATCTCGTCACGCTGACCATCGACGGCGCCGAGATCAGCGTGCCCAAGGGCACGCTGGTCATCCGGGCCGCCGAGCAGCTCGGCATCGAGATCCCGCGCTTTTGCGACCATCCCCTCCTCGACCCGGCCGGCGCCTGCCGCCAGTGCATCGTCGAGGTCGAGGGTCAGCGCAAGCCCATGGCGTCCTGCACGATCACGTGCACGGACGGAATGGTGGTGAAGACCCACCTCACCTCGCCGGTCGCCGAGAAGGCCCAGCACGGTGTGATGGAGCTGCTCCTCATCAACCACCCGCTGGACTGCCCGGTCTGCGACAAGGGCGGCGAGTGCCCCCTGCAGAACCAGGCGATGTCGCACGGAAACGCCGAGTCCCGCTTCGAGGGCAGGAAGCGGACGTACGAGAAGCCCGTCCCCATCTCCACGCAGGTGCTGCTCGACCGGGAGCGGTGCGTGCTGTGCGCCCGCTGCACCCGCTTCTCCAACCAGGTCGCGGGCGACCCGATGATCGAGCTGATCGAGCGGGGCGCGCTCCAGCAGGTCGGCACCGGTGAGGGCGACCCCTTCGAGTCGTACTTCTCCGGCAACACCATCCAGATCTGCCCGGTCGGCGCACTGACGTCGGCGGCGTACCGGTTCCGCTCCCGGCCCTTCGACCTGATCTCCTCGCCCTCGGTGTGCGAGCACTGCTCCGGAGGCTGCGCCACGCGCACCGACCACCGGCGGGGCAAGGTCATGCGGCGCCTCGCCGCGGACGACCCCGAGGTCAACGAGGAGTGGATCTGCGACAAGGGGCGGTTCGCGTTCCGGTACGCGCAGCAGCGCGACCGGCTCCAGACACCGCTCGTGCGCGACGCCGAAGGCGCGCTCGTCCCGGCGTCCTGGCCGGAGGCGTTGCAGATCGCGGCCCAGGGGCTGCTCGCCTCACGCGGCAGGACCGGTGTCCTCACGGGCGGCCGCCTCACCATCGAGGACGCCTACGCGTACAGCAAGTTCGCGCGGGTGGCCCTCGACACCAACGACATCGACTTCCGCGCGCGTGTGCACAGCAGTGAGGAGGCCGACTTCCTGGCGGCGAGGGTGGCCGGACACGGCCTTGACCTCGACGGTGCGGGCGTCACCTACACCTCCCTGGAGAAGGCGCCCGCCGTCCTGCTGGCCGGGTTCGAGTCCGAGGAGGAGGCGCCCGGCGTCTTCCTGCGGCTGCGCAAGGCCTGGCGCAAGCACGGGCAGAAGGTGTTCTCGCTGGCCACGCACGCCACCCGAGGTCTGGAGAAGGCGGGCGGCACGCTGCTGCCGGCCGCTCCGGGCACCGAGACCGAGTGGCTGGACGCGCTGTCCTCCGGCGTCGGTCTCGACGAGGCGGGCAGCGTGGCCGCGGAGGCGCTGCGCGCCGAGGGCGCGGTGATCGTCGTGGGCGAGCGGCTGGCCGCCGTGGCCGGCGGGCTCACCTCCGCCGTACGGGCCGCGGCCGCGACCGGCGCCGATCTCGTGTGGATTCCGCGCCGGGCCGGAGAGCGGGGCGCGATCGAGGCCGGTGCGCTGCCGGCGCTGCTGCCGGGCGGACGCCCGTCGACGGACCCCCGCGCGCGGGAGGAGGTCGCGGCCGCCTGGGGTCTCGCGGAACTCCCGCACCGCCACGGCCGTGACACCGGGCAGATCATCGAGGCCGCCGTGGGCGGTGAGCTGCAGGCGCTGCTCGTCGCCGGCGTGGAGGTCGCCGACCTGCCCGACCCGGCACGCGCGCGTGAGGCGCTCGCGGAGGTCGGCTTCGTGGTGTCGCTGGAGCTGCGGCCCACCGAGATCACCGAACACGCCGACGTCGTCCTGCCCGTGGCCGCGGTCGCCGAGAAGGCCGGCGCCTTCCTCAACTGGGAGGGCCGGGTGCGCTTCTTCGAGGCCGCGCTCAAGCCCGACCAGATGACCCGCCGCCTCGCGCCGTCCGACGCGCGCGTGCTGCAGATGCTGGCCGACGCCATGGACGTCCACCTGGGACTGCCGGACCTGCGCACCGCGCGCGCGGAGCTGGACCGGCTCGGCGCCTGGGACGGGCCGCGGGCCACCGACCCGCTGGAGAGCGCCGGCGTCCTGCCGCGGCCCGCCGCCGGGGAGGCCGTGCTCGCCGGGCACCGGCTGCTGCTCGACCAGGGAGTCCTCCAGCAGGGCGACGAGGCGCTCGCCGGAACACGGCACGCCGCCCACGCGCGCGTGTCCGCCGCCACGGCCGCCGAAGCCGGCGTCGAGGACGGCGAGGTCCTCGCCGTGACCGGCACCGCCGGGACGGTCGAACTCCCCCTCCGGATCACCGAGATGCCCGACCGGGTCGTGTGGCTCCCGCTGAACTCCGTGGGCGGGGGCGTCGCCTCCGACACCGGCGCCCGGCCCGGTTCCCTCGTCCGCATCGGCCCGGCGACGCTCGCCGCCGAAGCCCCCCAGGAGGTGGAGGCATGAGCCCGTACCTCGCCGCTGAAGACCTCTCGATGTTCGGCCGCGACCCGTGGTGGCTGGTCCTCGTCAAGGCCGTCTTCTGCTTCGCCTTCCTGATGGTGACCGTGCTCTTCTCCATCGTCTGGGAGCGCAAGGTCGTCGCCTGGATGCAGCTGCGCATCGGCCCCAACCGGCACGGCCCCTGGGGCATGCTCCAGTCGCTCGCCGACGGCGTGAAGCTGATGCTGAAGGAAGACATCATCGTCAAACGCGCGGACAAGGTCGTCTACGTCCTCGCACCGATCGTCGCGGCCATCCCGGCCTTCATGGCGATCGCGGTGATCCCCTTCGGGCCGGCCGGCAACGAGATCTCGATCTTCGGCCAGCGCACCACGATGCAGCTCACCGACCTGCCGATCGCGATGCTGTACATCCTCGCGGTGGCCTCGGTCGGCATCTACGGCATCGTGCTGGCGGGCTGGAGCTCCGGATCCACCTACCCGCTGCTGGGCGGTCTGCGCTCCTGCGCGCAGATGATCTCCTACGAGATCGCGATGGGCGCCGCGTTCGCCTCGGTGTTCCTCTACTCCGGGTCGATGTCGACGTCGACGATCGTCGAGCAGCAGCAGGACCGCTGGTACATCCTCCTGCTGCCGGTCTCCTTCATCCTCTACATCGTCACCATGGTCGGCGAGACCAACCGCGCCCCCTTCGACATGCCGGAGTCCGAGGGCGACCTGGTCGGCGGCTTCAACACCGAGTACTCGTCGATCAAGTTCGCGATGTTCATGCTCGCCGAGTACGTGAACATGGTGACGGTCTCGGCCGTGTCGGTGACGCTGTTCCTCGGCGGCTGGCGGGCTCCCTGGCCGGTCAGCACCTTCTGGGAGGGCGCGAACCACGGCTGGTGGCCGATGCTCTGGTTCACCGTCAAGGTGCAGTTGCTGCTGTTCTTCTTCATCTGGCTGCGCGGCACGCTCCCGCGCGTGCGCTACGACCAGCTGATGAAGCTCGGCTGGAAGGTGCTCATCCCGGTCTCGGTGACGTGGCTGATGCTCGTCGCGACCGTGCGGGCCCTGCGCAACGAGAACTACGACTTCGCCGACATCGCCCTCTACGTCGGCGGGGCGGTCCTGGTCCTGCTGCTGCTCTCCTTCATCGCGGACATGTTCCGCGACCGCGGCAAGCAGGCAGAGGCCCCCGCCGAGCCCGCCGGCTTCGACCCGATGGCGGGCGGGTTCCCCGTGCCGCCGCTGCCGGGTCAGGAGCTGCCGCCGGTCCCGAGGCGCCGCCCGCGCCGGGAGCGGGAGCTCATTGTCAGTGGCGGGCCCGATACTCAGAGTGACGGATCTCTGGATGGAAAGGAGGCGTCCGATGGCTGAGGAGCCCCAGGAGACCAAGCCCGGTTTCCAGAACCCCGTGGCCGGCTTCGGCGTGACCTTCAAGGCCATGTTCAAGAAGCGGCTGACCGAGCAGTACCCGGAGCAGAAGAAGACCACGGCTCCGCGGTTCCACGGACGGCACCAGCTCAACCGCCATCCGGACGGCCTGGAGAAGTGCGTCGGCTGCGAGCTGTGCGCCTGGGCCTGCCCCGCCGACGCCATCTACGTCGAGGGCGCGGACAACACCGACGAGGAGCGCTACTCGCCGGGCGAGCGGTACGGGCGCGTCTACCAGATCAACTACGCCCGCTGCATCCTGTGCGGACTGTGCATCGAGGCGTGCCCCACGCGCGCGTTGACCATGACCAACGAGTTCGAGCTCGCCGACTCCAGCCGCGCCAACCTGATCTACACCAAGGAGCAGCTGCTGGCCGGCCTCGAGGAGGGCATGGTCGACACGCCGCACGCCATCTACCCCGGGACGGACGAGCAGGACTACTACCGGGGACTGGTGACGGAGGCCGCGCCGGGCACCGAGCGGCAGGTCGCCGTCTCCAAGGGCGAGGCCCCGCAGGAGGCCGCCTCCACCTTCGGTGCGGGCGAGCCCGCCTCCGAGGAGGTGATCGGCCGATGAGCGCGCAGCTCGCCGCCTACTCCACCTCCACCGGCGAGGCGTTCCAGTTCTGGGTGCTGGGGACCGTCGCGGTGATCGGCGCCCTGTGCACCGTCTTCATGAAGAGGGCCGTGCACAGCGCGCTCTGCCTCGCCGGCACGATGATCATCCTGGCGGTGTTCTACCTCGCCAACGGCGCCTACTTCCTGGGCATCGTGCAGATCGTCGTCTACACCGGCGCGATCATGATGCTGTTCCTGTTCGTGGTGATGCTCGTCGGTGTCACCGCGGCGGACTCGCTGAAGGAGACCATCAAGGGCCAGCGCTGGCTCGCCCTGCTGTGCGGCCTCGGCTTCGGCGTCCTGCTGGTCGCCGGCATCGGCAACGCCTCCCTGACGGAGTTCAACGGCCTCGCCGAGGCCAACGCGGGCGGGAACGTGGAGGGCCTCGCGGCCCTCATCTTCTCCAAGTACGTCTTCGCCTTCGAGATCACCGGCGCCCTGCTCATCACGGCCGCCGTCGGCGCCATGGTGCTCACCCACCGCGAGCGCACCGAGCGGGCCAGGACCCAGCGGGAGCTGGCCGAGCAGCGCATCCGCGAGGGCAAGCACGTCCCGCCGCTGCCGGCGCCCGGCGTGTACGCGCGGCACAACGCCGTGGACATCGCGGGCCTGCTGCCCGACGGCACCCCGTCGGAGCTCACCGTCAGCAAGACGCTGCGTGAGCGCGGCCAGATCCGTGACGTGTCCGCCGAGGCGCTCAACGACCTCAAGGCGCTGGAGCAGCGCGCGGAGGAGCGCCTGGAGCGGGCCGCGATCGAGCCGCCCCTCTTCAAGCGGAAGTCCCGGCGGACCGAGGAGGCGTCGAAGTGAACCCGGTCAACTACCTGTACCTCGCCGCCCTGTTGTTCACGATCGGCGCGACGGGCGTGCTGATCCGGCGCAACGCGATCGTCGTGTTCATGTGCATCGAGCTGATGCTCAACGCCTGCAACCTCGCGCTCGTCGCCTTCTCCCGGATGCACGGCAATCTCGACGGCCAGATCATCGCCTTCTTCACGATGGTCGTCGCCGCCGCGGAGGTCGTGGTCGGACTCGCGATCATCGTGTCGCTGTTCCGTTCCCGCCACTCGGCCTCGGTCGACGACGCCAGCCTGATGAAGCTGTAAGGGGTCGGAAGAATCGTGGAGAACCTGATTGCGCTGCTGGTCGCGGCGCCCTTGCTCGGAGCGGCCGTCCTTCTGGTCGGCGGCCGCCGGCTCGACGCCGTCGGCCACTGGATCGGCACGCTGCTCGCGGCCGTCTCCTTCGTGCTCGGCCTCGTCCTCTTCGCCGGCCTGCTCGGCAGGGACGCCGCCGACCGCACGCTGACCCAGCACCTGTTCAGCTGGATCCCGGTCGAGGGCTTCCAGGCGGACGTGGCCTTCCGCGTCGACCAGTTGTCGATGACGTTCGTGCTGCTGATCACGGGCGTCGGCTCGCTGATCCACCTGTACTCGGTCGGGTACATGGAGCACGACGAGCGGCGCCGCCGCTTCTTCGGCTACCTGAACCTGTTCCTCGCGGCGATGCTGCTGCTCGTCCTCGCCGACAACTACCTGCTGCTGTACGTCGGCTGGGAGGGCGTCGGCCTCGCCTCCTACCTCCTCATCGGCTTCTGGCAGCACAAGCCCAGCGCCGCCACCGCCGCGAAGAAGGCCTTCCTGGTCAACCGCGTCGGCGACATGGGCCTGTCGATCGCCATCATGCTGATGTTCACCACCTTCGGCACCTTCGCCTTCGGCCCGCTGCTCGGCACGCGCGAGGAGGCCGGGCTCGCGGGTGACGCGACCGAGGGCCAGCTCACGGCGATCGGCCTGATGCTGCTGCTCGCGGCGTGCGGCAAGTCCGCACAGGTGCCGCTGCAGTCCTGGCTCGGGGACGCGATGGAGGGCCCGACCCCGGTCTCGGCCCTCATCCACGCGGCGACGATGGTGACCGCGGGCGTGTACCTGATCGTCCGCTCCGCGGCGATCTTCAACGCCGCACCCGACGCGCAGCTCGTCGTCACGATCGTCGGCGCGGTCACGCTCCTGTTCGGTGCGATCGTCGGTTGCGCGAAGGACGACATCAAGAAGGCGCTGGCCGGCTCGACCATGTCGCAGATCGGCTACATGGTGCTGGCCGCGGGCCTCGGCCCCATCGGCTACGCCTTCGCGATCATGCACCTGGTGACGCACGGCTTCTTCAAGGCCGGGCTGTTCCTCGGCGCCGGCTCGGTCATGCACGGCATGAACGACGAGGTCGACATGCGCAAGTACGGCGGTCTGCGCAAGTACATGCCGATCACCTTCGTCACCTTCGGTCTCGGCTACCTCGCCATCATCGGTTTCCCGGGCCTGTCCGGCTTCTTCTCCAAGGACAAGATCATCGAGGCGGCGTTCGCCAAGGGCGGCACCGAGGGCTGGATCCTCGGCGGCTGCGCGCTGCTGGGCGCGGCCATCACGGCGTACTACATGACACGCGTGATGCTGATGACGTTCTTCGGCGAGGAGCGCTGGCGGAACCAGCCCACCCGCTCCCCGGAGGCGCCGAGCGCCGAGCCCGCGGCCCAGCACCACGGCGAGACGGCGTCTGGTCATGTCGCTGCCGCGACGGGCGAGCCGCACCCGCACGAGTCGCCCAAGGTCATGACGATCCCGATGATCGTGCTGGCCGTCGGGTCGGTCTTCGCCGGCGCCTTCTTCGGCATCGGCGAGCGTTTCGTGCACTGGCTGGAGCCGGTCACCGGGTACGAGCACGGGCACCCGCCGGTCAGCGCCCTGACGGTCACGCTGTCCACGGTCGCCGTGATGGTCCTGGGCGTCGCGCTCGCCTACGCGCAGTACGGCCGTCGCCCCGTCCCGGTCGTCGCCCCGCGCGGGTCGCTCCTCACCCGGGCCGCCCGGCGCGACCTGCTCCAGGACGACTTCAACCACGTCGTCCTGGTCCGCGGCGGCGAGCACCTGACGCGGTCCCTGGTCTACGTCGACCACACCCTGGTCGACGGCGTCGTCAACGGCACGGCGGCCTCGGTCGGCGGCCTCTCCGGCCGCATGCGCAAGTTCCAGAACGGCTTCGCGCGGTCGTACGCGGTCTCGATGTTCGGCGGTGCGGCGGTCCTCATCGCCGCGACCCTGCTGATGAGGGCGGTCTGATACCGATGTCCTTTCCTCTCCTGACAGCGACGGCGGCGCTCCCCGCGATCGGGGCGATCGCCACGGCCGCCGTCCCGGCCGCGCGACGCAACGCCGCCAAATCGCTGGCGCTGTTCTTCTCGCTCGCCACGCTCGCCCTGGCGGTCGTCGTACTGGTCCGCTTCGACCCCGGCGGCGACCGCTACCAGCTCACCGAATCCCACTCCTGGATCAAGGACTTCGGGGTCAGGTACGAGCTGGGCGTCGACGGCATCGCGGTGGCGCTCATCGCGCTCACGGCGCTGCTGATCCCGTTCATCATCCTCGCGGGCTGGCACGACGCCGACCCGCTGGAGACCGGCAGCAAGCGGTGGCGGCCGACACAGGGCTTCTTCGCCCTGATCCTGGCCGTCGAGGCGATGGTGATCCTCTCCTTCGAGGCCACCGACGTCTTCCTCTTCTACATCTTCTTCGAAGCCATGCTCATCCCGATGTACTTCCTCATCGGAGGCTTCGGGGACCGCGCCCACGAGCACGGTGAGGAGACGGCGTCCACGCAGCGGTCCTACGCGGCCGTGAAGTTCCTGCTCTACAACCTGGCCGGCGGTCTGATCATGCTGGCCGCGGTGATCGGGCTGTACGTGGTCGCCGGGAACTTCTCGCTCACGGAGATCGCCGAGGCCCGGGCCAACGGTTCGCTCGACATGGCGACGGACACCGAACGCTGGCTGTTCCTGGGCTTCTTCTTCGCCTTCGCGGTGAAGGCGCCGCTGTGGCCGCTGCACACCTGGCTGCCCAACGCCATGCAGGAGTCCACCGCCCCGGTCGCCGTCCTCATCACGGCGGTCGTCGACAAGGTGGGCACCTTCGCGATGCTCCGCTTCTGCCTGCAGCTCTTCCCGGAGGCGAGCAAGTGGGCCACGCCCGCCATCCTCGTCCTGGCGCTGATCAGCATCATCTACGGGGCGCTGCTCGCCGTCGGACAGCGGGACATCAAGCGGCTGGTGGCGTACGCGTCGATCTCGCACTTCGGCTTCATCATCCTGGGCATCTTCGCGATGACCAGCCAGGGCCAGTCGGGCGCGACGCTCTACATGGTCAACCACGGGATCTCGACGGCGGCGCTGATGCTGGTCGCCGGATTCCTGATCTCGCGGCGCGGCTCGCGGCTCATCGCCGACTACGGCGGTGTGCAGAAGGTCGCGCCCGTGCTCGCCGGCACCTTCCTGATCGGCGGCCTGGCGACGCTGTCGCTGCCCGGTCTCGCGCCGTTCGTGAGCGAGTTCCTGGTCCTGGTCGGCACGTTCGCGCGCTATCCGGTGATCGGCATCATCGCCACCTTCGGCATCGTGCTGGCCGCGCTCTACACCCTCGTCCTCTACCAGAGGACGATGACGGGCCCGGTGAAACCCGAGGTCTCGACGATGCCGGACCTCCGCGTGCGTGAGCTCGTGGTCGTGGCCCCGCTGATCGTGCTGCTGATCTTCCTGGGCGTCTACCCGAAGCCCGTCACGGACATCGTCGACCCGGCGGTCAAGCACACCCTGTCCGACGTACAGAAGAAGGACCCCCAGCCCGAGGTGGAGGCGGCCAAGTGAGCACAGCAGTCGTCCACAGCCTGTGGACAACCGCGGCCGACCCGGTCTCGAAGATCGACGCGCCGAAGATCGAATACGCACAGCTGTCGCCCACCCTGATCGTCGTGGGAGCGGCGATCGTCGGGATCATGGTCGAGGCGTCCGTGCCGCGAAAGCACCGCTACTACGCCCAGCTCTTCGTCTCCGTCGTCGCCTTGGCCGCGGCCTTCGCGGCGGTCGTGGCGCTGGCGGCGGACGGGTACGGCACCACCAAGGCGCGCATCGCGGCGATGGGCGCGATCGCCGTCGACGGTCCGGCCCTGTTCCTCCAGGGCACCATCCTGCTGGCCGCCCTGGTCGGCCTGTTCACCTTCGCCGAACGGCGGCTCGACCCGCAGGCGCACGGCAACCACGTCGACTCCTTCGCCGCTCAGGCCGCCTCCGTGCCGGGCAGCGACAGCGAGAAGGCCGCGGTCAAGGCCGGGTTCACCACCACCGAGGTCTTCCCGCTGCTGCTCTTCGCGGTCGCGGGCATGCTGATCTTCCCGTCGGCCAACGACCTGCTGACCCTCTTCATCGCCCTGGAAGTCTTCTCGCTGCCGCTGTACCTGCTGTGCGCGCTGGCCCGCCGCAAGCGGCTCATGTCGCAGGAGGCCGCGGTCAAGTACTTCCTGCTCGGCGCCTTCGCCTCCGCCTTCACCCTGTTCGGCATCGCCCTGCTCTACGGCTACTCCGGCTCGGTGTCGTACGCGACGATCGCCCAGGTCGTCGACGGCACGGTCACGAACGTGAGCCCGGCGCTCGCCGACACCATGGGCAACGACGCGCTGCTGCTGGTCGGCGCCGCGATGATCGTCATGGGCCTGCTGTTCAAGGTGGGCGCTGTCCCGTTCCACATGTGGACGCCCGACGTCTACCAGGGCGCGCCCACGCCGGTCACCGGCTTCATGGCCGCGGCGACCAAGGTGGCCGCCTTCGGCGCGCTGCTGCGGATCCTGTACGTCGTCCTGCCCGGCCTGCGCTGGGACTGGCGGCCGGTCATGTGGGGCGTCGCGGTCATCACCATGCTGGGCGGCGCCATCATCGCGATCACGCAGACCGACATCAAGCGGCTGCTGGCGTACTCGTCCATCGCGCACGCCGGCTTCATCCTCGCGGGCGTCATCGCGACCACACCGGACGGCGTCTCGTCCGTCCTCTTCTACCTCCTGGCGTACTCCTTCGTGACGATCGGCGCGTTCGCCGTGGTGACGCTGGTGCGGGACGCCGGGGGTGAGGCGACCCACCTGTCCAAGTGGGCCGGGCTGGGCCGTCGCTCACCGCTGGTGGCGGCCGTGTTCGCGGTGTTCCTGCTGGCTTTCGCGGGCATCCCGCTGACCTCCGGGTTCGCCGGGAAGTTCGCCGTGTTCAAGGCGGCGGCCGAGGGCGGTGCGGCACCGCTGGTCGTGGTCGGTGTGATCTCCTCGGCGATCGCGGCGTTCTTCTACGTCCGCGTGATCGTGCTGATGTTCTTCAGCGAGCCGCGGCCCGAGGGCCCGACCGTCGCGGTGCCGTCACCGCTGACGACGACGGCGATCGGCGTGGGCGTGGCGGTCACGCTGGTGCTCGGTGTGGCGCCGCAGTACTTCCTCGACCTGGCGAGCCAGGCAGGGGTCTTCGTGCGCTGACCCGGCGGTGCCGGTGCGCCGGCCTGCGGTGCCCCAGGGCGGGCCCCGGCTCCTCGGAGGGAGCCGGGGCCTTCGCCGTGACGCGGCCGGGTCACGGCGGCCGGTCACCGAGTGTCACCGGATCGAGCCTGTGGACAACTCCGGGCGATGTCGGTCCGGGCCCCTATGGTGGAGGCAGTGGTCGAAGGACGACGTACGGGGGACCGGACAGTGGGTGGGACAGGCGGGATCAGGGAGATGACGGCGATCAGCGCGACTGCGGGGACGACGGAGAGCGAGGCGCTGGCCACGCTGCACCGGGTCTTCGGATACGAGGCCTTCCGCGGCGAGCAGGGAGCGGTCATCGAGCACGTGGTGGCCGGTGGGGACGCCGTCGTCCTGATGCCGACCGGCGGTGGCAAGTCGCTGTGCTACCAGATCCCGGCCCTGGTCAGACCCGGCACGGGTGTGGTCGTCTCCCCGCTGATCGCCCTGATGCAGGACCAGGTGGACGCGCTGCGGGCGCTCGGTGTGCGCGCCGGGTTCGTCAACTCCACCCAGGACTTCGACGAACGCCGCGTGGTCGAGGCCGAGTTCCTGGCCGGAGAGCTGGACCTGCTGTATCTGGCGCCGGAGCGGCTGCGTCTGGACTCCACGCTGGACCTGCTCTCCCGCGGCAAGATCGCGGTCTTCGCGATCGACGAGGCGCACTGCGTGTCCCAGTGGGGCCACGACTTCCGTCCCGACTACCTCGCCCTGTCCCTGCTCGGCGAGCGCTGGCCGGACGTCCCGCGGATCGCGCTCACGGCGACGGCCACGCGCGCCACGCACCAGGAGCTCACCCAGCGACTGAACATGCCGACGGCACGGCACTTCGTGGCGAGCTTCGACCGGCCCAACATCCAGTACCGGATCGTGCCGAAGGCCGACCCGAAGAAGCAGCTGCTGAGCTTCCTGCGGGAGGAGCACGCCGGCGACGCGGGCATCGTGTACTGCCTCTCCCGCAACTCCGTCGAGAAGACGGCCGAGTTCCTCTCCCGCAACGGCATCGAGGCGGTGCCGTACCACGCGGGTCTGGACGCGGGCACGCGCGCGGCGCACCAGTCGCGGTTCCTGCGGGAGGAAGGCCTGGTCGTCGTGGCGACCATCGCCTTCGGCATGGGCATCGACAAGCCGGACGTGCGGTTCGTCGCCCACCTCGACCTGCCCAAGTCGATCGAGGGCTACTACCAGGAGACCGGCCGCGCGGGACGCGACGGGCTGCCGTCGACGGCCTGGATGGCGTACGGCCTCAACGACGTCATCCAGCAGCGCAAGCTGATCCAGTCCGGCGAGGGCGACGAGGCGTTCCGGCGGCGGGCCACCGCGCACCTGGACTCGATGCTCGCGCTGTGCGAGACGGCCCGGTGCCGGCGGGGGCAGCTGCTCGCCTACTTCGGCCAGGAACCCGCCCCGGCGGGCTGCGGCAACTGCGACACCTGCCTGGCACCGCCGGAGACCTGGGACGGCACCATCGCGGCGCAGAAGGTGCTGTCGACGGTGGTGCGGCTGCAGCGGGAGCGCGGACAGAAGTTCGGCGCGGTGCAGATCGTCGACATCCTGCTGGGCAAGCGCACGGCCAAGGTGATCCAGTTCGACCACGACCAGCTGTCCGTGTTCGGCATCGGCGAGGAGCTGACCGAGGGCGAATGGCGCGGCGTCGTCCGGCAGTTGCTGGCGCAGGGGCTGCTCGCGGTCGAGGGGGACTACGGCACGCTCGTGCTGACGGAGGCGAGCGGTGCGGTGCTGCGGCGCGAGCGGGAGGTGCCGCTGCGCAAGGAGCCGAGGAAGCCCGCGACCGCCGGACCGGGCTCGTCGTCCACGTCCGGCCGCGGGGACCGCAAGGCGAAGGCGGCCGCGGCCGAGCTGCCCGAGGAACTGGTCCCCGCCTTCGAGGCCCTGCGCGCCTGGCGCGCCGAACAGGCCCGCGAGCAGGGCGTCCCGGCGTACGTCATCTTCCACGACGCCACCTTGCGGGAGATCGCCACGGTGTGGCCGACCTCGGTGCGGCAGCTCGGCGGTGTCAGCGGGGTCGGCGAGAAGAAGCTGGTGACGTACGGGGAGGGTGTGCTCGAGGTGCTGGCGTCGCTGGGCGGCGCGCCGGGCTCGGCGCCGGAGGCCGGTGCCCCGGAAGCGGCGGGTCCGGGCGGTTCGGGTCTCCCGGACGAGCCCGACGGCCCGGACGACTGGCCCGAGATGGAAGCGGAGCCGGAACCCGACGACTGGACATAGCGGGCCGGGGCCCGGGGCCGGTCGGCGACGGGACACAGGCGGGGCGTGGCACGGGCCGGAGTGGGCACGGGCCGGGCGCGGTCCAGGTCGGGCGCGGCACGGGTCGGGCGCGGCACGGGTCGGGCGCGGCACGGGTCGGGCGCGGTACCGGCCGGGGATGGCACGGGTCGGCCGGTCCGCGGACGTCGGTGGGCCGGCCTGTGACGCGGGGTTCAGGTCAGCGCCGTCAGGCCCGGGGCGAAGGTGATCAGCAGGGGCAGCAGGGGGACCAGTGCCGCCACCGTCGTCGTCAGCGCGCGGTGCCGGCGGAGCAGGCGTGGAGGTGGCTGGAGGAGACGGTCCACGCGTTCCCCCAGCAGGCGGCGGCTGGACGCGCAGGACAGGACGCCCCGGTGCTGGTTGAGCTCGATCAGGGCCAGAGCCGTCGTCAGATGGCCGCAGCGGCGGGACGCCGTGTCGTCGGCGGCGAGTTCGACCAGCCGGTGGGTCTGGTCGCAGAAGTGGGCGAACAGCGGCACGCGCGGAAAGCCGGTCGCCAGGGCCGTCGACAGGTGCAGCAGCCAGTCGTGGTGGGCACGGGCGTGACCGCGTTCGTGGGTGAGGACCGCGTCGAGTTGATGGGAGGTGAGGCGGTGCAGGGCGCCGGTGGTCACGATCAGCTGGGGCGGGTTGCCGGGCATCCACCAGGCGTCCGGGTACTCGTCCTCCAGGACCAGCAGCGGGCCGCGGGCCGCGGGCAGCCCCGCGGGGAGGTCGGGGGCGCGTTCCCGCAGATGGGCGCGGGCCAGGCCGCGGCGCCGACGCGCCTCGACCAGCTCGCGGGCGAGCATCGCGGTGGTCCAGGCGGCCCCGCACGCCAGCAGCACCGTGAGGGCCGTCGCCCACACCGGGGCAGTGGACAGGTCGTACGCCTCGGTCACGACCGGCGGGGCGGGGGCGAAGACCTGGGCGCGGACGGTGTTGAAGACGGCGGCGGCCCCCAGGACCAGGGCCGTCAGACAGGACAGCAGGACCGTGGCGACGAGGCACTGCCACACCCACAGCGCGACCACCGGCTCCCGCTCGGGCCACTCGGCCCGGGTCAGCGCACGCGGCACCGGCACGGCCGCGGTCAGCGCGACGACGCTCAGCAGGAGCAGGATGACGGTCATGCCACGGGCTCCGGATCCTGGTCGGTGAGGACGGGGGTGGAGAACGGGCCGGAGTCGACGGGCCGGCCGGAACGGCCGGATCCGCTGGATCGGCCGGGCCGAACGGCCGAACTCCGGTCGCCCGCGCTCCGGGTGGGTGCGTGCGGCGGGCCCGGTGCGAGGACCGTGCCCGCCGCCAGTATGCCGGTGACGTCCGCCGGAGTCAGCCCGCCAGAACCCGTCCGGTCACCTCGCCGAGGCCCACGCGCCGGCCGTCCGGTCCCGGGGCCCAGGCCGACAGGGTCACCACGTCCCCGTCCTCCAGGTAGGTGCGCTTGCCGTCGGGGAGTTCGAGGGGGTCGCGGCCGTTCCAGGTGAGTTCCAGGAGGGAGCCGCGCTGGCGTTCGGCGGGGCCGCTCACGGTGCCCGAGCCGTACAGGTCGCCGGTGCGCAGGGAGGCGCCGTTGACCGTCAGGTGGGCGAGTTGCTGGGCGGCCGTCCAGTACATGGTGGAGAAGGGGGGTTCGGAGACGACGTGACCGTTGAGGGCGACGGAGATCCGCAGGTCGTAGCCGGCGGGCTCGGTGGACGCGTCGTCCAGGTAGGGCAGCAGGGGGTGGGTGCGCTCGGGGGGTGAGACCCGCGCCGCCTCCAGTGCCTCCAGCGGGGTGATCCACGCGGAGACCGACGTGGCGAAGGACTTGGCGAGGAACGGGCCGAGGGGCACGTACTCCCAGGCCTGGATGTCGCGGGCCGACCAGTCGTTCAGGAGGCACAGGCCGAAGACGTGCTCGCGGAAGTCGGCCAGCGGCACCGGCCGGCCCTGCCGCGAGGGCACCCCCACCACGAAGCCGACCTCGGCCTCGATGTCGAGCCGTGCGGACGGGCCGAAGACGGGTGCGGGGTCGGTGGGCGCCTTGCGCTGGCCCGACGGACGGACGATGTCCGTGCCGGAGACCACCACCGTGCCGGCGCGGCCGTGGTAGCCGATGGGCAGGTGCTTCCAGTTGGGCAGAAGGGTGTCCGTCGCGTCCGGGCGGAAGATCGCGCCCGCGTTCCGGGCGTGGTGCTCGGAGGCGTAGAAGTCGACGTAGTCGGCGACCTCGAAGGGGAGGTGCAGGGTCACCGAGGAGAGGGGGTGCAGGAGCGGGGCGAGGGTCTCGTGGCGGGAGGGATCCGTGACCCACTCCGTCAGGGAGCTTCGTACCTCGGACCAGGTCGTGCGGCCCGCTGCCAGCAGGGGGTTGAGAGTCGGACGGGAGAGCAGGTCGGCGTGCGGTGAGCCGAGAGCCCGGGCCGCCGCGCCCGCGTCCAGGACCTGGTCGCCGAGCCGGACGCCGACGGTCCGCCGCTCGGAGCCGGCCGGGGAGAAGACGCCGTACGGGAGGTTGTGCGGCCCGAAGGGGTCGCCTTCGGGGAGGTCGAAGGGGGCCAAGGGGGGCATCGGGTGCTGCCTCGCTTTCGTGCTCGCCGTGTATGCGCCGCGTGTGCGCCGCGCATGCGCCATATACGCACCTGTGTTCGCCATGGCCGCGTGCTCGCCATGTGCGAGTTGCCCGCGGGGGTCCTGTCGGGGTTCCGCGGTGGCTCCGCCGAGAGGCCGAGCCGTCGCACACGTTACGGCTGACCTCGGAGGAGTGGCACCGCGGCGACACGCGAGGGACCCGGGAGGCGAGGGACGAGCCGGCCGACCGACAGCGCTCCGCTTCCACTTGTGTACGGCGCGTTGTCCACAGGCCGGACCGCAATCTTGACGGAGCGGTGCGAACAGGGAGACTCTGGGCGGGTGCTGGAAGGCCTCGGGGAGGGGGCCTTCCTCCGGCACACCTGGGGGGCGGATGGCCAAAGGGGAGGCCGGCCTCGGGTCGGCGCGGCGTGGTTCACGGCCGAAGCGGCTGGAAGAGACCATGCGCGGCAGACTCGGCCGGGAATGCGTGTACGTGCCGTCGTGCCGGTTCGGGCTGTTCGTGGCCTTGCGCCACTGGTGCCCGCCCGGCGGACGGGTGTTGATGTCGCCGGTCAACGACGACGTGATCTTCTTCGTGGTGCTCGCGGCCGGTCTCCGGCCGGTGCAGGCGCCGTTGAACCCGCTGGACGCGTCGATCGACGTGGACGCGGTGCCCGACGAGGTGTGGGGCTCGCTGTCCGCGGTGCTCACCACGAACCTGTACGGCAATCCGGACGACGCGCCGCGCCTGCGCGAGAAGTGCGACGCGCTGGGGATCCCGCTGTTCGAGGACGGGGCACACGCCATCGGCAGCGAGGTCGGCGGCCGGCCGGTCGGGGCCTGGGGGGACGCCTCCGTGTTCAGCCTGTCCAAGCATGTCGGAGCCAAGGCCGGGGGCTTCCTCGCCTGTGCCGACCCGGGCCTGCGCGAGGCCCTGGAGAAAACCTGCGAGGACCTGCTGCTGCCCGGGCGCCTCACCGCCGAACTCGCCTTCACCGCGAGGCCGTACGCGGAGGCCGCCGTGCGGGGACTGCGGCTGCGGCGTGCCGCGTGGGCCACGATGCGGCTGCTCGGGCTGACGGAGCGCGAGGAGATCAGGATGCCGTTGCGGGCGGAGGAACTGGCGCGGGCGGTCGACGCGGCCCCGGACCTCACCGCCCACGACTCGTGGATCCGCGTCGACATGCACGACTACCGGCTGCGTTCGGGCCCGCTGCGCCTCGGCCGCATCGGACGCGGACTCGACCGGCTGGACGAGGTGCTGGCCGCCTGCCGGGCGGGCACGGAGCTGCTGCTGTCGACACCGTGGGCCAGACCCGCCGGGCCGGGTGGGGCGAGCGAACTGCCGGCGGGGGCGGGCCCGGGCTCCGTCCAACCCCTCTTCCGTGTCCCCCTGTTCGTCGCCGACCGGGACGCCGCGATCGCGGCGCTCGCGCGGCGGGGGATCGTCGTCGGGTACCTCTACGACCCGCCGCTGGACGACTACGCGGGGGCGGCGTTCACGGACCCCTCGCCCGATCCCGCTGGCGCGCGCTGGTTCGCGCGGCATGCGCTGCCCGTGGATCCGCTGCGGGCGCGGCGGGTCGTCGAGGTGCTTCAGGAGTCCGGCGTGCGGCCGGCCGAGGCGCCGGGAGGGCTGGAACCGACGCGTGGCTGACACAGGAGCCGGGACGCAGGCCGAGACACACACCGGGGCGGAGGCCGGCAGCCGGAACGGACCGGCGGCCTGCAGACGGGCGGGAGTTCAGGTGCACGAGCCCGTCGCGGCGCCCGCCGGCCCGGCCGGCCCCACGGGAAGCGGCGGGAGCGGGGCCGGAGGGGGTGCGGCCGAGGCCGGACCAGGTGTGAACCGATCAGGTGTGGCCGGATCCGGATCAGATGGGGCAGCGGCCGGAAAAGGCGTGGCCGAGCCCCAGCCGGACGGCCAAGCACAGCCGGACGGTCAAGCCCAGCCGGACGGCCACGGCCACAGTCACGGCTCCGACTCCCTGTTCAGGAACGCCTACTTCCTCATGCTCAGCACCGGCGTCTCCGCCGTGCTCGGCCTGGGTTTCTGGCTGGTGGCCGCCCGCTACTACTCGGAGGAGGCCGTCGGCCAGGGCTCCGCCGCGATCGCCGCGATGCGTCTGCTCGCGAGCATCACGGCGACGACGATGATCGGCGCCGTCGTCCGCTTCGTCCCGCGCGCGGGACGGGCCACGGGCTCGCTGGTGTGGCGGGCCTACGCGGCGAGTTCGGTGGTCGTGGCCATCGCCGCGTTCGTCTTCCTGCTGACCCTCGACCTGTGGGGGGCGTCGTACGCGCCGCTCGGCACACCGGTCGCCGGGGCGGCCTTCGTCGTGGCGTGCGTGGCGTGGGCGCTGCTCACGCTCCAGGACGGGGTGCTGACCGGGCTGCGCAGATCGGGATGGGTGCCGGTCGGCAACGCGGTGTTCTCGGTCGGCAAGCTGATTCTGCTGGTCGTGTGCGCCGGCGCGCTGCCGGTGCTCGGCATCTTCGTGTCCTGGGCCGTCGCCATCGCCTTCTCGACGCTGCCGCTCGGCTGGCTGATCTTCCGCAGGCTGATCCCGCGCCAGGCCGCCGCCGACCGCGACCTGGAGCCGCCCCGGCTGCGGGAGATGGGCCGCTTCCTGGCGGGCGACTCGCTGGGCGCGCTGTTCAGCCTCGCGATGATCAACCTCCTGCCCGTGATGGTCGCGGTCCGCTTCAGCGCCGCCGAGAACGGCTACTTCTACGTGGCGTACACGGTCGGCGGCACGATGGAGTTCATGGCCATCAACATGGCCTCCTCCCTCACCGCGCACGCCTCGCACGACCCGCGCCACCTGGCCGACGGCGTCCGCGGGGCACTGCGCCGCATGACCCTGCTGCTGGTGCCGGTGGTGCTGGTACTGGTGGTGTTCGCCCCGCAGATCCTGATGCCGTTCAGCCCGGACTACGCCGAGCACGGCACCACCGTGCTGCGGCTGCTGGCCGCCGGCGCGCTGCCGCGGGTCGTGGTGGAGCTGTACATCGGGGTCCTTCGGGTGCAGGGCCGCACCGGGGTGCTCGCCGCGCTCCAGGGCGCGATGTGCACGCTGGTGCTGGGCAGCGCGGCCGTCCTGTTCACCCCCGCCGGTATCGCGGGCGCGGGCTGGGCGGTGCTGCTGAGCATGTCGCTGATCGCCGTCGTCTCGGTGGTCGGCTTGCGGGCGGCGTTGCGGGAGCCCGCCACGGCGCCCGTCACGCCGCCCGCGCCCCCCGCCGACCGGGCGGCCCCCGCGCAGGCGCCCGCCGACGCGACTCCCGGGGACGGCGCCCGCTGGTCCCGGCTGAACGCCACGGCCGGGTACGGCACGAGCTGGGCGCGCCGGGCGGAGTACGAGCGGGGCACCTCCGACGAGGACACCGTCGCGCTGTTCATAGGGCGTCCCGGTTACGAGCGGGAGGCCCTGGAAGCGGACACCCTCGCCGTGATCGTCCGGCCCCAGAAGGACACCGCGCCCTCGGAAGGCACCGGAGGCGGCCGGCCCGAGCCGGAGCCCGACTACGAGGGGAACGGCCTGTGGTCCGAGCGCGGTCAGCGGTGGCTGCGCGCCGGGCTGTGGAGCCTGCTCGGCGCCACCGCCGTCGTCTTCTCGACGGCGCTGCGGGACCTGCCGTGGCTCGGCGGGCCGGTCGACGACACGCTCGCCGCGTCTTTGAGCGGGCCCGGGATGCTCGGCAGGCTGCCCGGCGCGGCGATCGTCGCGGGGCTCCTGCTGCTCGTGCTGTTCGTCGCCACCGTGACCCTGGGCGTGCGGCGCGACGTCCGGCTACCGGGGGTCGCGCTGGGGCTCGTCGCGCTCGCCCTGTACTCCGTGCCCATCGCCCTCGGCCGGGAACCACGGGCGCTGGGGGGGACGTTCTACCGGGAAACGGCCGCATTCTTCGCGGAGACCCTGGGCCTGCCCGGGGCCGAGCCGCTGCTGCGCTGGGTGCCGCCCGTCTGTCAGTTGCTGTGCCTGATGGCGCTGTGGCTGCTGCTCGACCGGGTGGGCGACCGCTTCGGCGACCGTCTCGGCGGGAGGCTGCCGTGGGCGGCGCGCTGGGGGGTCGTCTACCTCGCCGCCGTGGGGGGCTGGGCGGGGAGAGAAGCGCTCGCGCCCCTCGCGCTGCCCCTGCTCGTCCTGCTGTTCCTGCTCGTCCTGCTCCTGTCGCTCCGCCGCGCCGAACCGCCGACGGAGCCCGCGGACCGTCTGCCGCTCACGGAGCCCGCGGACCGTCTGCCGCTCACGGAGGCCGCGGACCGGCCGCCGTCCACGGAGGCCGCGGACCGCCTGCCGTCGGCGGAGGCCGCGCGCCGTCCGCCGTCGACAGTGTCCGCGCGCCCTCCGTCCGCCGCGGAGCCGGCCCACCGTCCGCCGTCGACGGAGCCCGCGGGCCCTCCGTCCTCGGCGGAGTCGCCCCACCGTCCGTCCGCCGCGGAATCGAACCTTCGTCCGTCCGCCGAGTCCGCGCGCGCTCCGAGGTCCTCGTACGTGAACACCCGTCCCACCGATCGAAACCGAGACCCGTCCAGCGACTGATCACGCTCAGAGCCAAACGCCAGGGGGGAACCGTCGTGCGTCCGCCAACCACTTCACGGGAGAGATCCGAGCCGGAGCCCGCACCGGGCCCGGGAGCCGACGTCGCCACCGCGTCGCAGCCGAAACCCGCTGCCGCAACCGCGACCGCACCGGAGGCGCCCGCTCCGACAGGTGGTGAGCCCGTGGGCGACCTCTCCGACCTCCCACCCGCACGCCCCTGGCGGAACGCCGCGCTCCACCCTGCTCCCGCGCTGCTCACCGCCCTCGCCCTGTGGGGCTGGGCGGTGACCCACACCGACGTCTCCGACCTCGACGACTTCGGTCTGGTCACCGCGGTGCACCCCACGTTCTGGGCGGGCCTCGCGCTGCTCACCGCCGGCTTCTGGCTCACCCTGCGCGGCCCGCGCCGCCACCCCGGCTGGGCGCCGGCGTACGTGCTCGGCCTGCTGGTGATGGAGCGCGCCACCCAGGCCGTGCTCTACCCGACGCCGCTGTACGCGTGGGCGTGGAAGCACGACGCGGTCATCGACCACCTGCTGACGGCGGGCCGGTTGCAGGGCGAGGACGTGCTCGGCGACCTGGCCGTCTACGACCAGTGGCCGGGGTTCTTCGCCGCCCAGGCCACCCTGGTCAAGCTGCTCGGCGTGGACTCCGCCGCACAGTTCATGGCCTGGTGGCCCCTGGTCTCCAGCCTGATGCTGCTGCTCCCGCTGGTGCTGATCTACCGCACCTTCACCGACGACCGGCGCCTGATCTGGACCGCGGTCTGGCTCTTCTGCATCGCCAACTGGGTGGGCCAGGACTACTTCTCCCCCCAGTCCGTGGCCTTCGCCCTGCACCTCGGCGTACTGGCCGTCGTCCTGCGGCGCTACGGCCGCCCCGGCCAGACGGCGGCGCAGCAGCGCCAGGTGGTGTGGACGGTGCTGCTCACCCTGCTGGTCGTCGCCGTCGTCATCTCGCACCAGCTCACCCCGGGCATGCTGATCGTCACGCTGGCAGCCCTGTTCCTCGTCCGCCGCTACCGCGACAAGGTGCCGCTGCTCACGACCGCGGTGATCTTCCTGGCGTGGTGCCTGACGGCCGCGCTGCCCTTCCTCTCCGCGACGATGCCGGAGATGATCCGCTCGATCGGCGACATCGGCGGCAACGTCTCCACCGGATACGGCGCGACCCCGACCGGCACGGGCGCGGTGACGACGTCCTGGGTGGCCCGGCTGCTGTCGGCCTCGGTGCTGCTGCTGGCCGTCGTGGGCGTAGTGCGCCAGCCGGTGCTGCGCCACCGCGCGATGCCGCTGCTGCTGATCGCGGCCGCTCCGCTGCCGATGCTAGGCGCGAGCAGCTACGGCAGCGAGATGATCTTCCGGGTGCTGATGTTCATGCTGCCCGGCGCGGCCTTCTTCGCTGCCGCGGCCCTGCTGCCGCAGGTACGCACCCTGACGGCCTGGGAGAACAGCCGGCAGTACGGCCCCCACGGCGGCGGACGGCGCGAGCCGCGCCGCTACGCCTGGCTGCCGCTGCTCGCGCTCCTCGCCGGCACCCTCGCCTTCGTGCCGAGCTACTCCGGCAAGGACCGCATCAGCTACTTCCCGCCCGCCGAAGTGGACCTGGTCCAGCAGGTGTTCGACCAGGCCCCCGACAACTCCCTCGTCGTCGCCGCCGACCGCAACTACCCGCTGGCGTTCGACCAGTACTGGAGAGTGGACCACTACTGGTTCCTCGACGACGCCCGCGAGCACGTCGACCGGATCGTCAGCGATCCGGCGGCCACCCTCGCGCGTGACATGTCCGCCGTGGAAGCGCCCGGCCGGGCCTATCTGCTGTTCACCCGCGGCCAGTTCGCCGACGCCGAGATGAACGGCCTGCTCACCGGGGGCCGACTGGAGCGCATCGAACAGTCCGTCGCCGGGTCCCCCCTGTTCGAGCGGGTGGCCGCCAACGACGCCGGCTCGGCCTACGTACTGAAGGAGGCGGGCCGGTGACCCCGCAGGAACTCGTCGTCCGGATGCTGCCCCCGTTCGGCGGCTGGCTCGCCCTGTCCGCCCTGGCGCTGCCCGGCGGCTCCCCGCTGCGGGGCGCGGCGATGATCCTCTTCCTCGCCGCCGGGCCAGGCGCCGCCCTGCTCAGAATCTGCGGGCCCGCGCTGGCCACGGCCCCCGCCGCGGGGCCGGTCGAGCTTCGGGACCCGGCCTTCGAACGCCACTCCGACCTGCTGGAACGACTGATGCTGACCGTTTTCGTGAGCGTGGCCGTCGTGCTGGTCGCCGCGACGGTCTTCATCGCCACACACGCCTACAGCGCGCAGCGCGTCCTGCTCACGCTCACGCTGCTGACCACGTTCGCCGCGTTCTGCCCGCGGCTGCGCGCCTCCCCGCCGAGGACTGGGAAGGGTTCTGCTCTGTGAGGTTGCTCCACCCTTTCGGCGACGATCGCCCGCCCGGCGACGACCGCCCCACCCACCGCAACAGCGACAGCAACAGCGACAGCAACAGCGACAGCAGAAGCGACACAGACCGATATGGCCACGGCCGCAGCCACCGTCACCGGCGCCCGCGCGAACCCCGTGTGCTCCACCGGCCCCGTCACCGCTTACTGGCGGTCGCCACGGCCCTGTGCGCCGTCCTGACCGCCGTCCTGCTCCTGCGCGACGCCTCCGGACCGGGGGTGGCCGGCCCCGGGGCCCGGCCCTCCGCCACGGGCGGTGAGTGCGCCCCGACGGCGCTCCTCGAACCGCCCTGCGGAGCCTGGTTCGGCGCCTTCGTCCCGCACACCAAGAAGAATCTCTCCCAGAAGGTCCGCGACTACGAGAAGCGCGTCGGCCGCAAGCTCGACATCGTGTACACCTACCACGACATGTCCCTCGTCGAAGGCGACCGCCTGGAGGGGCAGTTGCTCACCGAGGAGGAGCGGCGGGTCGCGGCCGACGACCGTCTGCTGCTGCTCTCCTGGGAGAGCAAGTGGTGGGGCGGCACGAAGGCCCAGCAGCCCACCTGGAAGCAGATAGCCGACGGCGACCTCGACGCGTCCGTCATCGACGTCCAGGCCCGGCGCGTCAAGGAGTACGGGAAGAAGGTCTTCCTCTCCTTCGACCTGGAGATGGACACCCGCACCCCGGCCAACGGCACCCCGGAGGACTACGTCCGCGCCTACCGGCACATCCACGACCGGTTCCGGCAGCTGGGCGTGACCAACGTGGTGTGGACCTGGATCACCACCGGTTACCTGGAGCACGCCGACCTGATCAAGCGGATGTATCCCGGCGACGAGTACGTCGACTGGGTCGCCTACAACCAGTACAACTACTACCGGTGTCACGGGGCGGGCTGGCTGACCTTCGCCCAGACGCAGCGGGCCACGCACGACTGGATCCGCGAGAACATCTCCGACGACAAGCCGCTGATGCTCTCGGAGTTCGGCACCGCGAACGACCCGGCACGGCCCGGCCGCCAGGCCGAGTGGTACGCGCAGGTGCCGAAGGTCCTCAAGAGCCTGACGGGCGTCAAGGCCGCGCTCCAGTGGAACTACCGCGACCCCGGCCCCCACTGCGATCTCGCGGTGGCCGGCGACCGGGCGTGGGACAGCCTGCGCGAGGCGGTCTCCGACCCCTACCTCAACCAGCCGTTCGGATGAGGCGCCGCGACGAGCCGCCGGGGCAGCCGGCACGGCACGGGGAGCACGGAGCCGGGCGGCCGGAGACCGCGGTCCGCAGCCGCAGCCGGCAGCCCCTGGTCCGTAGCCGGCAGCCCCTGGTCCGTAGCCGGCAGCCCCTGGTCCATAGCCGGCAGCCCCCGGTCCGTAGCCCGTAGCCAGCGCGTAGCCCGTACTCCGCAGCCCGCACACCGAGTCGGGGAACAGCGCCGGGGACCGCCCGCCCGCCGGCCCTCAGCCCGCGAACACGGGTCCGCGCACCACCGCGCGGGCCCGCCGGTACCACCGCCACGCGACCGTCTTCGCGCCGTCCCGGTACGGCGCGACCCGTGCCCCCTCGCCCGCCAGCCAGCCCTCCACGTCGGCGAGGGTGTGGCCGCGCCGCACGATGAGCCGGGCGATGCGGTACCGCTCGTCCCGGTCCGAGCTGAGCGCGTGCCGTACGGCGGTGGCCGTCTCGTAGCCTGCGGCGGCCGCCATGCGCCGCACCCGCCCGCTGTTGTAGCCGTGCGGGTAGGCGAGATGGCGGATGCCGTGGCCGAGGGCGTCCTCCAGCACCGCGCGGGAGTCGCGCAGCTCACGCGCGAGGTCCCGGGGGGCCAGGGTGTCGAGCTGGGCGTGCGTGACGGTGTGGCTGCCGACCTCCATGCCGTACTGCTCCAGTCCCGCCGCCTGGTCCAGGGTCATCATCGGGGCGGGTGGCAGCAGGCTGCGCCCGCCCGGGGCGATGGCGCCGGTGGTGAGGTAGGCGGTGGCGGACAGCCCGCGCCCGGCCAGGGCCTCGGCGGTCGGTCCCGGAAGGTCGGCGAAGCCGTCGTCGAAGGTCAGCACCACCGGCCGGGCGGGCAGCGGCGCCCGCCCGGCGAGGTGGTCGGCGAGCGCGCTGACCGTGACGGGCGTACGGCCGCTGCCGACGACGGCGTCGAGATGCGCCGCGAACTGCTTCGGAGTGACGGTGAACTCCGCGATCCAGTCGGGCGGGTCCTCCATCACGGCGTGATAGAGGAACACGGGGATGCTCGCCCCGGCGGCCACGGTGCCGCCCGCCCTGGCCGTCATGCCGTCGGCTCCGGTCACGGCGCCGCCCGCCCCGGCCATCACGCCGTCGGCTCCGGTCACGGCGCCGCCCGCCCCGGCGATCACGCCGTCGGCCCCGGCCACGGTGCCGCCTGCCCCGACCACGGCACCGCCCGCCCCGGACATCGCGTCGCCCGCCCCGCCTGTCCCGGACATCCCGTCGCCCGCCCCGCCTGTTCCGTCTCTGCCGCCCTCGGCCCCCTTCATCGCGACCCCCTGGAGACCACGGCCGCCCGCAACGCCCGCCGGGCCCGCAGGTAGCCGACGGGCCCGTACGCCATCCCCCGGCGCTGCAACCGGGACAGACGCCGTGGCCACGGATGGCTCCGGTCGTCGTGGCCGCCCGGTGCGCCCCCGGCGTCCGCCTCCCGGGTCGCGGTCAGTGCGCGCGCGTGGGCCAGGCCCCGGGGCAGGCGGGCGAGGAACGCGGGCAGCAGGCCGGGCCGGTTGACGAGGATCGCGGTGAGATAGGCGGTGAGGCCGGCGCCGTAGCCGTACGCCTGGGTCTCCAGGTCACGCCAGGTCTCGCGGTGGTGGTGCCAGACCAGGGCCTGGGGCGTGTAGTGCAGGCGGTGGCCCTGGGCCAGGACGCGGACGAAGCCGTAGAGGTCGTCGCCGCCGCGGGCGGGCGTGCCGGCGCCGGTCGCCGGGTCGAAGCCGCCGACCGCGCGCAGCACGTCGGCGCGGAAGGCCATGTTGGCCCCGGACCCGAACCGGCCCGCCGTGAACGGGAACAGCGGCTCGTCGGCCGGCGGGTCAGCGGGGTCGTACGTGCGGGCCGTGAAGCCCTTCGCGAAGCCGCCGTGGCTCTCCAGCAGCACCTGGGCCGGTGTCCGCAGCCTGGCCGGCAGGATCAGGCCGGTGGCGCAGCCGAGGCCGGGGTCGGCGGCGAAGGGCGCGGTGAGTTCGGTGAGCCAGCGCGGGTCGGCGACGACGTCGTCGTCGGTGAAGGCGATCACCTCGCCGCGCGCGGCCTCGACGCCCTTGTTGTGCGCGGCGGCCAGACCGGGCACCGGCTCGGTCACGTACCGGACGCGCTCGGCGTACTTGGACTCGACCAGGTCCCGGGTGGCGTCCGTGACGGGCGCGTTGTCGACGACGACGATCTCGAAGTCCGCGTGGTCCTGGGCGAGCATCGAGTCGAGCGCGTGGGCGAGCCGGTCGGCCCGTTCGCGCGTGGCGATGACGACGCTGGTGTGCGGCACACCGGTGTGCGGCGTCGGAGGAGCTTCGGCGGCGGCGGCCTCCGCGGCGAACCGCTCCCGGGCCGGCCCGGCGAGGGCGGCCTTGGGGTCGGCGCCCTCCGGGACCAGCCCGAGCAGGGTGCCGATCGGCCGCCCGTCCCTCCTGACCAGGAGGAACACCTGGCCGTGCGTGACGGGCGGGCTGCCGGGGCCGGGTCTGAGGGTGGCCTCGGCCCCCTGCAGGTCCAGTTCGGCGACCTGGACCGGCCCGATGTCGAGGAACCTCCGGATCTCCTGCTCCACACGTGCGCGGGACATGAACCACGACCCCCCTGCTCTCATTGATCCTCTCCCTGGCATGAGCCCCCTGCCCTCACGACCGGCGCAACCGGCCCGCGCTCCGCAGCACCCGTGCGGCCGCCGACGCGAGCCTCGGCCGGCGGCGCACGAAGTGGTGTGCGCGGCGCGCGGGCTCACGGCTGAGCCAGTGCAGCGCGGCGCCCGCCCCCGGACGCGTCCACGCTCCCTCGTAGACGGGAAGCTCTCCCGTCTTCAGCGAGTCCTTGTACTCGGCCGCGCCCCGCCCCAGGTCGAGCAGGCCGATGCCCTCGGACGCCGACGCCTCGGCCATCCGCAGATGGAGCACCAGGCCGGGCGAGTACTTCGCGAAGTCCGGGTCGTACGCGGGGAACCAGCAGGCCAGAACGGTCGCCGAGCGCAGCCCGAAGTGCGCGGCGACCGGCTGCTCACCGGCGTAGAGGACGGACAGCGTGCCGGAGCACTCCGGGGCGCGCGTCTCGGCGAGCGTGGCCACGAGCCGGGTGATCCACTCCTGCGCGAACCGGTCCCGGCGGCCGGTCCTGCGGTACTGCGCCGACTTCCACGCGACGAGCGTGCGCAGCGCGGCCGGGTCGCGCTCGTCGAACACGAACCGCAGCGGCCCGGCCTGGCGGCCCAGCCGGCGTTCCTTGGCGAGCGTCGTCTTCAGGAACTTCGGCGACTGCGCCCGCAGTACGGACTCGTAGGTCTCGTACCCCTTCTCCACGTCGATGACGTAGGACGCGTACTCGGCGGCCGCGTGCGGGACGAACAGCCCCTGCTCCGCCTCCAGGTTGTCGAAGGCGAAACTGGACAGGGAGCACGCCCGCCCCAGTTCGTCCGCGTCCAGCCCGATGCCCGGGCTCAGCACGGCTCCCTGGGCGTCCGAGACGCCGTACGCGAGGGCCTGGCCCCGGCCGAGACGGCCCCGCTCGTGGGGCAGGAAGCCGACCGGCTCCCGCCCCTCGTACACCACCGCCACCCGCGCGCGGGGCCGTACGTGGCCCACGGCGGCGGCGAACTCCGGCTCCATGAACGGGTTGCGCGGGACGGTGGACGCGGCGCGCAGCGCCCGCCACCGCTCTCGCTCCCCCTCGCCGAGATCCTCCGGCCTCAGCACGCGAATACGTCCACTGCTCAACCTGACCCCCCGATCAAGTCCCCCCTGGACACCTGGACGGTACCGCTCCTGGCAGTTCGGGCGGTAGGTAGCGGACCATCTTGTTGCCAACCGGTGCAGAGGCCTTTAACCGGTCCGTACCCGGCGTTGCGTCAGAAAGCTGTTGCTTCCGCAGGGCCCCGGTCCGTGCGCCGGCGGCCGATCGGGCTGAACGGCCGGTGAGTTGGGAGCGGCCGGAATCCGTATTCTCTGATCATGGCCGCACCCTTCGCAGATGCCGCGCGCTGCGCGTACCCCCTCGTCGCCACCGACCTGGACGGAACGCTGCTCCGCGGCGACGACACCTTCTCCGACCGGTCGCTCGACGCGCTCGCGCGGGTGGCGGCCGCCGGCGCCCGCCACCTGGTGGTGACGGGCCGCCCGGCACCCCGGGTGCGGCCGCTGCTGGAGAACCTGCACAGCAGGGGGCTCGCGGTGTGCGGACAGGGCGCGCAGTTGTACGACGCCGGCGCGGACCGTCTGCTGTGGTCGGTCACCCTGGACCGGGAGCTGGCCGAGACCGCGCTCGGCAAGATCGAGGCGGAGGTCGGGCTGGTGTACGCGGCCGTCGACCAGGACGGGGTGGACGGGCTGACGCTGATCGAGCCGGGCTACCGGATGCCCCACCCGACCCTGCCGGCCCTGCGCGTCGGCTCGCGCGACGACCTGTGGTGCGCGCCGATCAGCAAGGTGCTGCTGCGCCATCCCGCCCTGTCCGACGACGAGTTGGCGGCGACGGCCCGCTCGGTGGTCGGCTCGCTCGCGACCGTCACCATGTCGGGGCCGGGCACGGTGGAGCTCCAGCCGTGCGGCATCACCAAGGCGACGGGCCTGGCGCTGGCCGCCGAACACCTGGGTCTGCGGCCCCAGGACACGATCGCCTTCGGTGACATGCCCAACGACATCCCGATGTTCGACTGGGCGGCGCGCGGCGTGGCGATGGCCAACGCCCACCCCGAACTGAAGGCGGTGGCCGACGAGGTGACGACGTCGAACGAGGACGACGGCGTGGCCGTCGTCCTCGAGCGCCTCTTCCCCTAGAGGGGACGGAAGGTCCGGTCAGTACGCGCCGAACACGTTGTCGATCGAACCGTAGCGGTCCGCCGCGTAGTTGCAGGCCGCGGTGATGTTGGCGACCGGGTCGTACGGGTCGTAGGCGGTGCCGGGCACGTGGTACGCGGCGAAGGTCGGGTCGATGACCTGGAGCAGGCCCTTGGACGGGGTGCCCTTGGCCGCGTTGGAGTCCCAGAGGTTGATGGCCTTCGGGTTGCCGGAGGACTCGCGCATGATGTTGCGGTGGATGCCGTTGTACGTGCCCGGAATGCCCCGCTCCGCCATGATGGCGAGGGACTGGCGGATCCAGCCGTCGAGGTTGTTGGGGTAGCCGGCGAGGGTGGTGCCCGACGGCGTGGTGGCGGCGGAGGCGCTGGTGGCGCCGACCAGCGGGAGGGCGAGCACGGCGGCGCCGGTGCAGACGGCGGCGACGGTGCGGGCGAGGCGGGGGCGGCGGTTGCGGCGGGGCTGAGCGGCAGCGGGCATGGCGAAGTTCCTCTCCGTCGCCTGCGAGGTGAGCTGTCGGGTTCGGGCTGGGAGGTGCCCGGCCGGCCGCCGTAGGGGTACGGCGACGCGACTTCACCCCGAGCCGGTCCGGTACGTGCGTGACGTACGGCCCGGCGTTCTACCTGGGTCCCCCGCTCCTGCCGTGCGAGTGGTTCGTCGATGGGTGGTGAAGGGCGGCGGCAGGATTCGGCGGTCCGCCCGACTGGGCGGGAACGTATGCGAGAGCACATGTCCGGAACAAGTGGCTGATTCGTGGAACAGGCGTAATGACCTTGATCAGGTGTGTATGGGGTGCTTGATCCTTTGCTGCTGGAAACCGTCAACTGCCCCAGCACAGAAGTGGAATTGCGGGATCCGGTTCCAGGGATGGCTCGATGTGCGAAGTGAGCCAAGTCACCAGCGTCGACAAGAGGGGTGAATCGGACAATAAATCCCAAGTCCGTTTTAAGGGGCGGAGCTAGAGCGGTGTGCGAGGGACGCGTTTCTCCCACGTCCGGTGGAACACCACTTCGTCGCCCGCCGTGCACACCACTTCGTCGGAGGTGAAGAAGTCGACGCCGTCACAGATGATCTCCGAGCGGGTCCGCACGACCGCCTCACACGCCGGCTCCGGGCGGCGCAGCCGGATCGACCAGTCGGAGCGGGCACGGGCCGTGAGGGGGTCGTGCTCGGCGATGGTGTACGTCTCCAGCGCGTCCTCGGTGAACTCCAGTCCGTCGGGGTACACGCGCGTGCCGCCGTGGCCGGGATCGAACTCCAGCCGCCACGCGCCCTCGGCGACGTCCCGCACCACCCGCCGTTCCGGACGCGGTTCGTCCAGGGTGTCCGGGCTCCATCCGTCGGCCGCCACCCCGTGGGTCACCCCCAGGGGCGGGGACTGCCCGGCCTCCTCGAAGGCGACCGCGGGGCCGGTGTCCCGGGTCCGCACCGGCAACTCCAGGGCGCTGCCCGCCGGGTCCAGGGTGAAGCCCGCCGCCGACCCGGGCTCGGGCCAGACCCACGGCCAGTACGCCGAGGAGACGGCGAGACGGATGCGGTGGCCGGACGGGACGGCGTACCCGATGCCGTTCAGCGCGAAGGCCACGTCCTCCGTCGCGCCCGGCGTCCAGGGCACGGACCGGTCCCGGCCGTGACGGGCGGAGAGGTTCAGCACCCCGCGCGTGACCAGGGTCGAGGAGCCGTCGGGCGCCACGTCGCACACCCGCGCGACGACCTGCCCGCGCGGCACCTCGCACGTCAGCCGCAGCCGCACCCGGGGCCGCCCCAGCACCCAGGTCTCCTCGGCCACCGGGAAATCGAAGCAGGCCGACCGCGCGTCCTCCGCCCGCTGGTCCGGCGGCAGGTCGGCCTCGTGGCCGATGGGGAGCAGACGGCCGGCGTCCACCCCGGTGTGCATCGGCGAGCGCACCAGGACGGGGGCGCCGCGGAGGGTGTACGTGACGCTGCTCACGCCGGGGGAGGGCCAGGCGGGCTCGCCGACCCAGCGGCCGGGCAGGGCGGCGTGGGCCGTGGCCTGGGCGTGGGAGCCGATGACGTAGGCCCGGAGGAGCGGCTCGGCCAGGACGCCTGCGGGGGAGGCGCCGTCGGATGCGGTCCGGCCCTTCAGCCAGTGGTCCCACCAGCGGAGGGTCTCCCGGAGGAAGCCGATCGCGGGGCCGGGCGGCAGTCCGCGGTCCGGGTACTGGTGCGACCACGGGCCGATCAGGCCGCGCACCCGGTCGGACGGGAGGTGCTCGACGAGCCCGAGCACCGTGTCGCGGTACGGGTCGTGCCAGCCCCCGACCGCCAGGACGGCCGCTTCGATCGCGCCGTAGTTCTCGCGGACGCTGCCCTGCCGCCAGTACGCGTCGCGGGTCGGGTGGGCCAGCCAGGTGTGACCGGCAGGCTCCACGGCCTCCAGGCGGGCCGGCCACATCTCCCGCCAGGCGTCGCCGACGTACCGCGGGTCGGGCGGGCGGGAGGAGAAGGCGAGCAGGGCCGCGGCCCGGGCGTGCAGACCGGCGGCGAGGACGGAACCTCCCGCATAGTGCACGTCGTTGTCATAGCGGTCGTCCGTGGCGCAGACCGTGACGACCGCCTTGAGCGGCTCGGGCGCGAGGGCCGCGACCCGGAGGGGGTCGACGCCGCCCCACGAGATGCCGAACATGCCCACCTTGCCGTCGCACCAGGGCTGGGAGGCCAGCCACTCGACCACGGCCGCCCCGTCCGCCGCTTCCGTGACCGCGGACGCGTCGCCCGGCACGCCCTCGCTGTTGCCGTGCCCGCGCGCGTCCACCCGCACGGAGGCGTAGCCGTGGCCCGCGTACCAGGGATGGCGCTGCCAGTCGCGGGGCGCGGTCCAGTCGGTCAGGCGGTACGGCAGGTATTCGAGCAGCGCGGGTACCGGTTCGTTCGTCAGCGGTCGCCACACGCGCGCGTACAGGCGCGTTCCGTCGGGAAGCGGGATGCGCAGGTCCTCGTGGGCCGTCTCGTAGGGGAAGGACGGACGGTTGTGCATGAGCGGAGCCCCCGGGAGGTCGGTGGACGGGGTGCGGAGTGCGTGGAAGGGGCTGCCGGTCGTCGGAATCGACGTCTTCCTCCGCGCGGGACATGAATCCCTACTTCCTGGTCAGTCGATAAATGTCCTTTCATGTCGAATGATCAGAAACATACCGGTCGTGATCCGAAGCCGCCCGTGCTCATCCGGGCGCCTCCCGTCGCCTTCTGGTCGGGCGACCTGGGGGCCGGGGGACGTGGGGGCTTTATCAGTGATCGAAACGTGACCGGATACGCTGACTCGAGTGATGGCAGCGACCTATCGACAAACCGTGTAATCGCCGGTAGACGCCAGCAGACAGGAGACTCCTCGTGACCGTCGTCGGGCCGTTCGGGCTGAGCGTGCGGGACCAGGCTCTGGAAGCCGATGTCCAGGCAGGTTTGGCGGCTGTCGAGGAAGGCTTGCTCGAGGCCACCAAGAGTGAGGTGCCGTTCATCACGGAAGCCGCCCAGCACCTGGTGCGGGCGGGCGGTAAGCGGTTCCGGCCGCTGCTGGTGATGCTCGCGGCGCAGTTCGGTGATCGCTACGCACCCGGTGTGGTGCCGTCGGCCGTGGTGGTGGAGCTCACCCACCTGGCCACGCTGTACCACGACGACGTGATGGACGAGGCGTCCGTACGGCGCGGGGTGCCCAGCGCCAACACCCGGTGGGGGAACTCGGTCGCGGTCCTCACGGGGGACTTCCTGTTCGCCCGGGCCTCGCACATCCTCGCCGACCTCGGACCCGAGGCGGTGCGGGTGCAGGCGGAGGCGTTCGAACGGCTGGTCACCGGGCAGATCCTGGAGACCGCGGGACCCCAGGACGGGCGGGATCCGGTCGAGCACTACCTCGACGTGCTCGGCGGGAAGACCGGATCGCTGGTGGCGGTGTCGTGCCGGTTCGGGGCGATGATGTCCGGCGCCGACGACACGGTCGTGGACGTGCTGACCCAGTACGGGGAGCGGCTCGGGGTCGCCTTCCAGCTCGCGGACGACGTGCTCGACATCGCGTCGGACTCGCACGAGTCGGGGAAGACGCCGGGGACGGATCTCCGGGAGGGCATCCCCACGCTGCCGGTGCTGCGGCTGCGGGAGCGGGCGGCCCGGCTGTCCCTGCCGGAGGACATCGCGCTCTGCGAGCTGCTGGACTCCGACCTGAGCGATGACGCACGGCTCACCGAGGCGCTCGCCGCGCTGCGGGCCCACCCCGCGCTGGAACAGGCTCGGGCGGACACCGTGCGGTACGCGAAGGAGGCGCGGGCGGCGCTGGCGCCGTTGCGGGACTGCGGGGCGAAGGGGGCGTTGATGGAGCTGTGCGACGCGGTGGTGCACCGGGCTGGGTGAGGGTTCTCCGCCCTGTCGCCCGGCGGGGTCGGCCTCCTGAGACGCCGGCCTCCCACAGGCGGGGACAGCCGTGGGACCCAGGGGGCCGCATGCCCAGCCGCGGAACCCCGGCGCCCTCGCACGGCCGACGCCAAGTGGACCCACTCAGGGGCGTGGGGAACTGCGCGACCGGCCCCGACGGACCCGCACCCGGCGGACCACACCCGTGGGCGGGGCGCGTACCGGGGCCGGGGCGAAGCTCCGGGGTTGTCCGGGGCCGGGGCCGTGCGAGGCCCGGGGTTCCGGGGCTGGGACCATGCCACGCCCCCTACGGGTAACCCCCGGCCACCCCTTTCCGTGTCATACCGCAGGTGTAGGCGGAGTTGAGTCCTCGGGTTGACGAATCTCCCTGGCCGATTTGGTCAGATGGAGACCACGGAAAACACCACTCCTCACCGATTCGGGTGAGAATGGCGGCTTGGGGTGGACGTTCGCGAGATGACCAGCCGCCGCCGACGACGGAGGTAAGGCACACATGGCACCGTACGCATCCGACGACAGCACGCACGCCGGGGAGGCCGACGACCTGCGCGTCGGACGGCGCAAGGCCGCACGGTACGTCGTTCCGGTCACCGTGGCGGGTGTCGCGGCGGCGACGATCGGGCTCGTCCCGGCGATCGCCGACTCGGGCGACCCCGACCTGCCGAAGATCACCGCACAGCAGCTCATCGAGAAGATCGCCGCATCGGACGTACAGCAGCTCTCGGGCACCGTGAAGATCACCACCGATCTGGGTCTGCCCGACCTGGGCGGCCTGGAGAGCGGGCTGCTCTCCGGCGCCACGGGAGAGACGGACGGCTCCTCCGCCGACCCCTCGGCCAAGCTCACCGAACTGGCCTCCGGCACGCACACCCTGCGCGTCGCCGCCGACGGCCCCGACAGGCAGAAGCTCTCCCTGCTGGAGAACGCCGCCGAGTACAGCCTCATCCACAACGGCAAGAACGTCTGGGGTTACGACAGCTCCTCCAACGAGGTCTACCACTCCACCGTCGAGGAGGGGGCCAAGGAGGAGACGCTCGTTCCGGCCACGCCCAAGGCGCTCGCCGAGGAAGCCCTGAAGGCCGTGGATGACACCACCTCGGTCACCGTCGACGGCACCGTGCAGGTCGCCGGCCGGGACGCCTACAAGCTGCTGGTGAAGCCGAAGCAGTCCGGTTCGACCGTCGGCGCGGTCAGCGTGGCCGTGGACGCGAAGACGGGCCTGCCGCTGAAGTTCACCCTGACCCCGGCGAGCGGCGGCGCCGCCGTCGTGGACGCCGGCTTCACCCAGGTCAGCTTCACCAAGCCGGCCGCCTCCACCTTCGACTTCACCCCGCCCAAGGGCGCGAAGGTGACCGAGGAGGACGCGGCCGAGGCGCCGGAGCACTCCGGCGAGCTCGCCGAGGAGGACTTCGGCAGGGACCTGGCCGGTCTGAACGTCCTCGGTGAGGGCTGGACCTCCGTCGCCACCTTCGACACCGGCGGCGAGGGCGTCCCCTCCTCCGACGACCTTCCCGCGGAAGCGGGCGGTCTCGGCGGCTTCCTGGACTCCTTCGGCGACAAGGTCACCGGCGAGTTCGGCTCCGGCACCGTCTTCTCCACCCGCCTGATCAACGCCCTGGTCACGGACGACGGCAAGGTCTACGTCGGCGCGGTCACCAAGGACGCGCTCGTCAAGGCCGCCGAATCCGAGCGGTGACCGAGCGGGCCTGAGCGGGGAGGAGCAAGCGGGCGGGAGCGGGCAGGGGCGGTCAGTACCCTGACGAGTACGACGATCGGGGGAGCCGATGGACGACGGCGCGGCGCAGGCGCCCGGGAGCGTGGCGCACGGTGCGGACGACAGCGTGGACACCGTCATCCACACCCGCGCCCTCACCAAGCGCTACCGCGGCGGACAGCTCGCCGTCGACGGCCTCGACCTGGCCGTCCCGGCGGGCAGCGTCTTCGGCTTCCTCGGTCCGAACGGCTCCGGCAAGACCACCACGATCCGCATGCTGATGGGCCTCATCGAGCCCACCTCCGGCACGGCGCGGGTGCTGGGCCGGCCCATGCCACGGGCCTCCCGCGCCGTGCTGCCGCAGGTCGGGGCCCTGATCGAGGGCCCCGCCCTCTACGGTTTCCTCTCCGGCCGGGACAACCTCCTGCGCTACGACGCCGCCGACCCGACCGCCGACCCGCGCACCCGGCGTGCGCGCGTCGAAGCGGCGCTGGAGCGGGTGGGGCTCACGGCCGCCGCCGGCAAGAAGGCGAAGGCCTACTCGCTCGGCATGAAGCAACGGCTCGGCCTGGCCGCCGCCCTGCTCCAGCCCCGTCGCCTGCTCGTCCTCGACGAGCCGACCAACGGGCTGGACCCGCAGGGGATGCGCGAGATCCGCGTCCTCGTCCGCGAGCTGGCCGCCGACGGCACCACCGTCTTCCTCTCCTCCCACCTCCTCGACGAGATCGAGCAGGTCTGCACGCACGCGGCCGTGATGGCACGCGGACGTCTCCTCACGCAGGGCCCGGTGGCCGACCTGGCGGCGCGGGCACGCGGCCGGCTCGTCGTGACCACCCCGGACACCGCGGACGCGGCCCGCGTGCTGAAGGAGCAGGGCGTCGGCGACGTCGTCGTCGGCGAGGACCGGGTCACCGGCGACCCGCCCGCCGACCCGGGCCGCGAACTGGGGGACGTCACCGCCGCGTTGGTGGCGGCGGGCGTCCGCGTGCGGGGCTTCGGCATGGAACGGGCCTCGCTGGAGGACGCGTTCGTGGCACTCACGGGGGAGGGGTTCGATGTCGCGGGCTGACGTCGGTGACCGGACGGCAGGGACGGAGAGGCTCTCCGCCGCGCCGTCCCCGCTGTGGACCCTCGGCCTCTTCCGCAGCGAGTTCGTCACCACCCTCCGGCGCTGGCGCACCCTCGCCCTGCTGGGCGTGCTGGCCGCCGTACCGGTCCTGGTCGGGATCGCCGTGAAGATCGAGACCGGTGACGGCTCGACCGCCGGGCCGCAGGGTGGCGGCGGCGAGGGGCCGGCGTTCATGGCGCAGATCACCAACAACGGCCTGTTCCTGGTGTTCACGGCCCTGGCGGCGACGCTGCCCTTCTTCCTGCCGATGGCCGTCGGGGTCGTCGCGGGCGACGCGATCGCCGGGGAGGCGAACGCCGGCACCCTGCGCTACCTGCTGGTCGCCCCCGCCGGCCGCACCCGGCTCCTGCTCGCCAAGTACGCGACCACGACGGCCTTCTGCCTGCTGGCCACCCTCGTCGTCGCCGTCTCGGCGCTCGCGGTCGGGGCACTGCTGTTCCCCCTCGGCGACCTCACCACGATCTCCGGCACCCGCATCACCTTCGCCGAGGGCCTGGCCAGAGCCCTGCTGATCGCGCTGGTCGTCGCCGCGTCCCTGCTCGGTGTGGCGGCGCTGGGCCTCTTCGTCTCCACGCTCACCGACAGCGGCATCGCGGCGATGGCGACGACCGTGGGACTGCTGATCACCGTCCAGATCCTCGACCAGATCCCGCAGCTGCACGCGATCCAGCCGTACCTGTTCTCCCACTACTGGCTGTCCTTCGCCGACCTGATGCGCGAACCGGTCTACTGGGAGGAACTGCGCAGGAACCTCGGTCTGCAGGCCCTGTACGCGGCCGTCTTCGGCTCGGCGGCCTGGGCGCGCTTCACGGCGAAGGACGTCACCGCCTAGATGATCTATTCCAAGGGGTGCCCGTACAGACGTGAACGAGGGTGTCCAAGATCGTTGTGTGACGAACAACCTGGACACCCTCGCGACCGCA